>JAFQIB010000064.1 GCA_017397765.1 Clostridia bacterium | reverse complement strand
CTCAGCGTGTCGAAAAAGTGCTTTAGGCACTTTTTCGAGGAATTGCACTCGCGCACTGGTCGTTCGGCCATCACCGGGGCAAGCCCGGCGCTGGCTACGCTCGGCAAATGCAAGCATTTGCTCTCGCTAGTCGGCGCAAGCGCCTCCCTCATGCAAGCAGCTCTCCTGGCCGTTTGCTCGTGTAAGGAAGCGATTTTGCGAGCAAAATCGCGCGAAAATCGCCGCGCAGGGGCTTCGCCCCGTTTAACCGCCCCGATGGGGCTCGCCGATTTTCGATTTACAGTCTGCCGACAGCGAGCTACAACGACCTTTTTTGACAGTCTGAGCGTCCCGGGCGTCCGGAACGCTGATGGTGATTATACGCGGGGCCGGACGCTCAATCCGATGCCCAGCGCGCCCTCGCCGGTGTGGCAGGAGACGCCCATGGACAGGTCGTCATAGAGGATGGGCATGCCGGGGAAGGCCTTCTCGATCTGCGCCAGCCATTTGGCGGTGGTCTGCGCATCGGCGCTGCCGGCGGCCATCAGGAACACGTCGCCCCGGGCGTGGGCCTCCTGGAAGCGGATGGCCAGATCGCTGCGGATGGACTCCAGCATGGCCTCGCAGGCCTTGTTCATGCCGCGGGCCTTCTTGTAGCTTTCCAGCTTGCCGGTGGCCAGATGCAGGATGGGCTTGATGTTCAGCAGGGAGCCGACAGCGGCTGCGGTGGAGGAGATGCGTCCGCCGCGCTTGAGGTATTCCAGAGTCTCCACGGCCAGATAGATGACCACGTCGCCCTTTGCAGCCTCCAGCGCTACCTTGCATTCGGCGGCAGAGAGCCCCTTTTCCACCAGCTCCTGGGCGTCCAGGATGCTGCGGTGCAAGGGCGTGCCGACCCGGCCGTTGTCCACCACAAAGACCCGGCCTGCATAGGGTTCCTCCTCGGCCAGCGCGATGGCGGTCTGGCAGGAGGAGGACAAGCCGCTGGAGATGGGCATATACAGCAGGGCTTCGTATTCCTTCAGCAGCTCGTCCCACAGGGCCATGACGGCGCCGGGAGCAGGCTGGGAGGTGCCGATGGTGGCACCGGCCCGCTGATAGGCAAAGAACTGCTGGCGGGTCAGATCCACCCCTTCAAAATAACTCTGTCCGTCCACGTCAAAGGGCATGGGCAGCACATGGACGCCCATCATGGCGGCTTCGGCAGGGGATATGCTGGAATGACTGTCGGTGACAATGCCGATCTTTTTCATCGGACAAGACCTCCGGGCATAAAGATTCAGTGTTATTTTACCATGCCGGTCTTCTGATTGCAAGTCAACGGCAGTTGATAATCCCCCGGAATGGGCGACAAACCGGGAATTTCTTGAAAAAAAGCCCCTGATTTTGCAACTTTTTTTTGCATATTAGTTGTCGGAAATGGTTTCATAAGCTCCGGAATGTTTGCTTTTTCAAAGGATTGATGGTATAATCAATCTGTTAAAAGATGATTGAATAATGCCGATGCAAGGCTGTCAGCGAATGTCTGAAGGACAGCCTTGCATCGGCATTTGGAAGGATTGCCCATGATTTTGAGACGAAAGCGAATCGCGGCGCTGATGGCGGGCGTGGATCAGGAGTACCAGCAGGGCTTCACCTGGGGTATGTACAGCGCCTCGCAGGAAAAGAATGTGGATCTGTGCATCTTCAACTGCCAGGGCTATGCGGATGGCTTCGACCGCAACGACGCCGGCGAGAGCGCGATCTTTACCCTGCCGGATCTGAAGGATTTTGACGGCGTGGTGGCGCTGCTGGATACCATTCCGACGGAGGAATGCAGGCAGCAGATCCAGGGGATGCTCGGTCAGTATCCGAGCATGCCGCTGGTGACGGTGGACGGCCAGTGGGGCCAGAGCGTCAGCATCACCTTCGACGATAACAGCAGCGTGCGCGAGCTGATGAAGCATCTGCTGGAGAAGCACGGCATGCGGGAGTTTGCCCTGGTGACGGGCCCGGCGGACAACAGCGTGGCGATCAACCGGGCCAATGCGGCGCGGGAGATGATTGCGCAGTACGGCGCGCATCTGCCGGAGGATGCGGTGTTTGACGGCCGCTGGGTCCGCGAGGGCGGGCGCAGGGCGGCGGATCTGCTGCTGGAAAGAGACGAGGCGATGCCTGAGGTGATCGTCTGCGGCAATGACGATATGGCCTTTGGCGTGGTGGAACGGCTGCGCGAGAAGGATTACCTCATCCCCGGCGAGATCGCGGTGACCGGCTTTGACGCCCGGGACGAGGCCCTGGGCCGCTGCCTGACCACCATCCATCGCCCTGTGCAGGAGGCAGGCAAGCTGGCGGTCACCGTGCTGGTTGACTGGATCGAAAATGGCAGCCCGGAAAAGCCGGCCTATGTGATGCCGACGCAAACCATCTACGGCGACAGCTGCGGCTGTCCCTTCAATGGGGTGCAGGCGTCCAAATATGTCCGGCTGCTGAGCGCGGAGCTCCGCGATGTGGAGCAGACGCTGCTCAAGGGCGCGGCCTTCTTCAGCGGCATTTCCGGCATGACGGACGTGGAATCCGCCGGGGCGCGGATTGTGGAGTTCGCAAGAAAGTGGAAGGCCAAGCAGCTGCACGTGTGCGTCGATCCGGAGTTCCTGAAGGAAAAATCCGCAGATCGGGACACTGCATATCCTGCGGAGATGCTGCTGCTCTCCGGCTGGAGCAAGGGCAAGCGCTTCCATCAGCAGCGGTTTGCAACCAATACGCTGCTGCCGCTGCTGGTGCAGGAAAGGGAGCAGCCCCTGGCGCTGGTGTTCTCCCCGCTGTATACGGCCTCCCGTAGTTTCGGCTATGCGGTGTTTGACATGGAGCATGCGGTGGGCTACGGCCTTTATGCGCTGCTGACGCTGTTGGCGACTTCGCTGAGCAGCATGTCCCTGCATGCGACGGTCCGCGGGTATGCCGAGGCGCTGGAGGACATGTCCATCCACGATGTGATGACCGGGCTGTATAACCGGCGCGGCCTTCAGCAGGCGGTGTTTCCCGTGTTTGAGCAGGCAATCCGGGAGCAGCGCTGCTTTGCCATGATCAGTATCGACGTCAACAACATGAAGCACATCAATGATACCTATGGTCATCCCATGGGCGATGAAGCCATCTGCCGGATGGGCCGGGTGCTGCGATGTGTGGAGAAGCACGGCCTGACCTGCGTCCATATCAGCGGCGATGAGTTCCTCATCTGCGGCATGGTAGAGGATGCGGCGGAGGGCGCGGCGCTGATGGCGGCAGTGGAGCAGGAGCTTGACCGGTTCAACCGGGAGGAGGAATGGTGCTGCGATATTGAGGCCGGCTTTGGCCTGTATGCGGCAATCCCCCAGTCGCCGGAGGAGTTTTCCGACTTCATCCGCCTGGCCGATGAAAAGATGTATGTGGACAAAGAACGGAAAAAACGCAGCAAGTAAAAGATGACCGCCGGAGGAACCATGCCTCCGGCGGTGATGTTTGCTGGACGTGTTGGATTATTCTGCTTTTTCTGCCAGATCAGAGGCGAAGAGCACCCCGTTTTTTCCGGCGTCCTTGACGGCGTACATCGCCTTGTCCGACAGCTGATACATGCCCTCCAGCGTGGCGGAATCGCAGGGGAAGAAGCTGACGCCGATGCTGGCGGAAAGATGAACGCTTTCATAGTGGACGGCCCGTAGATCGCTCAGCAGCTGCTCCGTCTTGGTTTCCACGGCTTTCCTGTCACGCACATTGGTCATCAGGACAAAGAACTCATCGCCGCCGATGCGGCCGACCAGGTCTGTGGCGCGGAAGTTGCTGCTGATCGCCTGCGCAAAGCTGGCCAGCGCCTGATCGCCTGCCTGATGGCCATAGGTGTCGTTGACGTCCTTGAAATAATCGGCGTCGATCATGATGAGGGCATGCTTTTCGTCGGGGCTGGACAGCTCAAGCCGATCCCGGATCAGCTGCATGGTGGCCTTCCGGTCCAGCAAACCTGTGACCTCGTCCCGGTCGGCCAGGCGGATGCGCTCCGCCTCGTCCGTTTTGCGCTGCTGGATGTCGCGGACGACCAGCATCATGCACAGGTGGCCGCTGATGGCGTCCTTCAGGAAGCGGATCTCATCGCGGACCCAGAGCAGGGTGCCGTCGGAGGTGCAGCGCTGATACTCCATCACGGATTCCCGGGTTCCGTCGGCATAGAGCGCCTGCAGGTGCTGCTGCGTAAACTGGTCGTAGAAGCTGCGGGCGGCGCTTTCCGGCTCGGCAATGCGCTCATGGGCACGGCTGACCAGGGCGTCGATGGAATGATGGTAGGCAAAGTCGTGGCCGTGCACCTGCTGGTGAGATTCGTTGACAAGGCGCCAGTCGTCAATATCCAGATAGGCAGCGAAATAGACGTCCCGGGGCAGGGAGAAAAGGTATTCCAGCTCGCGGGTACGGTTTCGCTTCAGGTAGTAATCCATCGTGATATCGCGGGAAACGCCGACCAGCCCCATAAAGCTGCCGTTGCGGTCCCGCAGGATGAATTTGGAGGTGGAGGCATAGCGGGGCTGCCCATCCTTTTCGGTGATCGGCTCCACATAATCGACCAGATCCGTCTGGCGGCGGATCAGCTTCTGGTCGTCCTCGCGGTAGCGAAGCGCCAGCTCCTGATCGGCAAAAATCTCAAAGTCCGTCTTGCCGATCAGGTCGGAGGCGTCCTTCCAGCCGGCCATGACGGCAAACTTGGTGGAAGCGGCCCGATAAATCAGGTCTTTGTCCTTGATAAAGATCTTCTCCCGGGAGTGCTTGAGCAGCATGTGGGAGGCTGCCAGCAGCAGATCCACATTTTCCTCGTTGTCTGTGAAGGCATAAGCAGCCTTGACTTCTTTCATGTTGAGCACCATAACATCGGCTCCTTTGGCAACGGATAGAGATACCGGCGGCATTCCGGCGGCAGCGCTTTGCGGTTACGAAAAACAAATCCAAATAAAATTCTATCGCACTTCATCGGCTGCCGTCAAGCATTTTTCCTTTGTACAAAGCCGAAAAATGGCGCTTCTGACCAGTTTTGTCCTAAAAAATACAAGGGTAAAACACAGTTTGCACACTTATATGGTAGAAAACGACGTGTGAATATGCTATACTCATAATGGGGTTGGATGGCGGAATGCGGGGCGCTCAAGCCTTGACGGGCGCTGCAGCAGGGCCGGCCGATCCCTGCAGCCGGACGGAAACTGCAAGGACCTGACCGGCATTTCGCGTTATACAGAAAGAACAAGGAGGCCGCCTATGCACCGGAAGGGCTATCGGATGCTGATCGCAGCGCTGCTGCTGCTGATCGCAGTGCTGCTGGCAGCGATGGTGTATATCGGCGGTCTGCTGCTGCGGAAGCCTCCGCAGGCGCCGGTGCTGCCGGCGGCAATGCCGGAACTGAAAACCTCCAAGGATTTCCAGCCGGACAGAAGCGTGCTGTACAGCGTGCCGGAGGGTGTACTGACGGATGGAGACGGCCGGAAGGTGAAGCTGTCTTCTCTCCGGGGCAGGCCGACGGTGCTGATCTTCTGGTCCAGCTGGTGCGGCGACTGCAAGGAAACCCTGAAGGATGAGTTTCCGCAGGCGGCGCAGTCGGCAAGGAGCATGGGGGCAGCGGTGCAGCTGGTCTGCAGGGAGGGCGTCCGGGAGGACTCCCGGGCAGCGGCAGAGGCTGTCCTTGCCCAGCTGGGCCTGCAGGAGCAGACGCTGATGGACCCGGACGCCGCGCTGTATGAAGCGCTGGGGCTGCACTGGGTGCCCTCGACGGCGATCCTGGATGCACAGGGCCGATTGATGTATACCGCCAGCAAGCTGCCGGATGCGGCAGAGTTGGCGGCACTGCTGACCTATGTGAACAATCCGGCGGCGCAGACGCTGCGCTTTGTGGAAACCAAGTTGACCGCAGCCTCCGGGGCGCCGGCCTCCGGCTACCGGATTGAGGAAGGGACAGCGATACCGGGCAATACGGTGCTGTCCGAGAGCCTGGGACTGATGATGCTCTGCGCGGTGCAGCTGGATGATCGGGCTGGCTTTGACCGGGCCTGGCAGGCGGTGAACGCCATGTCTGCCGGCGGGCTGACGGCCTGGCGTACGGTGGACGGTACGCGGGCGGAGGTCAACGCGGCGCTGGATGACCTGCGAATCATCGAAGCGCTGGCCATGGCGGATGACAAATGGGGCCTGTACAGCCATGATGCGCAGATCCGGGCGGAGGCGCTGTATGACCGCTGCGTCCGGGACGGCCTGATGCGGGACTTTGCGTCCCTGGAAAAAGCGGAGACCGGCAGGGCTGTGACGCTTTGCTACATGGATGCAGCGGCGATGCGGGCGGCTGCGGCCTATGATCCGCGCTGGCAGGAGGCGGCGGACAAGGCTGCCGGGCTGCTGAATGATCCCGCAGCCCTTGTCAGTGAACAGCTGCCCCTCTATTACGCCCGGTATGATGCGGAAAAGCAGGCGTATGAGGGAGATTTGCTGCAGATGAACGAAGCCTGCGTGGCGGTGCTCAACGCTGTGCGTGCGGGCGTCGCCCAGCCCCGGACGCTGGACTGGCTGGAGAATACCCTGGCTGCCGGCCCGGTCTACGCCCGCTATGGTGCAGACGGACAGGTGCTGCCTGGCTATGAATTTGAATCCAATGCGACTTACTCCCTGCTGGTGCAGATCGGTGCAGAAGCGGGACGGAAGGAGCTTGCCCGGATGGCGCTGGAGCGCATGGAGCGCAGACGCAGCTTTGACCCGGCGATGACGGGCGGCTACGGCGAAGCAGCCCCGACGGAGCATTTTACCTTCGACGAGCTGGAGGCAGCCCTTGCCTGGCTGGCCTGGCTGGCGATGGAATGACAAGCCACCCTGACCCGGCTGCGGGCAGGGGATCGTGAGAAGAAACGGAAGGCGGCGGAAGGGCCGCAGGGAGGTGAGCAGGATGATGCGATGGCTGTTCAAACTGGGCGGATGGATCAAGAAAGGCTGGGACGCATTGCTGAGCGTCGTGCGGCGCTTTGACAAGCGGATGCGCACCCACTATCGTCCTGCCCATCTGGCGCTGGCGGCGCTGGGCGTGCTGGCGGTTATCATGACGATGATTCTGCTCGTGCCGCCGTATCTGGGCCTGTCCAATGACGGCAGTCTGGACAATGTGATGCTGGACGTGGGCCTTGCGCCCATCAACCCGGACGCGGAGGACCCGTACTTCAGCTATTATGACCGGCTGTATCTGATTGCCCCGAACACCTGGCGACCGGATACCACGCCGGCGCTGCTCAGAATGACGGTCAATTTTGCCATCTGGATGGATGAGGTGCTGACCGGGCATGACGGCGTGTTTGATATCCGGGTGCTGGCCGGCATCTATATGATCCTGTATCTGGCGGCGCTTTTCCCGCTGCTGCGCGGCGTGCTCAGCCGCGTGCGGGTTTACTCCGAGGGCCTGGTGCTGGCGGTGTTCAGCGTGCTGGTGTTCGGTGATACGACCATCGTGGTGCGCCTTGCCTCCCTGTACACACAGGCCTGGGAGCTGATACTGATGATCGTGCTGGCGGACGCGGTGTTCCTGATTCCCTGGCGCAGGGAGGCCTGGCTGCCCCAGATGAGCATGCTGCTGGCCTGCTGGCTGCTGATGGGGGTGAACCGCTACACGTCGCTGGCCTGCATGGTGTTCGCCATGGCCTACTGGCTGCTGCTGCGCCGGAAGACGGATGTGATCCACCGCACGGCCTATCTGGCTGCGGCGCTGCTGCTGTGCTTCATCAGCGTGGTGAACACAGCGGATCTGGTGCAGAACCAGTCGAAAACGGAAAAGTATGATCAGATGACCCGCGGCGTTCTCTTCCAGGCGGACAACCCGGAGGAGGCGCTGGCGTTCTTCGGCATTGAACCCCGCTACAGCCTGCTGACGGATACCTATGCAGCCCAGAGCTTCCCTGTGGCGGATGTGTTCTCAGGGGTGCTGGACGAGGACTTCCTGGATCAGTATGACGCAGGCGAGGTGGCGCTGTACTATGCGACCCATCCGTTGGATCTGATGAGCCTGTTCGACGTGGGCACCCACAGCGCGTTTATCACCCGCTCGGATTTCAGCGGTAACTATGAGCGCAGCGCGGGCCTCCCGCCCCGGGCAAAATCGCCGCTGATGGCGGTCTGGTCCACCTTCAAGGAGCGCAGCGCGCCCCAGACGGCCGGTCTGCTGCTGCTGCTCTGCGTGGCGATCATCTTCTTCCGCCGCAGGAAGAAGGAGGATACCGCCGCCGGCGAGGCAGAGAAGGTATTCACCATGCTCTGCGCCCTGCTGACAGTGTTTGCCATGGTGGAGCTGCTGACGGTGATTATGATGACCGGCGACAGCACGCTGGTGCGCCAGAGCTTCCTGATGAGCGTATTCATTGACATTCTGGTGGTGCTGTTCCTCTCCGAGGTGCTGCACAAGCTGAATATCATCAAGATTGACAAGGAGTGAGGATCGGATGAGTAACAGGAAACGGGACGTATCCCTGAGCCGCGATCTGTCCATATTGCTGCTGCTGCTGTGGGCCTTTGCCCAGGCAGTGCTGCTGGCGCTGTCTGCCAAGGAGAATGTGACGAAGTATCTGGTGATTTTCTTCTGCGCGGATGCAGCGGTGCTGGTGAGCTATCTGGGCCGCCGCAATTCCGGCCTTGCCCTGGGCGGCACAATCACCTGCGTGTGGGTGGCCTGGAAGCTCTATGCATTCTACATGCGGGGCGAGAGCTTCTATGCGATGGACTATGTGATGATCCCCATGCCCCTGCTGGGCGTGCTGGCGGCAACGCTGTATGAAGCGAGCGTCCGAAGCATCAACACCGAGAATGAGCTGCTGCGCCGTCAGGTGGAGGAGCAGGTGCTGATCGACGAGACGACTGGCCTGTACAATCTGCGCGCTCTGTACCGCGATCTGCAGATCATGGTGCATTACTGCGCGCGAAACGATCTGCCCCTGACGCTGTTCATCACCCAGATGCGCTATGAGAGCGAGCTGCGCCGGATGCTGTCCGCAGCCAAGTATTCTGAGCTGCTTCGGCGGCTGGCGGAGCTGGTACAGGGCAATGTCCGCGCGGAGGACAGAGTGTACTGCATCGACGAGCACGGCACCATCGCTGTGCTGCTGACCACCACCGAGGAGGGCAGCACCGTCGCCAAGGCGCGTATTTACGGTATGCTGGAGACGGCGGACATGAGCGGCATCCTGGAGCGCGGCACCCGGCTGGAGATGCGCTCTGCGGCCAAGCAGTACGACAAGGAAGCATACGGCGCGGATATGATCCGCTTCAAGAAGGCGGTAGAGGGTGAGCTGATGTACGATGTGTAAGCGGTACGGCGCGGCGGCGCTGATCCTGCTGCTGGCGCTGCTCCTGCCCCTGACCGCCCTGGCGGCTGAGCCGACCCATCTGCTGGTGATCTCCACCGAGGAGGCCCAGGGCGATGCGGCAAGGACCATGCAGACCATCCGGCAGATCGCCATGTACAGCAACTGGAACTGCCGCTATCGATCCGTGGAGGACCCGGTGGCGCTGACGGGCTGCGAGGGCGTGCTGCTTTGCGTGGATGACGGCTACAGATTGCCGGAAAAGACGGTCACCCAGCTGCTGGACAGTGAACTGCCCATCTTTGTCATCGGCAGCGGTACGCTGGTGCAGCTTGCGCCCGTCCGGCATGTGCAGGGCACGCTGGTGATCCGGCTGGAGACGGAAAACCGGCAGAAGCAGGACATGCTGCTCAAGGAAAACGAAGTGACGCTGCTGGCAGACCGGGGGGAATCCCTGGGCGGGCAGGTGTTTGTGGGGGCCGAGGCTTATCCGCTGTGCCAGCGGACGGAGCGGGTGACCCATCTGGCATACTATCAGCCGGACAATGCGGATTTTGCCAACTATCTGGCGACCTGCCTGCAGATCTGGCGCTGGCCCTTTGAGGACGCCCCCCGCGGCTACGGCTACTATCTGGTGCTGGATCGGGTGTATCCCTTCGACGATCCGGCGCGGCTGATGAAGATCACCGATATGCTGGAGGAGGAGAACGTCCCCTATGCGCTCTCGGTGATGCCGCTGTATGCCAACGGCGAGTACCCGGCGATGCAGCGCTTCTGCGAGTATCTGACCTATGTGCAGAGCCGGGGCGCGGGCGTCATCCTGCATGCGCCTCTGGTGACGCTGCAGAACACGGAGACGGAAGAGATCAAACGGCATATCAGCATCGCCTATGAGGGCTATGCAAACCTTGGGGTTTACCCCCTGGCGATCCAGACGCCGGAAAGCTGGCTGCTGAGCGAGAAGGGCCTGAGCGTGCTGCGCGGCTTCCGCACGGTGTTCACCTTTGTCAGCGGTGAGGACGTGTATGGGGATCGGGTGGACGTCAATCTGGCCTTCAGGGACGGCCATCAGCTGGTGGGTTCTGCCCGGGAAGGGGCTCTGACTTACACCGATGCGTACGCCCAGGCAATCTACCTGGACGTCAATCAGGATGTGGAAGCGCTCCGGGCGCAGGTGGAAGCCATCAAGAGTTCCCGCCGTACCCTCAAGAACCTCAGGGCGATGGAGAATGTCGTCTACGCCGGCGACCAGTTCCTGCAGGCGGCGGCAGACGGTACCCTCGTCTATAACGGCGAGGAGATCCCGCTGACCTATGTGCCCTTTGAATACGAGGAAAAGCATGAGTTCTACCGGGGCTTCATGCAGAACATGAAGGAACAGATCGAGGGCGGCAACAAGCTGATCATGCTCTTTGTGGTGGTCAGCTGCAGCTTTTTTGCCGTGGCCATGTTCCTGGTGCGGCGCAGCATCCGCGGCGAGCTGCTGCAGGCGAAGAAGAAAAAGACCAATGAAGCTGTCCGGGCTGGGAAAGGGAAGGAGCGTGGGGTATGAATCTTGCGGATTATCTGACGCTCTTTGCCATGGTTGCAATCTGGGCCCTGATGGCCATCAATGTGTTCCTGTCGGTCGGCGGCTTCCTGTATTACTACAAGATGGAACGGCAGGACCCCAATATCCCGCTGGAGGAGTACCCCTTCGTGTCGGTGATGGTGCCCGCACATAATGAGAGCGCGGTCATCCAGCGCACGGTGCGGGCGCTGCTGCGCTTCGACTATCCGGCGGACCGGTACGAGATCATCGTCATCAACGACAACTCCTCGGACGATACCGCCGAAAAGCTGGCCGCCGTGCAGGCGGAGCATCCGGACCGCAAGCTGGTGGTGGTCAACACGGACAACCAGCTGGGCGGCAAGGGCAAATCCAATGCGCTCAACATCGGTTTCTCCGTGGCCAAGGGCACGGTGCTGGCGATCTATGACGCCGACAACACCCCGGAGCCCCGTGCGCTGCGGATCCTGGTGGAACATCTGATGGCGGATGAGAGCCTGGGCGCGGTGATCGGCAAGTTCCGCACCCGCAACCGCAACGCTTCGCTCCTGACGCGCTTTGTCAACATCGAGACGCTGGCCCATCAGTGCATGAATCAGGCGGGCCGGTGGTTCTACTTCGGATTGTGCACCATCCCGGGCACCAATTTTGTCATCCACCGCCACATCATCGAGAAGATCGGCGGCTGGGACCCGCAGGCGCTGTCGGAGGATACGGAGATCAGCTTCCGCATCTACCGCATGGGCTACAAGATCCGTCAGGTGCCCCAGGCGGTCACCTGGGAGCAGGAGCCCTTCCGCCTGGATATCTGGATGAAGCAGCGTACCCGCTGGGCCATGGGCAACCTGTATGTGCTGATGAACAACTTCAAGTATGTGTTCGATCCCCATGCAGGCAAAATGCGGCTGGATGTGCTGTATTACACGATGGTCTACTTCCTTATGGCGACGGCGCTGATCTGCTCGGACACGATCTTCGTGCTGGGCGTGCTGGGCTACTGCCATGTGTCGCTGGGCGGATTGAGTACGCTGGTGTGGGTGATGGCTTGTTTGCTGTTTGAGTGCAACATCATGCTCACATTGTCGACGGAAAAGAATGAATTCAATATGGAATCGGTCTTCCTGGTGCTGCTGATGCTCTTCACCTACGCCAAGCTGTGGGTGGTGGTGGTCGTCCGCGCCGCCTGGATGACGTTCAAGAAGATGTTCACCAAGCAGGAAGTCAAATGGTACAAAACCGAACGATCTGCTGATTGATAAAGGGGGATACGCAATGAACATGCTCAAAAGGCTGACCGGCGTGCTGCTGGCGGTGCTGCTCGGGCTGAACAGCCTGTCTGCGCTGGCGGAAGCGGCGGAGGAAACGACGCTGCCCGTGCAGCAGGAGACTGTGCCGGAAGAAGTGATGCAGGAACAGCCTGCCCAGGAGGAAACTGCAGCTGCGGAAGAGAGCCAGCTTCCCCAGGCGGCCACACCGGCGGAAACGCCCGCTGAGGAGCAGCCTGCCGAGGAGGCTGAGGACAAAATGCCGCTGGGCCAGGATGATCTCTTTGTCCTGGGCGAGCTGGAGCGCCGCCAGCAGGAGCAGCAGACGGAGTTCGAGCTGGCTACCGCCGACGGCGGCCAGTATGCGGACTTTTACTTCGGCGGCGTGCAGGTGCTCTACGGTATCACGTCCTCCGTGGGCCTGTATGCCAATATTCCGGACTATGCCGTGCCCACCAGCGCGATGCTGCGCCTGAATTACTCTGCCTCCGATCTGATCATTTCGGAGATCTCTGCCCTGACGTTCTACATGAACGGTACGCCCTTCCACTCCGTGAGCATCGTCAATGACGTTGCGGGCGGACAGAATGTGCTGTACATTGAAGTGCCCACGGAGCTGATGAATTCCGGCTACAACCTGCTGGAGGTCCTCTGCTATGCCCGCCTGACGGATACGGAGGGCTGCACCGACGATTACAACGGCGCCAACTGGGTCAAGCTGGAGGAATCCACCTGCCTGCGCGTGTGCTATGAGATCGCGGAGAATGCGCAGGAGCTGGCCATGTATCCCTATCCCTTCCTGTCTCTGATGGACGCTTCCGGCGCACAGTGCGCAGTGGCGGTCTCCGATGCGGCGGAAAATGACGAGGTGAGCGCAGCCCTGATGCTCGTGGCGGGCCTGGGCTCCAGGCTGGTGGAGAAGAACGAGCTGCTCTTCACCACCATCGGCCAGTGCGACCGGGACCATGTGATCTATGTGGGCATGGCCCGCAATACCCCTGCTGAGCTGCTGGGCCTGCTGGATCAGGTCGTGCCGCCCACCGGCGCGCTCATCCAGCGTGTGCAGGCGGGGGAGAAGGAATACCTGCTGATCGTCTCCAACGAGGAGGCTGCGCTGCTGGAGGCGGTGCGCCTGCTGTCCGATCCGCTGCGCGCCGAGCAGCTGCACAGCACCACCGCCTATGTCAGCGTGGGCGACGCCCAGACCTTCATCGATGCGGCGGACGTGTCCTCCCTGGCGCTGGAGGGTCAGTATACCTTCAAGGATGTGCTGGGCCACGGCGCCAGCTTTACCGGCCCCTTCCAGCAGGTGGTGACGATGTATCTGCCTGTGGCGGCGGACTACACCCTCTCCAGCGAGAGCCGCTTCTCCTTCAATATCCGCTACAGCGAGAACCTGGACTTTGACCGCAGCCTCATGACGGTCTACTGGGGCAGCGATATTCCCCTGCACAGCCGCAAGCTGACCAAGGAGGGCGCTGCAGGCGAAACAGTGACCTTCTCCGTGCCTGCGGACGCCATCGGCGCTTCCGGCACCTACATGACCATCGTGTTTGATCTGGAGATCAAGGAGCTGGACTGCACGGTGCGCAGCATGAACACTCCCTGGGCTTACATCACGGAGGATTCCACGCTGTACCTGCCCCAGGGCGAAAACACCGCGCTGAGCCTGTCCAACCGTCCTGCGCCCTTCCAGAGCCAGAGCCGGCTGAACAATGTGCTGCTGATCCTGCCGGACAATATGCAGGCGGATGAACTGAACCTGGCGGGCCGCCTCCTGGCCATGCTGGGCTCGGGATGCAATCCCTACGGTACCCTGTCCGTTATCCGGGCCAGCCAGTTCGACAGCGCTGCGCATCAGGACTGTAACCTGATCGCAGTGGGCCGCGGCGCGGGCAATCCCTTCCTGAAGGCGGTCAATGAACACCTGTACTTCCAGTTTGACAACGATATGTCCAGCTTCCTGTCCAACAGCAAGCTGATCATGAATGATCGCTTTGCCACCGAAACAGGCACGCTGCAGCTGCTCACATCTCCCTATTCGGCGGACCGTGCGCTGCTGGTGGCGGCTGCGCCGGGCGAGAGCGGCATCCGTGCCCTGACCGCCCAGGTGAGCGAGGAGGTCAAGCGCTGGTCGCTGACCCGCGACGCGGTGGTCGTGGACGGCTACGGCAAGGCCAGCAGCTATCAGTTCAAAGCCATTTCTGACGCACAGGCCGTGACGGCTGCCAAGCCCACCTTCACCCAGGTCGTTGTGGAAAACCGGGAGCCGATGATGATGCTGCTCATCGGCATGGGCAGCATGGCGCTGCTGCTGCTGGGGGCGGTGATCGTGCTGATCCGTGCCGGACGGAGGCGCAAGAACCAGGAGTAAGCAAGAGACAACAAGCGGGGTGTACTGCACATGCTGTTCAATTCAATCGAATTTCTGCTGTTCTTCCCGGCGGTGCTGCTGATCTATTGGCTCATCCCGGGTAAGGCGCGCATGTATTGGCTGCTGGTGACCTCCTATGTGTTTTACATGGGCTGGAACCCGCAGTATGCCCTGCTGCTGCTCTTTTCCACCGGCGTCACCTGGATTTCGGGTCTGCTGATCGGCTGGAGCCGGAAGCGGGCGGAGCAAAGGGCGGAGACGGGCAAGAAGCCCGGGAATCTGACCAGGCTCTGGGTTGCGCTGAGTCTGGTGCTGAATCTGGGCATCCTGTTCTTCTTCAAGTATTTTGATTTTGCGGTGGACAACCTGAACGCCCTGCTGGCGGCGACGGGCCGGGAGGCGGTCAAGCCTGCCTTTGACGTGCTGCTGCCCGTGGGTATCTCCTTCTACATCTTCCAGGCCCTGTCCTACACGATGGACGTGTATCGGGGCGACGTGCGGGTGGAGAAGAATTTCTTCAAATATGCGGTGTTCGTCAGCTTCTTCCCTCAGCTGGTGGCCGGCCCGATCGAGCGCTCGAGCCATCTGCTGCCCCAGTTTGACGAGCCCAAGCCCTTTTCCCTTGACCGGGTGCGTGACGGACTGCTGATGATGCTCTGGGGCTTCTTCCAGAAGCTGGTCATCGCGGACCGGGCAGCCATTGCGGTCAATGAGGTCTTCAATGCCTGCGAATATTACAGCGGCTTCACCGTGGCGCTGGCGGCGGTGCTTTTCGCCGTGCAGATCTACGGGGACTTTGCGGGCTACAGCTGCATTGCCATCGGCGCGGGCCAGGTGATGGGCTTTGATCTGATGAAGAACTTCAATCAACCCTATTTTGCCACATCGGTGGCGGATTTCTGGCGGCGCTGGCATATTTCCCTGTCCACCTGGTTCCGGGATTATCTGTACATCCCCCTGGGCGGCAATCGGAAGGGGACGGCGCGCAAGTATGTGAACCAGCTGATCGTCATGCTGGTGTCGGGCCTTTGGCACGGCGCGGCCTGGACGTACATCATCTGGGGCGGCCTCAACGGCGTGATGCAGGTGGCCGGCGGCATGACGGCCAAGGCCCGCAAAACGGTGCGGGCAAAGCTGGGCGTGAAGGAAAATACCCTGAGCACCCGGCTGGCAAAGATGCTGGTCACTTTTGTGCTGATCGATCTGACCTGGATCTTCTTCCGGGCCAACACGGTGTCGGATGCGTTCTACATCCTGGGCAGCCTTTTCCGGGGCTGGGATCTGAGCGTGCTGACGGACGGCAGTCTGCTGCGGCTGGGTCTGGACATGACGGAATGGGTCGTGCTCGGCGTCGGCGTGGCGGTGCTGCTGGCGGTCGGTGTGATGAAGGAAAGCGGCATGCAGATCCGGCAGTGGCTGAGCGGCCAGCAGCTCTGGTTCCGCTGGGTCATGTATCTGGCTGCGATCTTCGCGGTGCTGCTGCTGGGCATTTACGGCCCGGGCTATGATGCGTCGGCATTCATCTACTTCCAGTTCTGAGGAGGCGGCAGGCATGACAAAGAAAATCATTCGTGCGCTGGCGTTCCTGCTGGTGCTGGCGCTGGTGTACGGCGCGGTGGATACCGTGCTGAAGATCAAGACCTCCGACATGCGGTCGATCGTCCTGTTTCAGAAACTGAAGCCGGGGACGGTGGACGTGGTGTTTGCCGGTTCCTCCCATGCCGGTATGAACATTAACAATCGTCAGATCTGGGAAGATACCGGTATCCCCAGCTATAACCTCTGGGGCGGTATGCAACCCATATGGAATACCTACTTTTATCTGAAAGAGTGCCTCAAATCCCAGCAGCCGAAGGTTGTTGTGATGGATGTGTTCATGTGCGGAAATACAGCGGTATATTCTGCCAAGGATGTGGCGCTAAAGCATGTCTCTGCCATGCCCAAGGGTCTGAACCGGGTCAAAATGGCGTTTGAGTCTTTTGAAAAGTGGCAGGATGCGGTGGAGGCGCTGTGGGGAATGCCTTATTACCACAGCCGCTATGACGAGCTGGTTGCGAACGACTTTCATGGACTCTATGGCTGGGATGACGAGATTATCCCGACGGTGCAGCCGAATACAGATTATGTTTTCCCCATCGAGCTGCTTGACGGCAATGCGGCATACGAACCGCTTGCGCTGACCGAGAAGAACGAAGCGTATCTGAGAAAGATCGCAGATCTGTGCAGAGCGAAAAACGTGGAGCTGGTGCTGACGGTCGCTCCATTCTGTGCGACGGAGGAAGAATATCGACGGTTTATCCGTGTAGAGGAGATTGCTTGTGAACTTGACGTCCCGTTCCTGAATATGTTCAGGACCTGGGCACAGATGGGGATTGATCCGTCTGCAGATTTTTCCGATATCGGCCACTTTAACAATGCCGGAATTGAAAAATACACAAGGGTTTTTACCGATTATCTGCAGGAGAACTTTCAGCTGGCAGATCGCCGCGGCGATCCGACCCACCCCTGGTATGGCTTGACAGAGCAGGAAGCGGCGGAGGCTGCCACGCCGGTATATGAGCTGGCAGAGGTATTCCGCGGCGACGGCGCACAGAAGCATGTTGATACGGGCGTGACGATGTTCCGCCAGCGCATGGGCTCCTGGACGCTGCTGACCAGCGTGGATACCACGCCGGTCGAGAGCGGCGATACGGTCTATCTGTCCTGCTTCAGCGAGGAGGACGCTTCGGCCTATCGCGGTCTGCTGCTGCGCCAGGTCAACGGCAAGCTGCAGCTGCTTCTGGGTGGCAACGAGTCGGTAGAGCTGCCTGAAACAGACAAGCAGATCGTCAATCTGGCGATCATCAAGGATGGAGAAGCCTACAGCGTCTGCTTTGACGGTCAGTGGGCCTGCTGGCAGGAAACGCGATCCTGTGCGCCCTACAGCGGCACGCTGCTGGTTGGCTGTCAGGAGTTGAGCGCAGGCGGGGAGAAGTTCCGCTTCAGCCGGACCTGCGTGAGGGACCTGGAGGTCTATAACACCGCCTGGACGAAGCAGCAGGCGGAGGCCTGGCAGCCCGATGCGCTGCCGGAGCCGGAAATGCCGCTGGGAACGATCAATGCGGAGCCTGCGGAGGTCTTCGCCCTGCAGGAGCAGTTCATGGGTGATGATGATACCTATGCGCAGAACGCGTATATAGATACGGGCTTGAAGCTCTTCGAGTCACCGGCTACCCGCTTTACGCTTGCAGCCACCATTCTGCCGGAGTATGCGCCGGGGGACAATGTGTTCCTCAGCTGCTTCAGCGAGGTTCCCGGCGAATACGGCGGTCTGCTGGTCCGGCAGACGGATGAGAATAGGATCAATATTCTCTATGGCGAGAACTTCGGTCTGGATATCCCCTGTGAGAACGGGCAGGAAATGACCATCCTCGTCACCAAGGACGGAGCGGTGTGTTCTGTCTGGGTGAACGGAGAAAAGCTGGTCAGCGGCGTATCCAGCAGCGTGAAGCCGATGAACAATACACTGCTGATCGGCGCGCAGCACAACAGCGAGGGCCGCATCTTCCGCGTCAGCAGCACCCGGGTGAAGAACCTGAAGGTGTTTGCGGGCGTGGTGGAAGAAGAAGCGCTGCTGCAGACGGTGCTGCCGGAGCTGCCTATGCCTGGGGACTATGTTGCACCTTCTGTGAACTGTGCGCTGGAGCGCCCCTTCGTTGGCAACGGCTATGATCGCTATGCTGATCTGGGCGTGCAGCTCTTTGCGGCGGAGGAAATGGCCTGGACGCTGGATGCGGTGCTGAAGACGACACCCCAGGGCAATGCGGGCGTGTATCTGAGCTGCTTCAGCGAGGTGCCGGGCGAATACCGCGGATTGCTGATCCGACAGGAAAACGAGGAACTGGCGATCCTCCTGGGCGAACATGGCAGCCTGCGGCTGCCGGTGGAAAACGGCAGCATGCATCTGGTCATCACCCGCGACGGCAGCGAGTACGCCGTGTATCTCAACGGTGAACTGGCGGGCCGCGTCAGCAGCTCCTGCGCCCGGTATGAGGGCACGCTGCTGGCAGGCGCACAGGTGGATGAGCATGGTGAACTGTTCCGCTTCTCCCATTCCCGGGTGGACAGCCTGCGCGTCACGGACGGCGCGATGAGTGAACAGGATGCAATGGAAGCATCTGAACCGAACAAGATTGAAAGCCGCTTCTGAGGCGGAGAAAGGAGGAGCCATGCAGGAGCATAACCGGCTTGACCGGATTGTACTGGGGATTGCGGCGGCGGTACTGACCGTTGCGGCAATTGCGTATGTGCTGCTGGTTTCTCCCGCAGTGACGGCGCAGAAGACGGACGCATATGTTCCCGTGATGGAAGCGCTGGGCCTGACGGAGCTGGAGCATAGCGCTCAAAGTGGTGAGTATGGCTATTTGCGGCATGACGTAGGCGTGATGCTGACCGGAAAGCTCCGCAGCATCGCGTGGGCAGGTGCAGCAGTGCGCCTGATGACGCAGCCCTTTGGCCTTCCTTTTTCGACCAGTCTGCTGGCGGCGGTCTACGCCGTGCTGATCGGTCTTGGCGCATATCTTGCGGTGAGCGGACTGGCGCGGCACTCCTATGCGGCGGCCTATCTGACGCTGATTGCCTGGCCGCTGGCAATGCTGCATCCGGCACTGACCGGCTACCTTCGCAGCCTCTATGTGGAGGGCGCGGCGATCGCCTTCGCGATGCTCTTCCTGGGCTGTATGATCAATACGCTTTGCAAGCCGCGGGGCTGCGGCGTCGGCGGTGCGCTGGGCGTGATCTTCACGGCTGCGCTGATGGTCAACAGTACGGCGTGGATGCTGGCATTTTCTGTCGCGGCGGTTGCGGGCAGTGCGATCTGCGTGTATCATACCTGTGCGGGCGCAAAGCAGCGAGGCTTACAGCTGCTGCTGGCAGGTCTGATGGCCTTTGTTGCGATCATGGGGACTGCAGCCGGCTTTATGCAGGAACGGGACGTGCATTCAGACGCAGCCAATTATCTGGCGGTGTTTCAGGGGATGCTGCCCTGTGCGGAAGATCCTGAAGCAATTCTGAACGAGCTGGGACTGGATGCATCCTATGCGCAGGACATTGGACGATCCTACTATGAGGCTGAGGAAAACTTTGCACATAATCCGCGGGCAGAGGATGCTGTTTTCCCTGCGCAGCTGACATTTGGTGCAAGACTCCTGCTGCTGCTGAAGCACCCGGAGCTGATGACGGCGATGCTGGAGGAGCGTGCAATCTACTTCCGGGATGCGTACAGCACATATCTGTCCTTGCCGGACGGCGGGATGCTCAATGGGCATGCGGGGGTCTACCTGCTGATGGAGACTGCCTTCGGGCAGGGCGGCATGAAAATGCTGGTGAACCGTGCGCTTTTTGCAGCGGCGGTTTCCGTGCTGCTGATGATGACAGCACGCCGCCGGAGCGGGCTGAAGCTGCTGCCGCTGTGCATGCTGGCGCTGGCATCTGGACTGGTGCTGTACATTCCGCTGGGCCTGGCGATGACGGGCGGTATCGACCTGCCGCGAACGAAAGCGGTGGTGCTGCTGCTGAGCTGGGTACTGCTGCTGTATGGAATGATCGGTCTGCTGCTGGGACTTGAACGGGTGTTTATCTGGCTGTCGGAAAAGGGCATGCGCCTGTCTCCGGAGCCTTTGCTGCAGCCGATTGTACAGCGGCGAAGCATCCCGGTGACTCGCGGCGGACTGCTGATGGCAACCGCTGTCGCCTGGGCGGTGATCATTGCCTGGACGATTCTGCCTGACGTTCACATGGGTGGCGTAAACAACGGCGACTATGGCCGTATGATGGAGCAGCTGGGGCTGTCCTTTGCACAGGAACAGCTGGAAAACCCGGAGACCCAGGCAGGCCTGCTGGTGGTGGAGGAGTATGAATGTACCTCCGACCTGGACTGGAGGGCGCTGACGCCTCTGGATCCGAATTACTCCCTGATCTATACTTCGGTGGTTGCCAGGCTTTGGAGCGCATTGACAGGCCAGCCCTTCTCAACCTATGTGATGGGGCTGACGCTGCTGGCGCTGACGACGATGAGTGTGCTGTGCATCATCAGGGATCTGTATGGTGTGCTGGGCAAACTGACGGTGCTCCCTGCGGTGCTGCTGACGCTGATGCTGCTGGGTGAAAACTACACGGCATGGTATAATTCTCTCTTTGGCGAAGGCTCCATTTCCACTGGATTAATGATGACGCTTGCCTGTGCGCTGCATCTGGCTGTGATGCCCCGGGGCAGCAAACGCAGCTGGCTCTGGCTGATCCTGCTGGCGGCGAGCTTCCGCTTCCTGGTGGGTGCGAAGGCGCAGATGGCGCTGGCGCTGCCGGTGGGCGCGGGTTTGCTCATTGTCCTGGCGATTTATCATCATCCCAGAGGCGTGCTGCGCTGTTCCGCGCTGGCGCTGCTGGTGATGGTGCTTGTGGCCGCTGTGGCCAGTGACGGACTTGGCATTTACAAGAAAAATGCGGGTGTTTCAGAGCGGCACACCGTCTGGCAGAGCGTATTCTTCGGTGCGCTCATGATCGCAGAGGATCCGGACGCGGCGATGATTGAGCTTGGGATTCCGTTGGAAATGAAGGTGGATATTGGCAAGCATGCCTATTATGAGGATGCGGACTATGTGTATGCACCGCTTTCTGACGAAGCATGGGAAAAATTCTACAGCAAGGTCAATACGTTTACGATGGTGGGCTACTACCTGCGGCATCCCAGGGATCTGCTGATCATGCTGGATCATGCGGCACAGGAGTCCGTCGAGCTGCATACGGGCTTCATGGCGTATACGGATGAGGAATATCCCGAATCGGTGGGACCCGTCCGGATGACAGGCTGGGCAAATTTCCGTACGTATTTTGCGGGCCGGGCCTTCTGGCATTATGTGCTGGGATACGGCGTGATCGTTGTAGGCTGCATCTGGCTGCTGTGCAGGCGCAAAACCTCTGCCAGAACCAGGATGCTGACCGTTTTGCTGCTGGCGCTGATGTTTATCGGCGTCCTGCAGTATCCGCTGTCGGTGATCGGCAACGGCTTTGCTGACAACAACAAACAGCTGTACGGATTCATGCTGTGTCATGACTTGCTTCTGGTTTCGCTTCTGACTGCCGGCGTGAAGCGGCTCAGTATGCAACGGGAGCAGCTGCAGCAATGAGTGCAACAAGGATTGAAAGGGGGGATGTGCATGTCCCGTAAAAAGAATCTGCTGGAATATCTGTTCATGGCGCTGATGATCATGTGCCTGGGACTTGCGCTGAGTGCCTCGCTGGAATATGTGACCCGGGCTACTGAGCGTGAGTTCCTCAATCAGGGCCGCTGGGTGCTGAGCATGGCGGGTATTTCGCTGCTGGCTTTCTTCTGCGTGCGCGTATGGAACAGGGGCGGGCAAAGTATACCTGAACGCGTGAAGCAGGTGATCAGCTTCGGTGTGTGTGCAGTTGCATTTGCGGCGGGGCTGCTGCTCAGGCTGCTGGTCATTGAGAAAATCCCGATAGATCCGGAGAGCGACTTTGAAACCTACTACCGGATCGCAAACCATCTGCTGAACGATACGCTGCTGACCCCCGAGGGCGCGGCGGACAAGCGATATATCGCGCTGTATCCCCATACCATCGGTTTCCCGATGCTGCTGCTGACGCCGGTGTTCCGCATCTTTGGCGCATCGGTGAAGGCCGCGCTCTATGCCAACCTGGCCTGCAGCATGGCCTCTGTCGTCCTGGCTGGACATATCGGCTACCGGCTGCACGGGCGGCTGGGCATGGTCTGCGTGACGGTGATGATGAGCCTGTGGCCCTCCCATATCTTCTACAGCAACATGGTGGCGACGGAGCCTGCCTTCACGCTCCTGCTGCTGCTGGCGGCGGAGTTGATCCTCAGCGTGCTGGATCGCAGGGAGAACAGCCTGTTCATCCGGGCGCCCGGACGGCTGCTGGTTCTGCTGTGCCTGCTGGGCGTTGTGCTGGCCTTTGCCGGAGCGATCCGCCCCATGGCGCTGATCCTGGTGGCGGCCTTTGCGGCTGTTCAGCTTGGTATGGGCAAGGAGGGTCGGGAAAAGCAGGATGGTTCCGGGCTTCAGAATGCAGCGTCCCGCAACGTCATGTGCCTGGTGCTTGTACTGGTGTTTTACTTTGGCACAGGCATGATCATCACGCGGACGATCTCCGACACGATCATGGAGGAGCCGGTGGGCGGTCTTTCCGCTTCCGGTTACAATCTGATGGTCGGTGTGAATTCCAAGTCATTGGGATTGTGGAACCAGGAGGACGCAGACTTCTTTACGGCAGCTTATGAGGAAACGGAGTCTGCAGCAGCCGCACATAAGGCCTGCATGGACAAGGCGCTGGAGCGAATTGCAGCGGAGCCGGAGAACACGCTGGATCTGCTGATCTACAAGTTCCGCGACCTGTGGCAGACCGACGATTTCGGCATTGACTGGAATCTGCTCTGGATGGGCCAGCAGGGGACGCTGACGCCCGAAATGTCGGAAATGTTTGAGGACTGGCGGCCTGTGGGACGTATCGCCTACATGATGCTGCTTCTGCTGTGCCTGGTGGCGGTGCTGGATACCTGGCGCAGGAACCGGGCGCCTCATCCGATGATGATGGTGTGCATCCTGTTCTTCCTGGGTACGGCGCTGGCGCATATGCTGCTGGAGACCCAGGTACGCTATCATTACAACATGATTCCCTTCCTGATCCTGCTGGCCAGCTTTGCCCTGGCCGGATGGCGGGAGCGCATGCAGGAGGAACCGCCGGTCCGCGTGGTTGAGGTGGCAGTGGACGCCAAGGAGATGCCCGAGGATCATACCCACTTCGATATGGGCAGCGCGATCCTCAACGGCAATATCCGCGTGTCCGTGACGAAGAAGTACCAGGACGAGGCGATTGAAGCTGCAAAGCAGCAGGCTGCGCAGGCAGCTCCGACGGCAGAAGCGCAAGCGGCTGGGGAGCGGGCAGCGGAACCTCAGGCGGCTGAAGCGGACGAGCAGGAAACTCAGCCTGATAAAGCAGAATAAGAACTCCAACAGGAGGAACAACAGATGAAAAAGGTCATGCTGGTATTTGGTACCCGGCCCGAAGCGATCAAGATGTGCCCGTTGGTCAATGAGCTGAAGCGGCGCGAGGGTCTGCAGACAGTGGTGTGCGTGACCGGTCAGCACCGGCAGATGCTGGATCAGGTGCTGCATGCTTTTCAGGTGGAGCCGGAGTACGATCTGTCCATCATGAAGGCGAAGCAGACCCTCTTCGATGTGACAACGGGGATTCTGGAGCGCATCCGCGCTGTGCTGGAGGCGGAAAAGCCGGACGTGGTGCTGGTGCACGGCGATACGTCCACGACCTTCGTGACCGCACTGGCCTGCTTCTACATGCAGATCCCCGTGGGCCATGTGGAGGCGGGACTGCGCACCTACAACATCTATTCGCCCTATCCGGAGGAGTTCAACCGGCAGGCGGTGGGCATCATCGCCAAGTACCACTTTGCTCCTACGGAGCCTTCGAAGGAGAACCTCCTGCGGGAGGGCAAGGCGGCGGAGAGCATCTATGTCACCGGCAATACCGCCATTGATGCACTGCAGACCACCGTCCGGGCGGACTATGCCCATCCTGAGCTGGCCTGGGCGGAGGGCAGCCGGCTGATCCTGATCACCGCCCATCGCCGGGAAAACCTCGGCGAGCCCATGAAGCACATGTTCCGGGCTATCCGCCGTGTGATGGATGAGCATCCCGACGTCAAGGCGATCTATCCCATCCATATGAATCCGCAGGTGCGCCAGACGGCGGCGGAGATCCTGGGGGACGATGACCGCATCCATATCATCGAACCGCTGGATGTGCTGGATTTCCACAACTTCATGGCCCGCAGCCACCTGATCCTGACCGATTCCGGCGGCATCCAGGAGGAAGCGCCCTCCCTGGGCAAGCCGGTGCTGGTGATGCGGGACACCACCGAGCGTCCCGAGGGCATCGCAGCCGGCACGCTGAAGCTGGTCGGCACGGAGGAGGAGACCATCTACCGGGAGTTTACCCGGCTGCTGTGCGACGCGGAGGAATACGGCCGCATGAGCCGCGCCAGCAATCCCTACGGCGACGGCCTGGCCTGTCGGCGCATTGCGGATATTCTGGAGCAGGCCTGATAAACAGGAGAACAGAAAAGCGGGAGGAAGCGCTCTTTGTGAGGCTTCCTCCCGCTTCTTTGTGCAGTTGAATGAGGATCAGATATAGCTTTCCGCCCGGCAGAAGACGGGCACAAAATCGGTGGAGGCGCTTTCCGGCTCCTGCAGATAGCCGGGCAGATCCAGGGCCAGCATGTGATCCCGGACGCGGCGGTATTCCCGCTCGGTGATGGGACGGTCAAGGCCGGGGATGTTTACGCCGTTCATCGGGATGTACTGGCGCATCAGGCTGACGGGAATGCCCGGGAGCGTCTCGCTCACCCAGTCCAGCAGGGCGATGGATTCGCTGGTCAGGCCGGGAAGGATCAGGTGGCGGATCAGCGTGCCGCGCTGCATGATGCCGTCCGCGCCGTACACGGGCGTGCCGGTCTGACGCACCATTTCGCAGATAGCCTCCGATGCGCAGGCGAAATAGTCCGGGGCCTTGGCGCACAGGCGGCCCATGGCCTCCGAGCGATGCTTGAGGTCGGGCAGATACACGTCAATCACGCCCTCCAGCAGGCGCAGCGTCTCCACAGACTCGTAGCCGGAGGTGTTCCACACCAGGGGCACGGGCGGACGGTACAGCGCCAGTGCGTCAAGAATCTGATGCACATAGGGCGTGGCGGTGATGAAGGAAATGGTATGCATGCCTGCATCCACGAGACGGCGCAGGGAATCGGCCAGCTCGGCGGGCGTGAAGGGCTTTCCGGCATTGCGATGGCTGATATCGCCGTTCTGACAGTAGGCGCAGCGCAGCGTGCAGCCGCTGAAGAAGACTGCGCCGGTGCCCTGGCTGCCGGAGATGGGCGGCTCCTCCCACAGATGGGGCTGGATGCGGGCAATCAGCATGGTTTCCGGCAGCTGGCAGAAGCCCTGACCGCAATCGGCGGTCCGGAGCGCGCCGCAGCGGCGGGGGCAAAGGGTGCAGTTCATGGCAAAGCCTCCCTGATGAAGCGTAAGAATGGACGGATGAGGATATGGTAGCATGTTTTTGCGCTGCCAGCAAGAGAAAAATGTACGGAAGAAAAATTTATGTAAGCCTTGAAAATGCTTGTATTTGCAAGGGATTTGTGGTATACTCTGTGATGTGTGAATTTCTGCTGTCCGCAAGGATGGCGTTCTGCGCCGGGGAACCGGCGCTTGATGCAGACCGGGCTTTGTGCCCGGCTCGGAAAGAAGGGTTTGACGGTAAAGAGTGGGCATCGCCTGACGGCACGATCAGCGCAGCGTAAGGTTGGCATGGGGCTTGCGCCTGGCCATTTGGCCGCCTTCCGGGAAGCTGGATTGTTTCGTGTTGCCTGGCCATGTTGTCCGCTCTTTTCCTATGCCCTGAAATGCCAAATTCTGTAAACAAGACCCTTTTGAAGGGAGGAGCGAACATGGCGAAATCTGAACTGACCGCCGTGGTGGAGCCCAAGTGCCAGCGGCTGGCGGATGAGCTCGGCTACGAGCTGGTGGATGTGGCGCTGGACAAGGAGGATACCGGCAAGTACCTGCGCATCTACATCGACAAGCCCGAGGGCGTGGATCTCAACGATTGCGAAAGATACCACCGGGCGATCCAGCCCCAGCTGGAAAGCTACGATTACGACTTCCTGGAGATCTCCAGCCCCGGCATTGACCGTCCGCTGAAGAAGGACAGGGACTTCGAGCGCGCGATGGGGATGGAGGTTGAGCTGAAGCTCTTCAAGGCGCTTGACGGCCAGAAGGAGTTTGCGGGCGAGCTGATCGGGTACGACAAGGAAAACGTCGTGCTGCTGATCGCCGGCGAAGAAAGGTCCTTCGCCCGCAAGGCTGCCTCCCTGATCAAGCCTGTGGTCGATATGGACGGCATCCAGGACGTCGACATGGGCGATACCGGCGAGGACATGAACGTCGGCGACGAGATCGAGATCGGCGAAGAATAAGCTACAACAACAAAACATATAAAGGTGAATGTCATGAGAACGAAAAAGTCGGCAGCCCCCGCCAAGCCTCAGACCAGCGAGCTGGTGGAAGCCATCAAGATGCTGGCCAGCGAAAAGTCCATCAGCGAGGAGATGCTCTTCTCCACCGTGGAGGACGCGCTGAAGAAGGCCTACCAGAAGAACCTGCCCAACGGCGTGCTGGTGCCTTCCCCCAATAATATCACCGCGACCATTGACCGCATGACCGGTGAAGTGCATGTGTACACCCGCCGCCTGATCGTGGAGGAGATCGAAACGCCCACTGCCGATCAGATCACCCTGGAGGAGGCCCGCAAGATCAAGGACTCCTACCAGATGGGCGACATCGTCGAGACCGATGTGACCCCCCGCGGCTTCCTGCGCGTGGCGGCCCAGACCGCCAAGGGCGTGATCGTGCAGCGCCTGCGCGAAGCCGAGCGCGGCCGCGTGTACGATGAGTACATCGACAAGGAGAACGAGATCCTCACCGCCATTGTGCGCCGGGTGGATACCAAGGGCAACGCCTTTGTGGATCTGATGGGCCGCACCGAGGGCATCCTGGAGGCGGGCGAGATGATCCCCGGCGAGGTGCTCACCGAGGAAGACCATGTGAAGGTCTACGTGCTGGAGGTGCAGCGCGCCCAGGCAACGGGTACCCGCGGCCCGCAGGTGCGCGTCAGCCGCATCCATCCCAACCTGGTCAAGCGCCTGTTTGAGATGGAGGTGCCGGAGATCGCCGCAGGCGACGTGACCATCAAGGCCATCGCCCGAGAGGCCGGCAGCCGCACTAAGATGGCGGTGCATTCCAATGAGCTTCAGATCGATCCCGTCGGCTCCTGCGTGGGCCAGCGCGGCAGCCGCGTTGACCGCGTGGTGAATGAGCTCAAGGGCGAAAAGATCGATATCATCAAGTGGTCCGATGATCCGGCAGAGTTCATCGCCAATGCCCTCAACCCCGCCAATGTGCGCGCGGTGTACACCGAGGCCAGCGGCGCCCGCTCCTGCATCGTGGTCGTGCCGGACAATCAGCTGAGCCTGGCCATCGGCAAGGAGGGCCAGAATGCCCGCCTGGCGGCCAAGCTGACCGGCTGGAAGATCGACATCAAGTCCCAGACCCAGTACATGGAGCAGATGGCTGGCGAAGAGCTGCCGGAAGAGGCGCCTGCTATGGACGCCTTTGCGGATTTCAGCGGCGAGTCCTTTGGCGGGATCGACCTGCCTGTGGATGAGGACGACACCCTGTAAGAGAGAGGTGTGAGCCTTGATGAAGCCGAAGAAGATTCCCTTGCGGATGTGCGTGGGCTGCCGGGAAAGCAAGCCCAAGCGGGAACTCATCCGCGTGGTGCGTGCGCCGGACGGAACCCTCTCCATGGACCCGGTGGGCAAGAAGCCCGGACGCGGCGCCTATGTGTGCCGTCAGGAAAGCTGCCTGACCCGGGCCATCAAGCAGAAACAGCTGGAGCGTCAGCTGGAGGTCCGCATGACCGAGGAGGTCGCTGCGGCGCTGCAGTACGAGCTGGCACATCTGCCTGCCCCGGAACCGGAGGCGGACTGAACGTGACACAGCAACAGGAAAACAAGCTGCGCGGGCTCATGGGCCTGTGCGTGCGGGCGAGGCAGGCGGTGTTCGGCGAGGATGGCTGCATGAAGACCATCCGGGCCGGAAACTGCGGGGCGCTGCTGCTGGACAGCGGAGCCTCAAAGGCCACGCAGGATAAATACAGGAGCGTGTGCGAAAATGCGGATACACTCCTGGTGGAGCTCCCGGAGGGGCTGCTCCACGAGGCGACCGGCAAGCCCGGCGTCGCCATGGCGATCCTCAGGGGAGGCTTCGCCGGTCAGATCCAACAGATGATAAAACCTACGAATACCGTAAATCATAGCGGGGGTGCAAGCGTCGAATGACGAAAGTGAAACTGAAGGATGCCACCAGAGAGCTCCTGGCGGACGCCACCAAGGTGAAGGAAGATGCGTCCCGTGCGCGCAAGGGTGCGGAGAATCTGCTCCAGTCCCTGCGTGCTCTGGAAAACGGCTTTGTGAAAGCCAACGAGGAAAAGGAAGCCGAAATGAAGCGTGCCGAGGCTGAGAAGCAGCGCGCGGATCATTCCAAGGCATATGTCATGCTGGACGCCGACGAGCGTGCAGCGCTTGATGCTGCCGCGAAGGAAGCGGATCACGCCAAGGCTGCGAAGGCTGCTGCCGAGAAGGCAGCCGCTGAGAAGGCTGCGGCGGAGAAGGCTGCTGCCGAAAAGGCCGCCGCTGAAAAGGCCGCCGCTGAGAAGGCAGCTGCCGAGAAGGCTGCCACTGAAAAGGCCGCCGCTGAAAAGGCCGCTGCTGAAAAGGCTGCCGCTGAGAAGGCCGCCGCCGAGAAGGCCAAGGCTGCCAAGCCCGAGGAGCCCAAAAAGCCCGCAATTGGCCAGATCATCAGCCGCCCCGGCCAGAATGTCCCCCAGAAGCCTGTGGGCCTTGCGCCCAATGTGATCCGTCCGCCCCGTCCCCAGCAGCCTCGCCCCGCGCAGCCTGTGCAGGGCCAGCAGGGCCGTCCGGCGAACGGCGCGTTCCAGCCCCGTCCCCAGGGCACGCCCGGTCAGGGCCGTCCGGCCAACGGTGCATTCCAGCCCCGTCCGCAGGGACAGTTTGCTGCTCGTCCGGCCAACGGCACCTACCAGCCCCGTCCCCAGCAGGGCGGCCAGCCCCGTCCTCAGGGCCAGGGCTTCCAGCAGCGTCCTGCCGGTCAGGGCGGCTTCCAGCAGCGTCCCGCCGGTCAGGGTGGCTTCCAGGGCCGTCCCCAGGGCGGCTTCCAGGGTCGTCCTCAGGGCGGCGCGCCCGGTCAGGGCCGTCCCATGGGCGGCGGCATGGGCCGTCCTAAGCCCGCTGCGCCGGATATGCCCCCTGCCATGGGCAAGGAGCGCGTATCCAATTACGATCCCAACAAGAAGAATTATGTCCGCCAGCATGATCCGGAGCATGTTGCCCGCAACCGCAAGCAGCTCTCCCGTGACGCCGGTTACTCCGGATACGATGACGATGTGATCCGCGGCGGCAAGAAGTCCCGCCAGAAGAAGCCCTCTGCGCAGCAGATGATGGCGCCCATCAAGATCGAGACCGCCTATATGTCCGGCGATACGATCATCGTGCGCGACCTGTGCGAGAAGATCGGCAAGACCTCCGGCGAGATCATCAAGAAGCTGTTCCTGCTGGGCAATATGGCCACCATCAACTCCGAGATCGACTTCGATACCGCCAGCCTGGTCTGCGCGGACTTTGAGATCACCCTGGAGAAGAAGGCCGAGCAGACCGCTGAGGATCAGCTGGTGGCGGAGGACTTCGAGGATACCGACGAGAACCTCGTGCCCCGTCCTCCGGTCGTCACCATCATGGGTCACGTCGACCACGGCAAGACCTCCCTGCTGGACTACATCCGCAAGAGCCGCGTCACTGCGGGCGAGGCCGGCGGCATTACCCAGCACATCGGCGCCTACACCGTCAATGTGGACGGCGATCGTCAGATCACCTTCCTGGATACCCCCGGTCACGAGGCCTTCACCGCCATGCGTGCCCGCGGTACCCAGGCCACCGATATCGCGGTGCTGGTTGTGGCGGCGGACGACTCCGTCATGCCCCAGACCGTTGAATCCATCAACCATGCCAAGGCGGCGGAAGTGCCCATGATCGTGGCTGTGACCAAGATGGATAAGCCCACCGCCAACCCCGAGCGCGTCAAGCAGGACCTGACCAACTACGGCGTGGTCTGCGAAGACTGGGGCGGCGAAACGATCGTGGTGCCCGTTTCCGCCCACACCGGCGAGGGCGTCGACGAGCTGCTGGAGATGATCCTCCTGCAGGCCGAGACCATGGAGCTGCGCGCCAACCCCAACCGTCTGGGCCGCGGCGTTATCGTCGAGGCGAAGCTGGACAAGGCCCGCGGCCCTCTGGCCACGGTGCTGCTGCAGAACGGTACGCTGCATGTGGGCGACAACATCGTCGCCGGTATGGCCTCCGGCCGCGTGCGCGCGCTGATCAACGACAAGGGCGAGAAGGTCAAGGAAGCCGGTCCCGCCATGCCTGTGGAGATCATGGGCTTTGACGAGGTGCCCTCTGCGGGCGATGAAATGATCGCCGTGGGCGACGACCACCTGTCCCGCCAGGTCGCCGAGGAGCGCAAGGCGAAGCTGAAGGCTTCCCGCGAGGCGTCCATGGCGAAGCTGTCCATGGAGAACCTGTTCTCCAACCTGGAGGCCGGCAAGCAGACCACCCTGAACCTGATCATCAAGGCAGACGTGCAGGGCTCTGTCGAGGCCGTCAAGCAGGCCATGGAGAAGCTCTCCAACGACGAGGTGCGCGTCCGCGTGCTGCACAGCGCTGCCGGCGCCGTCACCAAGGACGACGTCAACCTGGCCAGTGCCTTCAACGCCATCATCATCGGCTTCAATATCCGCCCCGACGCCTCCGCCCGCGAGACCGCTGAGCGCGAAAAGGTGGACGTGCGTCTGTACACCGTCATCTACAAGGCCATTGAGGATATGGAGCTGGCCATGAAGGGCCTGCTCGCCCCCGAATTCAAGGAGGTCATCCTGGGCCATGCCGAGGTGCGCGCGGTGATGAAGATCACCGGTGCCGGCATCATCGCCGGTTCCTATGTCACCGACGGCAAGATGCAGCGCAATGCGCAGGTGCGCCTGCTGCGTGACAATGTGGTGGTGCATGAGGGCAAGCTGAGCAGCCTGAAGCACTACAAGGAGGACGTCAAGGAGATGAAGGAAGGCTTCGAGTGCGGTATGTCCCTCGAGGGCCACAACGACATCAAGGAAGGCGATGTCATCGAGTGCTTTATCATGGAGGAAATTCCGCGCTAAGGGCTGCAGTCCTGTAAAGGGCAGCCGTGCCCCCCTGCGCCTGCCGGCATGCCGGCGGCCATGGGGAAAGCGGAACCAATCATTGGCAGGGGCGGGCTGACTGCCTTGTAGCCTGTCCCTGCTTCCCTTGTTCGTAAGGAGTTAGAATGAGCTATAACCGTATTGACCGTATCTCCGAGGAGGTCCGCCGGGAGGTGGACCGCATCATCCGCGAGGACCTGAATGATCCCCGCATCACCGGTACCTTTTCCATTACCCGGGCGGATGTGACGCGGGATCTGCGCCATGCAAAGATCTTCGTGTCTGTGCTGGAGGACGACAAGCGTGAAGGTATGATGGCTGCGCTGAAAAAGGCTGCAGGCTTCATCCGGCGTGAACTGGGCCAGAACATCATCATCCGCTACAGCCCGGAACTGACCTTTGTCAGCGACGAGAACATTGCTTACGGCGTGCATATCGCCAAGGTGCTTGCGGACGCACAGAAGAGGGAGGCCCCCTATGACGAGGTTGATGAGACCACTTGACGGCATCCTGGCGGTTCTCCGTGAGGCGCGGACAATTGCCATGGTATGCCATGTGAATCCTGACGGCGACACCATTGGCGGCGCCCTGGCACTGCGGCTTGGTTTGATCAAGATGGATAAGCAGGTTTCGTTGTTCTGTCAGGATAAAATTCCGGATAACCTCTGCTTCCTGCCGGGGGCAGAGGAGTTCCGTATGCCTGAAGCATCCGGGCAGCACTATGATCTGCTGCTCTGCCTGGATGTCTCTGATGAGAAACGCATGGGGCGCTGCAGTGCGCTGCGGGCGCAGGCAGACGTCTTTGCACAGGTGGATCACCATGGCACCAACACCCGCTATGGTATGGTCAACTGTGTGGATGGCACGGCACCGGCCAACTGCCTGATTATTTATGAGCTGCTGCAGCGGCTGGGCTGTGAGATCACCACGGATGTGGCGCTGTGTCTGGCAGTGGGCCTGAGCACGGACACCGGCAACCTGACCTACAAGAGCACGACCCCCGAAGCCTACCGGGTCATGGGGGATCTGCTGGAGACCGGTGCGCCCATCGGCGAAGCCTACCGCCGGATCTACCGGGAGCGTCCGCCGCGTCAGGTGGCGCTGCTGGCCAGGGCGCTGGAGAGCCTTACCTTCCATGATGAAGGCCGGATCACCTCCATCAGGTTGAGCAGCCAGGATTTTGAAGCCTGCGGTGCGCTGCCGGAGGATGCGAATATCATTGTGAATTACGGCCTGGATGTGCTGGGCGTGTGCATGTCCGTGTTTGGACGTGAACAGGCGGACGGCACGGTCAAGCTGAGCCTGCGCTCCATTGACCCCTACCAGGTGAGCGGCGTGGCACAGCATTTCGGCGGCGGCGGACATGCGCAGGCAGCCGGTGCTTCTGTGCAGCTTCCACTGGACGAGGCGGTGCGCCAGGCTGTTGAATGCATGAAGAAAGAACTGGAGAAAACCGAATGAACGGCTTTCTGAATATCCTCAAGCCGCCGGGCATGACCAGCGCAGCAGTGGTTGCGGTGGTCAAACGGCTGACCGGGGAGAAGCGGGTCGGCCATGCCGGAACGCTTGATCCCGAGGCGGCGGGTGTCCTGCCCATCATGATCGGCCGGGCAGCACGGCTGTTCGACTACCTGGTGGACAAGGAGAAAACCTATGTGGCGGAGGCGGCCTTTGGCTTTGCCACTGACACACAGGATGCAACCGGCGCCGTGGTGGCGAGGGGAGAGAACTATCCGGACTATGCGGCGGTCTGTGCTGCGGTAAAGCAGCTGGAGGGCGATATCCTGCAGCGGCCCAGCATGTACAGCGCCATCAAGCAGGATGGCGTTGCCATGTATGAGCGGGCCCGCCGGGGCGAGACCGTGGAGGTCCCCCTGCGGCAGGTGCATGTGGAGTCCATCACCCTGCATGGCGAGATGCCTGACCACGGCGTGCTGATGACGGTCCGGTGCGGACGGGGCACCTACATCCGCTCAATCTGCGATGACCTGGGCAAGCTGACCGGCTGCCCGGCGCATATGCGCTTTCTGCTCCGGGCCCAAAGCGGCGTATTCACGCTGGATACGGCGATGACTGTGGAGGAAGCAACGGCGTACCGGGACGAAGGGACGCTTCAGCAGCACCTGCTGCCGCTGGACTGGCCCATCGGGCATATCTGCCGCGTTGACGTGCCGGGATGGCTGCAAAAGCAGGTCGTCAACGGCATGCGGCTTCCGGTGGAGAAGCTCTGCGCGGCACAGGACGTGGCGCAGGGCGGGATCGTCCGTATTTATCTGAACAATGAATTTTGGGGCATGGCGGAGCGTCAGGGGGATATGCTGGTGTGGAAATGCCAGCTGCCGCCGGATAACGCCGGTTCCAAGGAGGCAGCCGATGAGAATCCTGCGTGACCCCAAGCGCCTTTCGCCCTGCGTACTGGTGCTGGGCATGTTTGACGGCGTGCACCGCGGGCATCAGGCCCTGCTCATTCGCGGCGATGAGCTGGCGCAGGAGATGGTCTATCCGCTGTGCGTGCTGTCCTTTGAGCCGCATCCCCTCCGGGTGCTGGCGCCGGAAAAAGCGCCGGCGCTGCTCAATACGCTGCCGGAAAAGGCGCGCATCATGCAGTCCTTCGGGGTGGACGGGCTGTGCATCACGACCTTTGACCGTGCCCGGGCCGATCAGTCTCCCGAGGACTTTATGGCGGAGATGGTCCAGACCTACGCGCCGGTGGTGGTGGTCTGCGGCTTCAACTTCACCTTTGGCAAGGGCGGCGCCGGGAACGGCAGGATGCTGCGGGAATTTGGCAAGAAGCACGGCTTCCGCACGGTGATCGTGCCGGAGGTACTGGTGGAAGGGGAGACGGTTTCGTCCACCCGAATCCGCAAGGTGCTGGAAAATGGCGATATTTCCATGGCGAACCGCCTGCTGGGCCAGGCCTACACCCTGTCCGGCAAGGTGGAAAACGGCAAACAGCTGGGCCGCACGATGGGGTTCCCCACGGCGAATGTGCGCATTCCCCGGCATAAGGCGTTGCCGGCCTTCGGCGTGTATGACTGCTGGCTGGAGACCGCAGAGGGCGGGTATTATCCGGCAGTAGTAAATGTAGGCAGCCATCCCACCCTGCCTGAGGGACAGGTGACGGTGGAAGCCCACGTGCTCATCGAAGCGGATGAGCCGCTGGATCTCTATGACCAGCATGTGCGGCTGTCCTTCCTGCGCTTCCAGCGGGCGGAGACCCGTTTCGACAGCAAGGAGGCGCTGCAGGCCCAGATCGCCTGCGACGTTGAGGAAGCCCGCGCATACTTTGCAAAAATGGAATGATTGTAGCAGAAAAGCCCGCTGTGTCAGAGGACACGGCGGGCTTTTGATGTGGCGCGGAAGCTCACTTGGCTTTGATTGAACACAGCTTGCCGCGCAGGATGTAGCCGATCTTCTCATAGCAGGCGTTGGAAGCGGCATAGTCAGCGTCGGTGTAAAGCATGGGGGTGAGACCGCTGTCCGCGATGATGCGCGTGACTTCATACACCATCTGCTGCGCATAATGATGGCGGCGGTGGGCTGGGACGGTATATACGCAGCCCACACTGGCCAGATCGCCGTTCGGCTGGAAGGAACAGCAGGCAACGGCTTCACCTGCTGCATTCTTCCAGAAATAGAAATGTTCCGCAATGTGGTCTGCAGCGATCTGCCGGCAGGTATCCAGATCAAACTGGGTGTGGCCGACGTTCTCATGGAAGGCAAGGATCATGGCGGCAGCTTCTTCTGTGTCTTCGGCAGTACAGCGATAGAGACAGCCCTCAGCAGGATGGGCAGGCGCGACGGGCTACGGACAATCATATGCAAACATGTTGGTGGTAATGTGGAGATCGTGTCCCTGTTCGCGGGCTTTGGAAATAAAATAGTCTGCCAGGTCGTATTTCAGGTTGTAGCTGAAGCCCTCGGCGATGGGGCATACGCTTTCGGCGATTTCCCATGCCTGCTGCTTTTCTGCTTCGGAAAGATCGTCCGGCGTCCAAAACCACACAGGATAGGGGGCGGTCGAATGGCAGAGGATGAACCGCTCGTGATCCGTTATCGTTACGCTGCATGGGCCGGTCAGAATGCGGCTGAGTACAGAAAAGGTGTAGCGGTCGCTATCCAGGAGCTTGAAATCGCGGGCGTCCGCCTGATGATCGAGCTTCATCTTCAGTTCTCCTCCGGCGGGGTGATGTGCTGCGCCGCCCACTCGTTGTAGTTGGTGCGGTAGAAGGTGCGATACCCGTCGAAGTCCAGGCTGCAACCGCGGCCCATCAGGATCATGCGGACACCGAAGAGCATCACGGTGACACCCATATCCGTCAGGCCGTTGCGCAGATAGAAGCCCTTGCGGCGGGCCTTGATGCCGCTTTCGTCATCCCGGCTGGGATCTTCGATCTCCACAAAGAGCCCCTTGCCCTCATACAGATTCAGCAGCCCCTTGAGGAATGCACCGCCTACGCCCTGGTCGCGATGCTTTTCGTGCACGGCGAGGTAGTCCAGGAGGATCATCTCCGGGCCATTGATGGTGGCGGCCAGACCGGCAAAATGGCCCTCCACCTCAGCGATCCACAGATCGGTGCGGCCGGCGCGGGTCATGCGGCGGATCATGGAGAAGGGCTTGCGCTCGCTGGCGGGGAAGGCGCGGTGATAGAGCAAACGGACGGACAGCCAGTCCAGCGGGGACTTGGGCTTGCGGATGGTGACGTTCATGCTTATACCTCCGGGAGCATATCAGCGGCACGGACGGGTCTGTCCAGCCGGGATTCAACGTATTTGCGGAGCAGGGAGAACGGGGCGGTGCAGTCCGGCGTATCGACCCATGCGGCGCTGCCTGCGCTGAGCATACTGCGCATCCAATGGGCCTGGGCGGCGGAAACCGGCGTATGGGATTGCAGATGGCAGTCCCGGCAGACAAGCCCGCCCTCCTGATGGTCAAACCAGGTGGATTCAGTTTCCGTCAGCGGTTTGCCGCAGTGGACACAGTGTTTCAGCCGGGGTCGGAAGCCTTCGCAGTCGGACAGATGCAGCAGGAAGCCGGCCACCAGAGGCCGCCAGGGCTGATCGGTGAAGGTCAGGCGGCTGAGGGTGTGCAGGAGCAGCATGAACAGCTCCTGCGCCGGGCTGCCTGGCTGAATGAAGCCCTCCGTCACGCCCAGCAGATAGGTGCCCACGGCAAGCCGGTCAAAATCCTGCCGCAGGGGATAGAAGGTCTCGATCAGATTGGCGGAAACGATGGTGAGATGCGCGCCCTTCTGATACAGCTCAAAGTCTCCCAGCGCAAACATTTCGCTGGCGTTGAGGATGGGGGAGCGGGGCTTGCGGCAGCCGCGGGAAAGGGCCTCGATGCGTCCCTGCGTCGGGCTGAACAGGGTCAGCATGCGGTCGTTATCCCGATAGTTGGCGTAGCGCAGCACGATGGCGGTGCGTTCTGTCTGACGCATGGACGGCCTCCTTTCATCAGGCTTCCGGGGCGAAATCCTTCAGGTATTCAGCTACGGAGCGGCTCATTTCCCGGGAAAAACCGGAATTGTATTTGCGGGCGCAAAAGGCCTGCAGCCAATCCTGCAGGGGCTTTGCTGCTGCTTTGGGCGCGAAAAGCTGCATCAGCTCCCTATCGTCCATGTCGCGGTAGCTGTTTTCGTGGACGATGTGCGCCATGGCGGCACGGGCGGGCTTGACGCGCTCCTGCTGCTGCTTGGTGGGGTAGCCGAAGACCAGCATGCAGCAGGGAAAAACATATTCCGGCAGATGGAGCAGCGCCCTGTGTACCTCGCATTGCTCCATGATATCGCCGATGTAGCAGGAGCCAATGCCCAGGCTTTCCGCGGCGACGACGGCATTCTGGGCTGCGATGGTCGCATCGGAAACGGCCAGCAGCAAATCGCCTGCGCCGGGCTTCCGGGGCTCCGCCTGCGCGGCGCGGAAGGCATTGTACCACTTGCGGCAGTCCGCGCAGAAAACAAGCACCAGCTTGCCCGTGGCAATAAAGGGCTGATGATCGCAGCTCTCAGCCAGCGCATCCTTCAGCGCCTGATCGGTCACGTCGATAATGGTATACAGCTGCTGATTGCCGGCGGTGGGCGCGTTCACGGCGGCAAGGAGGATGGCCTCTTTGGCTTTGGCAGGGATGGGCTCATCCGTATATGCCCGGACAGACTTGCGCGCCATCAGCTCGCGAATGGTGTTGTTCATGCTGCAGCCTCCTTCGGGGGGATCATCCCTATCATACCACATCTGTGCAGGAATGCAAGCAAAAACCGCTGCCCGGTGTGAGCAGCGGTCAAAATCAGGTAGAGGAGAGAAACTCCCTCAGCCATTGCCCGCGAATATTCCATCCGCAGACAAAGTCAGCTTCATAGGACCGTTCGGCATGTGCGACTATGCAGCCCGCGCCATGAGGGCGCGGTAAGTCAACATCATCCCCGCCCAAAGCCCCACGCGAGCGCAGCCTCCAAAAAGCCTGCAGCCATGATCGCGCAAAGGGTGTCCAGAGGGCTTGCAGCCCTTTGGCGGGGTCCAGGGGCAGCGCCCCTGGTTACAGGCGGCAGTCCAGCTTGGCCAGCTCGTCCACAACGTAGCTGTAAACGAAATCGACAGCCTCGTCGATGGGCTTGATCTCCTTCATGGACTTGTCGCGGGCGGAGATCTCAATGGTGCCATTTTTGAGACCCTTGGGGCTGACGATCACGCGGACGGGCACGCCGAAGAGGTCCGCGTCGGCAAACATGACGCCGGCGGAGACGGGACGGTCATCCCAGATGACCTCAACGCCCTTGGCGGTCAGCTCGTCATAGATCTTCTGGGACATGGCGGCGACTTCCTCGTTGTCGGCGCGCATGGAGCACAGATGCACCTGCCAGGGGGCGATGGAAATGGGCCAGATGGGGCCGTAATCATCGCGGTGCGCTTCGCACACGGAGGCGGCCAGACGGCCCACACCGATGCCGTAGCAGCCCATGATGGGGTGCTTCAGGCTGCCGTCCTGATCCACATAGGTCATGTCCATGCTCTCGGTGTACTTGGTGCCGAGCTGGAAGATGTTGCCCACCTCGATGCCGCGGGAGGTGTAGACGCTGGGCTTGCCGCACACGGGGCAGATGCCGCCGTCGTAGGCCTTGGCCACGTCCACATATTCCACATTGCCCACGTCACGGGAGATGTTCAGGCCGGTCATGTGGGCGTCGGTCTCATTGGCGCCGCAGACCAGGGACTCAATGCCCTTCAGGCTGGCGTCGAAGACGACCTTCACGTCCTTGCTGATGCCCACCGGGCCGATGAAGCCGGCGCACAGGGGAGACTCGGCGGTCAGCTCCGCTGCGTGGATCTCGGCCTTGAGGTAGTTGCGCAGCTTGGTCTCGTTGATGTCCAGATCGCCGCGCAGGAAGGCGATCACCAGCTTGTCGGTCAGGTTCTCCTGATAGACGACAGCCTTGCAGGTGCGGTCGGCGCGGACGTTCAGGAAGGCGCACAGATCCTCGATGGACTTCACATTGGGCGTTGCCACCTTGGTCAGCTCGGCGATCTCACCGGCCTCGTTGCTGACGATGCAGGGCGCGGCTTCCATGTTGGCGCGGTAGTCACAGTCGTGGCACAGGACGATGGTGTCCTCACCCACGGGGGTCAGCAGCATGTACTCGTGGGAGACCTTGCCGCCCATCATGCCGCTGTCGGAGGCAACGGCAACGACCTCGCCCACGCCGGCGCGGAAGAAGATGCGGTTGTAGGCGTCGTAGCAGATCTGGTAGTAGCGCTCCAGATCCTCCTGGGAGGTGTGGAAGGAATAGGCGTCCTTCATGGTGAACTCGCGCACGCGGATCAGACCGCCGCGGCAGCGGGGCTCATCGCGGAACTTGGTCTGGATCTGGTAGATCATGAAGGGGTACTGGGTGTAGGAGTCCGCCACATCGCGCACGAAATGCACGGAGGCCTCCTCATGGGTCATGCCCAGCACCATGTCCTGCTCGCCGCGGTCCTTGAAGCGCAGCAGCTCGGAGCCGATGGCGTCATAGCGGCCGGACTCGCGCCAGATGGAGGCGGGCATGGCAACGGGGAAGAGCAGCTCCTGGCCGTCGATGCGGTTCATTTCCTCGCGGATGATCTTCTCAATCTTGGAGGTGATCCGCTTGGTGACGGGGAAGAGGGTGTAGATGCCGTTGCCGACGGGCTTGATGTAGCCGCCGCGCATCATCAGCGCCTGGGACGCGATCTGGCAATCGGCGGGGGTTTCCTTGTAGCGCTTGGAGACGAGGTTCTTCAGCTTCATGGGGATGTCCTCCTTTGTCGGTGTGGATTCAGCATGGGCAGAAAAAAGCTCCGCCCCTCATGTGCAGGGGCGAAGCGTTATACTTCGCGGTACCACCTTGCTTCAGCGCATCGGAATGCGCCCTCGCGTGCCCGGTAACGGGGGCAGCCGGCAGAATTTCGCGGATCGCGGGTTCTCCTGCGGACTCGGGAGACGGGAGCCTTTCATCAGCCGGACGCCTGCCTCACACCAACGGCAGACTCTCTGGGGAACGGCGGACGGAGCTTTCTCCTTCAGCGTCATTCCCTATTATAACACGGGGAAGGGGCGGATGCAAGGGGAAAATGCGGCGCAAAGGCGATTTCAAGGGGAAGATGAGCGCCTCATTTCTTTTGGCGGCGGGGGCTGAGCAAAAAGGCTGCCCCCCTGAACATCAGGGGGGCAGCGGAGAATAGCTTGCTTCTGAAACGGATCATTCCATCAGCTCGGTGAGCTGATCGACCAGCTCGCGGTAATCGCGGCTGTTCTCGCTGAAGGATTCAACGCCGCGGCTGTACTTATCATAGACAATGCTGTTGCAGATATAGAGCAGGACAACGTCATCGCCGAAGAGCTCCTCGCTGATGCTGATGGGCTCGCCGAAGCTGTAAGCATTCATGAGGCTGTGATCGAACCTTTCGACGTCGCTCAGATCGTTCAGGATGGTCATGAACTCCTCGTCAAACCGGAAATGATCGTTGTTCAGCTCATAGGTCACAGTCACCTCGCCGTTGCGGATGAGCACGTCCACCGTGCCGATCTTGTGCATGTTGCCGGCGATCAGGTCGTAGGTGTACAGGCCTTCGGCAGTCAGATTGATGGGCGTAAACATGTCCCATTTGTCAGTCAGGCGGGTCACATCGCGGAAGTGCAGACCGGCGGAGCAGACCGTCATGTGGTAATACTGGGCCACATGGTCGGCAGCGGTGCGGATCAGGGCGTCGCAGCGGGTGCAGTGAAGCTCCTTCACGCCGTCCTTGCCCACTTCACCGGGGACGATCACGACCCAGGAGCCCTTGTCATGGCCCAGGGGCTTCACAGCATCCGTGTGGGTCTCTGCGCCGCAGACGGTGCAATGGTAGCGCATGGTGCCGCCGGCGGTGCAGGTGGGGGCGACAATCGCTTCGCCCTGGTTGTCCTTGTGGCCCTTGGCGGGAACGGTCTCGGTGCCGGTCACGACACCACAGACGGTGCACTTGAAGGTCTTCACACCCTCGGCAGTGCAGGTGGGTTCGGTGGTAACGGTGCCCTTATCCTTCTGATGCGCCTTGACGGGGATGGCTTCTACGCGGACCGTTTCCCCGCAGGTTTTGCAGGTGAAAAGCTTGGCGCCGGGTTCGGTGCAGGTGGGCTGGGCAGTTACCTTGCCCTTATCCTCCTTGTGGCCGGTGGCGGGGATGACTTCGGTTTCCAGCAGGATATCGCAGACCTTGCACTTGAAGGACTTCACGCCGTCCGTGGTGCAGGTGGCGGCGGTGGTGACGGAGCCCTTGTCCTTTTTGTGACCGGCAGCGGCAATGGGCTCGACACGGGCGATCTCCTTGCAGGTTTTGCAGGTGAACACCTTGGCGCCGGGCTCGGTGCAGGTAGGCTGGGCGGTGATCTTGCCCTGATCCTCCTTGTGACCGGTGGCGGGGATGGACTCAGTTTCCAGGACCGCATCGCAGAGCTTGCACTTGAAGGACTTCACGCCGTCTGCGGTGCAGGTGGCGGCGGTGGTGACGGAGCCCTTGTCCTTCTGGTGACCGGTGGCGGGGATGGATTCGGTTTCCAGGACCGCATCGCAAACCTTGCACTTGACGGACTTCACACCGTCTGCGGTGCAGGTGGCGGGGGTGGTGACGGTGGCGCTGCCCTTTTGGTGGCCGGTAGCGGGGATGGGCTCGGCGCGCAGGGCGGCGTCGCAGAGTACGCAGGAAAAGAGCTTGGCGCCGGGCTCGGTGCAGGTGGGCTGGGCGGTCACAGCGCCGTTGTCCTCCAGGTGGCCGGGCGCGGGAATGGCCACGGTGCCCATGTCGGCATTGCAGACCGAGCAGTGATAGGCAACAACGCCGTCTTTGGTGCAGGTGGCTTCGGCGGTAACCTCGCCCAGATCCTTGGTGTGGTCAGTCATGGGAATGGACTCGGTGCCGATCGCGGCGTCACAGATCTTGCAGGAGATGCTCTTGACGCCCGGGGCGGTGCAGGTGGCGGGGGTGGTGACGGTGCCCTCGTCGGCTGTGTGGCCGAGGGCGGGGACCGTTTCAGTGCGCATGGTCACGCCGCAGGCGGTGCACTGATAGGTCTTCAGACCATTGCCGGTGCAGGTGGGCGGCGTTGTGATGGAGCCTTCGTTTTCCTTGTGGCCGGCGGCGGGGATGGTTTCGGTGCGCAGGGTAACGCCGCAGGAGGAACACAGATAGGTTTTCAGGCCGTTGCCGTCACAGGTGGCAGGCGCGGTGACGACGCCTGCGTTCTCCTGATGGCCGGTGGAAGGGATGGATTCGGTGCGCAGGGTAACGCTGCAGACGGAGCACTTGTAGGTTTTCGTGCCGGCCTTGTCGCAGGTGGCAGGCGTTGTGGCGGTTCCCTGATCCTCCTTGTGACCGGCAGCAGGGATATCCTCCAGGCGGGTATCATTGCACTTGGAGCAGACGTACATCTTCAGGCCCCCATCGGTGCAGGTGGGTGCCTTTGCAACGGTGCCCGAGCTCCAGGCATGCTCGCAGGACGGGAGGATGGGTTCGGCTTCCTCAGCGCATGCAAAGCCGATCAGGCTGCAGAAAAGCGCAAAGCAAAGCATAAAGGAATACAGCTTTTTCATACGGATGGATACCTCCTCTGTGTGTTATGATGAACTTTGTTTGTCTGAAAATCAGGACCGCAGGCTTCTCCGGATGAACGCGCACAGTCCTTTGCTATCATGATAGCATTGGGAAAATACGCAGTCAATCAGCTGGAAAATATTTTACAATTGTAACAAAGACAAGCAATGGGGTGGGCGATGAAAATACCGGGAACCTGGCGGAGGATGGTCTTTTGGATACAAGCGGCTTGCATCAGGGCATGTTTTGTGATATCCTGTAGATTGAGAATGTTTTGGCAAAGGGGGACTGGCCGTGCAGATCATCGCCCGCATCCGCAATGCGTTTCCGACAAAGTTTGGTCTGCCCAGGCAGTCAGGGCTTGTACCGGAGCTTACGTCCACCATCGTCTTTGAACCGGCATTCCGGGTGGCGGAGGCGCTGCGGGGGATCGAGAGCTACTCGCATCTGTGGCTGATCTGGGAATTCCATCAGGCCATCCGCGAGGGGGATAAGCAGACCTGGCGGCCGACGGTGCGTCCGCCCCGACTGGGCGGCAATGCCCGCATGGGCGTGTTTGCCACGCGCTCGCCCTTCCGGCCCAACCCGCTGGGGCTGACGGTGGTGAAGCTGCTGTCGGTGGAGGATACGGCGGAGGGCAAGGTGCTGGTCGTGTCCGGCGCAGACCTGATGGATGGGACGCCCATCTATGATATCAAGCCCTATCTGCCCTATGTGGACAGCGTGCCGGAGGCTTTGGGCGGCTTTACCGAGGAAACGGCAGGTCATCGTCTGGCGGTGGACTGTTCGGAGGAAATGCTGGCGCAGGTTCCGACGGCGCACCGGGAAACGCTGCTGGGCGTTTTGGCCCAGGACCCAAGGCCGGCCTATCAGCAGGATGAAAACCGCATCTACGGGCTGCCTTTTGCCGGGCTGGACGTGAAATTCTCCGTCCGGAATGGTACACTGACAGTTGTTGAGATCACAAAGGAGGAAGATTCCCATGAGCATCATTGAAACGCTGGTTGAAAAGTTCCCCGTCCGGAAATCAGGCAAGCAGAAGGCTGCCTTCCGCGCCTGGTTCCAGGGCTGGGCTCAGGCGAAGGGCTATGAGGCGCAGGAGACCAAGGCCAAGGGCCTGTTCCGCAGCACCAACGTTGTTGTGGGCGATCCGGAGACGGCGGAGGTTACCTTTACCGCCCATTATGACACCCCGGCGGTGATGCCTCTGCCGAATTTCATCACGCCCCGCAATGTGCTGGTGTACATCCTGTATCAGCTGGTGCTGGTGCCGGTGCTGCTGCTGCCCGGCGCGCTGACCGGCGCGCTGACCGGGCATGTGCTGCGGGTGCTGACGGACAATGCTGGGATGGCCAGTGCGATCGGCGGTTTTGCGGGCTTTATCATGGTGTATGTGGCTTTGGGGGTGATGATGTTTGGCCCGGCCAACAAGCACAACGTCAACGACAACACCTCCGGCGTGGCGGCGGTGATGGAGCTGATGGCCCGTCTGCCCGAGGAGCTGCGCGGCAAGGCAGCCTTCATCCTCTTTGACAACGAGGAGAAGGGCATGCTGGGCAGCGCTGCGTATGCGGCCGAGCACAAGGCGGTCAAGAAGGAAAAGCTTATCATCAATATGGACTGCGTGGGCGATGGGGAGAACATCCTCTTCTTTGCCAACAAGAAGACCCGGGAGTTGGAGGCTTTCCCCAAGCTGGAGGCTGCGATGCAGGGCGTGACCGGTCGTAATTTCCTGATGAACAAAATGGAGAACTGCATCTATCCCTCTGACCAGGCGCAGTTCAAGCTGGGCATTGCCGTGTGCGCCTGCAACAGGATGCCGGTGATTGGCTATTACTGCGACAAGATCCATACGAAGAAGGATACTGTCTGCGAGCAGGTCAACCTGGATTTCCTGGCTGAGGGCCTGACGGGCTTTGTCAGCGGGCTGTAAGCGAATTTGGAGGCATGTATGACTGTCTGCGAGGAGATCACGGCGCTGTATCCTGTCCGGAAATCAGCGGCACAGAAGAAGGCCTTCCGCCAATGGCTGATGGCAGAGATCACAGAGCGGGGCTATTCCGCCCGGATCGAGCAGAATGACAGGGGCCGCCAGCAGAATGTGATCGTCGGCGATCTGGAGCATGCGCAGGTGACCCTGACCGCTCATTATGACACGCCGTCCACGATTTTGCTGCCGGATCTGCAGATCCCCCGTAACTTCCCGGTGTATCTGCTTTGGCAGCTGGTCATCATCGGCGGCATGCTGATTCTCTCGCTGCTGGTGGGGGCCGGACTGGGGCTTTTGACCCGGAATGGGGACGTGATGATCCTCAGTTTCTTTGGGGCGTTTTTGGCCCTGATCTGGCTGCAGATGAACGGCTTTGCCAACCGGAACAATGTCAATGACAATACCTCCGGCCTTGCGGTGCTGCTGGAAACGATGGCGCAGATCCCGGCGGAAAACCGGGACAGGGTTGCCTTCATTTTCTTTGACAATATGGAGAAGGGCCGCAAGGGCTCCAAAGCCTACGCCCGCGATCATCTGGAAATGCAGCATACCCGCTTTGTGGTCAATGTGGACAGCGTTGGTGTGGGCCAGACATATCTTGTAGCTGCTCCGGCCCTGGCTGTTCAGCTGCCACAATATAGCCGGCTGGAAAAAATTCTTCTGGCGCAGCAGGAAAGGGAGGTCTGCTTTCATTCCAGCCTGACCACCCGCTGCAACAGCGATTTCCGATCCTTCAAGTGCGGCGTGGGCGTCACGGCGTACGAGCGCGTCAGCGGCGTCGGACTGGTTCTGGGCGCGCTGCATACCGCCCGCGATACCCGCTGCGATCAGGGAAATATCGCCTGTCTGGCAGAGGTGTTTGCGGCCTTTTCGGCGCAGATTTGAGGCTTCCCAAAAGCTGAATCTTTGGGGCGGTTTGCCAAAGAATGAAAAATGTACAAATTCCTACAATTTGATTGGTGGTATGTGCCGAAATTTCGTGAAAGATGCAAAAAAGTATTGACTCTTGCAGGCTTTAGATTTATCATTTATGCATGTTAAACTAACGCTTGAGAGGAGGGGCTCACTGTGGTTATTGACCGTAACGAAACTGTGGCCCCGCTGTTCTGGTATTTATATCGCCCGCAGGTGGCGTCCCGCAGGGATGACAACCACGCGGCAGGCGGCTTCAATGTGGCGCTTTATCCGGATCATACGCTGGTGTTCTGCAAGTTCGATGGGCTGAACCGCCTGACCGAGCGCTGCACCTTCCAGCTTCCGGCAGAGGTGACCGGCCGCTATATGATGATCCTTGACAGCCAGTCCTGGTGGATGGGCAAGCTTCCCCGGGAAATCCGCACCGACGGGCGCGCATCTTATTCCTGCCTGTTCGGCTTCACGCGGCAGCATCCGCTGTTCGCCTGCGAAGATATCAATACGCTGGTGCTGGCCCCCTTCAACAGCCAGCGCGGCATGTATGCCCGCCGCCTGCGCAACATGCTGGAGTGCATGGCGGAAATGCTCTACGATTACGGCATTGAGCTGGGCGTGGACAAGTTCGGCTGGGATTGGCAGTACATCCGTCCCCTGGAGGAGCTCCAGGCCACGCCCGTGCAGGCTGCACAGGCCGGCTGGGACGTCCAGAGCGCGCAGTACTACAGCGCCCAGCAGTTCCCCCAGGACGGCGCCAGCTACTACGAGCAGCAGGAGCGCATTGCACAGTAAACCATGTGACCCAACGGCAGCTTTTTCCGTTCACGGAGTCCTTCGTGAAGGAGGAGCTGCTGTTTTTATGAAAGCAAGTCTTTTTGGGAGGCAAAGATGATGAACGCAAAGTATCAGCAGTGGATGGAATGTCCCGGCATGCCGGAGGAGCTGCTCAATCAGCTCAAGGCGATGAACGAGGAGCAGATCTCCGACAGCTTCTACCGGGAGTTGGCCTTTGGCACCGGCGGACTGCGCGGCGTGCTGGGCGCGGGCACCAACCGCATGAACCTGTACACCGTGTCCAAGGCGACCCGCGGCCTGGGCAAGTACCTGCTGGAAACCTTTGAGCAGCCCAGCTGTGCGGTGAGCTGCGACAGCCGTATCCATTCCACCGATTTTGCCCGCCTGACCGCCGCGACGCTGGCGGAGATGGGCGTGCGGGTGTATATCTACAAGACCCTGATGCCCACGCCCATGCTGTCCTACGCCGTGCGCCATCTGCACACCAGCGCAGGCGTGATGGTCACCGCGTCCCATAACCCGGCCAAGTTCAACGGCTACAAGGTCTACGGCGAGGACGGCTGCCAGATCACCATTGAGGCAGCGGACCGCATCTACGGCTACATCTGCGCTGAAGAGACCCTTGTGCCCCAGCTGCCTGACTTTGATGCGCTGATGGCCTCCGGCATGATCTCCTGGATCGATGATGAGACCATCGAGAGCTACTATCAGGTGATGGACGGCCTGCGCATCGCCCCCGCGACCGAGCGGCTGCACCTGGTGTATAGCCCCCTGAACGGCACCGGCAATGTGCCTGTCCGGGAGATGATGAAGCGCATGGGCAATATCGATGTGGAGATCGTTGCCGAGCAGGAGCTGCCCGACGGCCATTTCCCCACCTGTCCCTACCCGAACCCCGAAATCCGCGAGGCCATGAAGCTGGCGATTGAAAAGACCATTGCCACCGGCGCGGACATGTGCCTGGCCACTGATCCGGACTGCGACCGGATTGGCGCAGGCGTGCGCGTGGGCGATCAGGTGACGCTGATTTCCGGCAACGATATGGGCGTGCTGCTGCTGGACTACATCTGCAGCCACCGGGAAAAGACGGAGCTGACCCCTGTGGCGGTCAAGACCATCGTGACCACCGAGATGGCGGTGCCGATCTGCCAAAAGTACGGCGTGGAGCTGCGCAATGTGCTGACGGGCTTCAAGTTCATCGGCGAACAGATCGGCCTGCTGGAGCAGGAGGGGCATCCGGAGCGCTACATCTTTGGCTTTGAGGAGAGCTACGGCTATCTGTCCGGCACCGACGTGCGCGACAAGGACGCGGTCAACGCGGCTGTGCTGGTCTGCGAGATGGCGGCCAACTACAAGGCTCAGGGCCTGTCCCTGCTGGACAAGCTGGATCTGCTGCGCAAGGAGCACGGCTTCTTCGCCCAGCGCCTGCTGACCTTTGAATATGAAGGCGAATCCGGCGCGAAGACCATGGCGGGTATCATGGCCAATCTGCGCAAGCCTTTGGCTGACTTTGCGGATGCCGCCTTCCAGACGGCTGCCCGCATCGACTATCAGAACGATGAAACCGGCCTGCCCAAGTCCGATGTGCTGAGCTTTGCGCTGGCAGACGGCTGCAAGATCATTGTTCGTCCCTCCGGCACCGAGCCCAAGCTGAAAGCGTATCTCTTTGCCCGCGGTGCGGATCAGGCGGCAGCGGAAGCTGTGCTGGATACTTTGGAAGCGCTGATGAATACCTACTGCAAGGCGTAAATTATTGAAGCAATCCAAAAGAAAATCAAGAAACGGCGGTTTACAGCAATGATTGACAGGCACAGTTTTGGCTGCTGTGCCTGTTTTTTGTGCGGTTTACATATGGAAATAGTGACAGGAACGTAAATTGGGAGTTGTAGAGATGACGGAGCCTGCCGCTAACGGCCCCATCCGTCACGGCTTACGCCGTGCCATCTTTCCCGAGGGGGAAGGTTTTGAAGTTCCGCACCCCTCACGATTCCCATTAACTCCAGGCTGCCAAATGTCCAAGCCGCATCGGCTGCAGCGAGACCTCAAAAGGAACAATGCGGCGATTTTGCAGAGGGTTTCTTCCGCTTTAGCGGAAATTCAGAGAAACCCTCTGCAATCGAGCCGCCCCGGATGCAGCCGCCACTACGCCTACTCAGG
>JAFQIB010000063.1 GCA_017397765.1 Clostridia bacterium | reverse complement strand
TCAGTCGTTCAGTCAATTGGTTGCAGAAGCTGTCAATGCTTGTGGCACGGAGGGGGTACATCTGTCTGGCACTGAGAAAATCGAGCTTGTTCAGGAGATCACAGAATCGGTGACAAGCAGGCTTCAGCAGATGCTTCCGGCATATCTCGCAGGATACTCTGCTGGAGCAAGTGCGCCAATTGCTATGGCTGTACCCACTGCGTCCGCTGCGCCATCGCAGGTCACCACACCGCCCCAACAGCAAGAAAACGATGACGCAATGCCCGATTTCGGCGACAGCTGCATGGATTTCGACTTTATCGGCGGCTGAGTCAGTGCATCAATCTGCCGCACATTCCACAATAATTGCATCAAAGTGATGCAGCCCCATCAATGAACATAACGACATCTGCATCAGAGAGGTGCATACTTGCATCACTTTGGTGCACCACTGGAGGAGATATATGAAGATCAACATCGACGAACTGCTGGCGAATATGCCCCAAGATCCTGACGAACTGAAAACCGTTCAGGAGCAGCACAGGAAAATCATTACCGACAACCGCGAAAAGGAGAAGCAGCGGAAGGCTCGTACTCACCGGCTCTGCGAACACGGAGCCATCCTGGAGGCTTGCTTTCCGCAGACCATCCATATGGACAGCGCCCAGTTCTCTGCCTTCATGCAGGAGCTGGCGGCTGGCCGGTGATCATGCAAGGGGGCGTTCCGGGGGTAACCTCGGGGCGTCCCCAACAAGAATAACCACGAAGTGCGCACTGATACATACGTCGGCCCGTGAAAGCTGGCGCTTCCCCGGGCTTCGCTCGGCGATTGCAAGCAATCGCTGTCGCTCGTCATGCTGAAGCATGACCTCTATGCGCGTATGTCGTGCGCCCTGCGGGGCAACATTGCGGACTTCGCCGCGATGGAGCAAGCCCCATACCCCAAGAACGATGCTCCCACAGGGAGCCAATAAGGAGGAACGAATGGAATTCTTTCATAGCCATACCAAAATAGTATCTCGGAATAAAGGTCGCTCTGCCGTTGCTGCCTCTGCCTACATCAGCGGCACGAAAATGGAAAATACCTGGGACGGGGTTACCCATGACTACACCCGGAAGCGGCATGTCATCTACACCGAGGTCATGCTGCCCGCTCATGCTCCGCCGGAATACGCTGACCGTACTCTTCTCTGGAACAGCGTTGAGTGGAACGAAACCAAAGCCAATGCCCAGCTCGCCCGGTCGATTGAGCTGGCACTACCTGCCGAGCTGAACCATGAGCAAAACATTACCCTCATCCGGAAATATGTACAGGAGAACTTTGTGGACAAGGGCATGTGTGCCGACGTTGCCTTCCACGACAAAGGAGATGGCAATCCACATGCTCACATCCTGCTGACCATGCGTCCACTGACCCCGGATGGAAAGTGGGGCGACAAGAGCCGGTTGGAGTACATCCTTGACGCTGAAGGTAATCGCATCCCTGCCAAGCAGAAAGGACGCTGGAAAACACGAAAGATTTGTACAACTGACTGGGATGACCGTGGCAATGCGGAACGCTGGCGTGCCGCTGCTGCCGATGCTATCAATGAAGCCCTGCGTGAAGCTGGATTCACGCAGGGCTTTGTTGATCCTCGGAGCTATGCAGATCAGGGTGTACAGCGCATCCCCATGGTACACGAAGGGCCGGATGCCCGTGTCATGGAGAAGCGCGGCATTCCCACGGAGGTTGGCGAAAAGAATCGGGAGATTCGCCAGCAGAACAAGCTGCTCTGTCAGCTGGAAGCACGACTGGCCCGACTGAATGCGTGGGCGCAGTATGCGAAAAAGAAGGATGAACTACTGATCGAGCAAGGCGAAGACGTATCCAGGGAGAGCCTGCGGTTCAAGCTCGCGTCCAACATCCTTGCCTCCAGCGTACAGCCCAATCGCAAGGATCATCGCCTCCGCGACAGCACAGGGCTGCTGTCCATCATGCAGGAGTACAGCATCACGGATGCTGCGTCCTGTCTGGCGGCAATTCAGACCGTCAACACGAAGTTCTACGGTCTGAAAAGCAAGCGGAAGGAAAATCATGATCTTTCTCTTGAACTGAGCGTCCGGATCGAATCCTATGAAAAGTGGAAGAAATACCAGAAGCATTACCGCGCATGGGAGAAGCTGCCGGAGGAAAAGCGCGGTGGATTTGAACGAAAGTATGAGTATGAACTGCGCCAATACAAACAGGCGGCGTCTGTCTTGCACCGCTGCCAGGATGACGGTGAGAAGATCGATTACAAGGGATGGAAGGCAGCTCTGGAGTATCTGGAAAAGGAGCAATTTATGTTGGATTATCAGCTGGAAGATATGAAGGAGGAAGTGCGTCGGTTGGAGGTTGTTAAACGCGAATTCATTCAGGAGAATAAGCGGACGAGGCCGGATCGGTATGTACAATGATCAACTGACGAAGTGAGCATTGACATTCGTTGTGACAATGACAACGCAAGTGGATGTTGATCAGTGATTCGGAATGTTCCAAAAAAACGAAAATGAATAATCAGACGGCTAAATTGGTTTGACTATTTCAGATTTTCACCCTTTGAAAACGTTTGCATGCAAGTTAAATACGAAAAAATTTGTAATAAAGGGAAAAAACGAGGCCAAAATTTACATATTTTCTGCGAGAACTATTGCAAAGTCGAAATGTCTATGATAAAATCCAGATATACCGAAACAAACGAAATGCAGCTGGAATGTGGGGGGATCGTTGTGAAGCGTATGCTGAAAATCTGGAGTTGCCTCTGTGTGCTACTTCTGATTCTGCCGCTGCATGCGGTGGGTGAAGGCCTGACGCAGCTTTATCTGGAACGCTCCGAAAAGAATGATTATACTGCGTATCTTGCTTCCATGGCTGATCCGATGATCGTTACGGAAAGTATGAAGCTCTATGAAGCAAAAGAAGGCGCCCTGCTGGCTGAGGGCGAACAGCTGACCTTCACAGTGTCTGTGCATCAGGATACCTTCGGTTACCCCGTGTTGACCTACGCCATGACCGGCAACAACATCCTGGACAACGGCTTCACCCTGATGGTGGACGGCGAGCTGCCCTATGCGGAGTGCAGCACCCTGACCCTTGACAGTCTGTGGACGCAAAGCGGCACATTCAGCAAGGATCGCTACGGCAACGAGGTTGTCTCCATGCCGGTGAAATCCTATGAAACAACTTCCTGCCGATTGATGGGAAAGGCAGGCATGTACTCAAAAGGCATGGGCCTGTACCTGACAGCGGGCGAGCATGAAATCACGATCATCTGCCGCGAGGGTCCCTTCAAGCTGTACAGTATGACGCTGGAGGGCGAAATCCCCATGCTGAATACGGCGCAGGGGGAACCTCAAGGCAGTGCCCTCATCACCCTCCAGGCTGAGCAGGTGCCGGTGCGCAATAACCCCAACATCCGGCCCCTGGCGGACTATGACATGCGCCTGACCCCCTACTCCAGCAATAAGAAAGTCATCAATCATATTGAAGATACTTCCTATAAATATCCCGGCGATGTGCTGACCTACACCTTCACCGTGGAGCAATCTGGCAATTATGCCATGGCGCTACGGCTGCGGCAGAGCGAGCTGGCAAACTTCCCGGTATACCGCACGGTGCTGATCGATGGCGTGATCCCCGGCCCTGCCTTTGAGAATGCAGAATTCAGCTACACGCTGCAATTCGAGAATCAGACCATCATGGACGCGGAGGGCAATCCCGCGTATATGTACCTGACGGAGGGCGAGCATACCCTGACCCTGCTGACCAGCGTGGATCCCCTCCGGCCCTCACTGCAGCTGCTGCAGACCATCTCTGACGAAATTGCCGACCTGTCCCTGCAGATCACCAAGATCACCGGCGGGAACACGGATTTCTTCCGCGACTTTGCCCTGGAGGACTTTGACTTCCACATCGCGGATGACCTGAGCCGCTGGATCAGCGAACTGAAGGCTATCCGTGCCGAACTGGGCTGGATTGCCCACACAGAAGGCCGCGTTGGTGCGCTGTCCAGCCTGGACATGGCGATCCAGGCCTTGGAACAGCTGGCCAAAGAGCCGGATAACCTGCCCAAGAAGCTGGCGCTTTTCTCCCAGGGATCGTCTTCCGCTCGTGGCTTCCTGGTCAGCACGGTGGAGAACCTCTCCACCAGCCCGGTGGGCCTGGATGCGATCTACCTCTATACAGATGAAGAAATGCTGCCCAAGGAACCCAACCTTCTGGAGCAGGCAGCGGATACCGCCGGTCGCTTCGTTGCTTCCTTCACCGATGAAAGCTATGTGGCGGATAATGCGGACGAGAGCAAACTGCAGGTGTGGGTCAACCGCCCCCGGCAGTACCTGGAAATCCTCCAGCGCATGGCGGATACCACCTTCACGCCCCGGACTGGCATCGAGGTGGAGTTCTCCATCATGCCGGACGAGAGCAAGCTGATCCTGGCCAATGCCTCCGGCGCTGCGCCGGATGTGGCACTGGGCGTATCCACCACCCGCGTGTATGACCTGGCCGTCCGCGGCGCGCTGAAGAACCTGCGCGAATACGAGGACTTCGGCACGGTGGGCAAGTGGTTCCCCACAGGCCTCCTGATGCCCGCTGTGTGCGACGACGGCATGTATGCCCTGCCGGAAACCTTCAACTTCTATGTGCTGTTCTATCGCGAGGACATTCTGGAATCCATCGGGCTGGAAGTGCCCAATTCTTACGAGGAAGTGCTGCAGATGCTGCCCACGCTGCATCGTTTCGGCCTGAACTACAACAACTTCGTAGCGAACGCGGTGGGCTACAAAGCCTTCTCCATCACCACGCCCTTCCTGTACCAGAACGGGGCGGTGCTCTATGAGGACGGCGACCTTCACGTCCAGCTGGACACCGAGGAAGCCATCGAGGCCCTCAAGGTCATGACGGATTCCTTCGTCATCTACGACATGGATTTTGAGGTCAACAGCTTCTACCAGAGCTTCCGCGACGGCACGCTGCCCATCGGCACCTCCAATTACGCCATGTACAACCTGGTGATGAATGCCGCCCCCGAACTGGCGGACAAGTGGAGCATTGCCCTTTACCCCGGCATGACGGACGAAAATGGCGAAGTCCAGCGCTGGACAAGCGGCGCAGAGCAGAGCTGTTTCATCTTCGACAACACCAACATGCCGGAGGAATCCTGGCAGTTCCTCTCCTGGTGGATGAGCGAGGAGATCCAGACGGAATTCGCCTTCAACCTTCAGTCCACCCTGGGCAATGAGTATATGTGGAACAGCGCCAACATGGCTGCCTACATGAACGCACCCTGGCCCACGGAGCACAAGCAGATCATTGCCGAGCAGATGAACTGGATCTACGAAACGCCCCGCAACCCCGGTTCCTACATGGTGGAGCGCGAGCTGTCCAATGCCGTAAACGCCGTGTGCCTGGAGGGGCAAAACCTCCGCGCGGCACTGGATGAAGCGATCAAGCGCATTGACCGCGAGCTGGAACGCAAGCTGGAGGAATTCGGCCGCCTGAAGGACGGTCAGCTGACCGCGCCCTTCATCGTGCCGGACATCAATACAGTAAAGGAGTGGCTGGAATGACCAAGGCTGTCAAAATGCGTGGCCCCAAGGATCAACACATCGCATGGGCATTCCTCGCTCCCTACATCATTCTGTTCACGCTGTTCATCATCGTGCCGGTGGTGATCGCCATCGGGCTCTCCTTCACGAACTTCAACACCATCCAGGTGCCGGATTTCGTGGGCTTCATGAACTACGTCAACCTCCTAACCCGCGACGCGATCTTCATGCAGTACGTCCTGCCCAACACGATCCTCTTTGCGATCATCGTGGGCCCCGGCGGATACCTGCTGAGCTTCTTCCTGGCCTGGTGCCTCAGCCAGATCACCAAGGGCCCGCGTACAGTGCTGGCGCTGCTGATTTATAGCCCCTCGATGACCTCCGGCGTGGCGATGAATGTCGTCTGGCGCATCATCTTCTCCGGTGACGAGCGCGGTTACCTCAACGCGGTGCTGCTGAACCTGGGCTGGATCTCCGAGCCCATCCAGTTCCTTCAGTCCACCGCCTACCTGATGCCGGTGATGATCATCGTGGCCCTGTGGTCCTCCATGGGCGTAGGCTTCCTGGCGATGCTGGCAGGCATGATGAACATCGACGAAAGCGTCTACGAGGCTGCGGAGATCGACGGCCTGCGCAATCGCTTCCAGGAGGTCTTCTATATCACCATCCCGATGATGAAGCCTCAGATGCTCTTCGGCCTGGTGATGGCGGTGGTCAACACCTTCCAGGTGGGCCACATCGGCGTGAGCCTCTCCGGCGCGAACCCCACGCCCCAGTACGCAGGCCAGCTGATCGTCAACCTGATCGAGGACTACGGCTTCATCCGCTATGAGATGGGCTATGCATCCGCAGCTTCCGTGGTGTTGTTGGTGCTGATTTACACCATTACCCGCTGGAGCGGCAAGATGTTCAAGGAAGACTAAAGAAAGGGGAGAACGCCATGCGCATCAAACGCATTCTGGTATTCCTGCTTTGTCTGGCGCTTCTGCCCCTGACTGCCTGGGCGGATGAAGCGCCCTACTACACCCTAACGGAGATATACTCCGGCGAGCAGGCCCATTCTCCCGCCGGTTATCTGCCCGAGGGCACCTACTCCGAATTCGACGGCAAAGCGCTCAAACGTCCGGCGGATGTGTTCGTGGATGATGAGGATCACCTCTTCATCTCCGACGAGGGCAACAAGCGCGTGCTCATGTGTACGCTGGACGGCGAGTGGATCCGCACCTTCGGCAAGGATGATCTCAAGCAGCCCGGCGGCATCTACGTCCGGGATGGAAAGCTCTACGTGGCGGACTTGAAGCTCCAGCAGGTGGTGGTGTATGATGTCGCAACCGGCGAAACGGTCTTCACCCTGGAGCACCCCGGCACGCCCCTGTATGGCGTGAAAGCCAAGTTTGAGCCGCTGAAGATCGCTGTGGATGCCGCCGGCAGCCTGTATGTCATCTCCAAGGGCAACACCAACGGCATTGCCCAGTTCGCGGCGGACGGCACCTTCCTGGGCTACTTCGGCGCGAACGATACCAACCTCAGCCTGGGCGAGATGCTCAAGCGCCTCACCTATACCGAGGAACAGCTGGCCAAGCTCAAACGGGTCATTCCGGCCACCCCCACAAGCGTGGATATGGACGAGCGCGGCCTGCTCTACACCGTGACCACCGGCGTGCGCGGCGTGAAGCGGCTGAACATGTCCGGCCTGAACATCATGGAACCTACCGGCTGGGGCCATGACAACACCATCGACGTGGCAGTGGGCACGCAGGAGAACATCTTCGTCATCAACGAGCTGGGCTACATCATGGAGTACACCCGGGATGGCCGCTGTCTGTTCTACTTCGGAGGCCAGGATCAGGATCGTACCCGCACAGGCCTGTTCGTCAACACCGTGGCCATCGATGTGGACCGCTACGGCAACCTTTACGTCCTTGACCGCGACAAGGCGCTGGTGCAGCGCTTCGCCGTGACGGACTACGCCAACCTGGTGCACAGGGGCCTGGCCCTGTATCAGGAGGGCCGCTACGCCGAGAGTCGCGAGCCCTGGGAGCAGGTGCTGGAGCTCAACTCCATGTTTGACTACGCCCACATGGGTCTGGGCCGCGCCTACTACAAGCTGGAAATGTACGAGGAAGCCCTGCAGGCCTCCCGCCGCGGCGGCGACAAGGAGGGTTACTCCGATTCCTACTGGGAGGTTCGCAATGTGATCCTCCAGGGCGGCATCATGTGGATGATCGGCGGATTGTTCGCACTGTGGCTCCTGGGCAAGCTCTGGAAGACGCTCAAGACCCGTGTCAAACCCGTACAGCGCTTCTGCAATAAGGTGCATGCCTTCTTCGATGTAAAGCTGCTGCGGGAACTGAAATTTGTCACCTACTTCCCGCGAAACCCGGCGGACGCCTTCTACGGCGTGAAGCATGAGGGCAAGGTCAGCGTACTGTCGGCCACGATCCTTTATATCGCGGCGATCCTCATCTTTATCGTCAACAAGTACTACTGCGGCTTCCTGTTCAAGACCATCCCCGACGGACAGTTTGATGTGGGCATGGATCTGGTAATGCTCATCGGCGGCATTGCGCTGTTCCTGATCGCCTGCAACCTGATCTGCTCCATCCGCGACGGCGAGGGCACCTTCAAGCAGATGTACTGCTCCTTCGCCTATGCGCTGGGCCCGTATGTGATGATCAAGCCCATCACCTTCGCGCTGTCTTTCGTGCTGACGTTCAACGAGGCGTTCATCATCACCCTGTTGGATGTGGTCACCATCGGATTGTGCCTGATGCTGGTGGTCATGATGGTCAAGTCGCTGCAGAACTACAATTTCACGGAAACCTTCGTGGCCCTGCTGCTAACGCTGTTCACCATGCTGATGATCATCATCGCCATGGTCATCGCGGCAGCGCTGGTGGCCCAGCTGTGGGAGTTCATCACTGCCGTATGGAAGGAGGCGCGATTCTACAATGAAGTGTAAATTGCTGATTCTCCTCCTTGCTCTGCTCCTGCCCGTGATCGCGCTGGCGGATACCCATACGGTGGAGAACGACGATCTCCTCCTCACCATTGACGATACCAACCTCTACATGACCGTGACCGACAAGGCCAGTGGCAAGTCCTTCGCCAGCAGCATCGAGCCTGCTTCCGGAAAGCTCACCGGCTGGAAAGCCTTCGTGGCATCTCCTCTGGTGCTGGATGTGGTGGATGGTCAGTCCGTCATCACCAAGCAGCAGTCCCTGATGGGCAATCAGGTCGCCATTGATCTGACCATGCTGGAGGACGGCGCGGACGCCCTGGTAGACTTCACCGCCCTGGGCGTGAAGATCAAGCTTCAAATTCGCCTGGAGGCGGATTCCATCGCTATCACCATGCCCAAGGACGGCCTGGAGGAATATCCGGTCTCAAAGGGCGTTGGCAAGGACGGCGTAGAAACTTTCACCGATACCCGCGTGTGCGGCGTGTACCTGCTGCCCTGCTTTGGCGCGACCGAGTTGGACGAGAAGGCCGGCTACATGCTGGTGCCGGAGGCGGCGGGTGCGCTCATCAACTTCTCCAATGGGGAAGGCGTGGGCAGTACCCCCTTTTCCAAACGCATCTACGGTACGAACATCGGCGTGGATAAGTCGGTCATGACCGAGCTGAACCGCCCCGCCGAGCAGATCACCCTGCCGGTATACGGCATGGCCTACACCGACGATCAGCTGGGCTACCTCGCTGTGGTGGAGAATGGCAGTGAAGCCGCCGACATCATGGCGTATCCCGCAGGCGTCATCACTGATTATAACTGGGCAGCTGCGCACTTCACCCTGCGCGAACAATACATCGCCCAGACCACCCGCACCCTGGGCCTCAACAGCCGCGAAAGCAAGCCCTATCTGCGGGACATGACTGTGCGGTTTTACATCCTGTCTGGCGAAAGTGCCAGCTACACCGGCATGGCCCAGCGCTACCGCAAGGCCCTGCTGGATAACGGCCAGCTCAATACGGCGGACACCGCCTATCGTCCCCGCGTGGACTTCCTGGGTGCGGAGAGCGCGGCATTCCTGCTGTGGAACAGCGTCGAGCCCATGACCTCCGTGGAGCAGATGGAGGAGATCCTTGCCGCCTGCGATGAAAGCGGCATCAACGATCCGCTGGTCATCTACCGCGGCTGGCAGCCTGGCGGCCTGACCTGGGCCCTGGGCAGCGGCAGCGTGGAGCTGGAGCGCAAGCTGGGCAAGGAGGACGACCTGATCGCCCTGGCCCGGTCCGTCCGGGAAAACGGCGGCAAGTTCATGCTGGAGATCGACCCGGTGCAGGCCAATCCTGATCGCATGTACAACATGCGGGTGGACGTGGTACGCACCATCGGCCAGACCATTGCAGAATACCAGACGGGCAAGGAACTCTACCCCAACCTGTATTACCTCACCCCCAGCCGCTCCGCAGAAATCATGAAGGCGATGGCGGATAAGTGGGGCGAGCATGTGGACGGCCTGGCCGTGGTCAAGCTGCCCAATACCCTGTACTCCTACTACTCCCGCGGCAGCAATCATTCCCGTGGCGAAACCCTGACGGACTACCAGACGCTGCTGGCCAATACCGACGCCGCGCTGGCGCTGCAGAATCCCCTGAGCGATTATCTGGCGCAGACGGATGTGTTCCTCGACATGCCGCTGGACACGACCAGCTATTCCTTCCTGTCAGCGGAGGTGCCCTTCCTGCCCATGGTGCTCAGCGGACAGATTCCGTACTATTCTACCTGGCTGAACTTCGAGAGCAACCAGCAAAAGGCGCTGCTCAAGCTGGTGGAGTACGGCGCGTACCCCTCCTGGCTGCTGACAGCCGAGGATGTGCAGCCCCTGATTCACACCAATTCCTCGGACGTGTTCTCTGCCAAGTGGAATGTGCTGCTGCCCACGATGACGGAAATCAACGAGAAGCTGCAAGATCTGCACGAGTCCATCGGCGGAAGCGCCATGGTAAAGCATGAGCAGATTGTCACAGACGTCGTCAAGGTGTCCTACGAAAATGGGACGCAAGTGTACATTAATTACCGCAAGGCGGATATTCCCGTTGACGGCGTGATCATACCGGCCCTTGGTTACCTGGTGAAAGGAGGCGATGCGCAATGAAAAAACTCCGCATCGGCCTTGTCACCCGGCGTGAAATGAAGGGCTATGTGTTCCTGCTTCCCTGGCTGGTTGGCTTTGTGACCTTCTTTCTGGTGCCGCTGGTGCAGTCCGTATGGTATTCCTGGCATGATGTGAAGGTCACCGCCACCGGTCTGAAGATGACCTGGGTCGGCTGGGAAAACTACCGCTACATTTTTCAGCAAGATACGGTTTTCACCGAGCAGCTGACAAATTTCTTTACCGACTCGGTTTTGCGTCTGGCGGTGATCCTGGTGTTCTCGCTGGTGATCGCCATGATGCTCAATCAGCCCCTGAAGGGCAAGGGCGTCTTCCGCACGCTGTTCTTCCTGCCGATCATCGTGGTGTCCGGCCCCGTGCTGGAGCGCCTGGTGAACGAGGGCGCAACGGCGGTTCCGCTGATTGAATCCTACGGTGTGAACGGCATCGTTGAAGCGATGCTCCCGCCCATGCTGGCGAGGCCGCTGTCGAGCCTGTTCAGTCAGATAATCCTGGTGCTGTGGTATTCCGGTGTGCCGATCCTCATCTACATGACCGGTTTGCAGAAGATCGACAGCACCCTCTACGAAGCCTCCATGATTGACGGTGCAAACGGCTGGATCTCCTTCTGGAAGATCACATTGCCGGCCCTGCGCCCGATGATCCTCATCAACGGCGTGTACACGCTGGTGTTCCTGGCGACAACCGGTCTGAATGAGGTCATGGCGACAATCAATGACCGCATGTTCCGCAGCGGCGAGCCCGGCGGCGGTTACGGCATTGCCAGCTCCATGGCGTGGGTATACGCCCTGAGCCTGGGCCTGGCGCTGATCGTTCTGCTGCTGATCACCAAGGAGCGCAAAGGCAAGCAGATCGCCATTCAGAAGACCGGCGAGCAGATTGCCATTGAGCGGATGCATGCCGAGCGCGCCAGGAACATGAAGCGGAAGGGAGGGAAGAAGCATGGCAGGTAAGCCGACCCTTCACAAAGCGAAAAAGATCGCCATCGGCAGCTACCGGAAGATGGGTTTGCTGCCTAAAGTGGTGCTGTATGTCATGCTGATCTCCCTGTGCTTCGTGTATGTGTACCCGATCCTGCACATGGGTGTCACCTCCCTCAAATCCATGACCGACCTGCTGGATCCTTCGGTGCAGTGGCTGCCCCACGAGATCACCTTCAGCAACTACACCCAGGCGCTGGACATCATGGGTTTCTCCGAGCACCTGGTGGATACGCTGCTGGTGACGGTGGTTCCGGCCCTGTGCCAGACCTTCTCCTGCGCACTGGCGGGCTACGCATTCGCCCGTTTCCGCTTCAAGGGGCGCAACATCCTCATGGCCTGTGTGCTGCTCACCTTCATCGTACCCTTCCCGGTGCTGATGGTGCCCACCTACACCATGTACGTGGATTACGGCATCATCCGCACCATCTGGACGATGATCCTGCCCTCCATCACGGGTCAGGGTCTGCGGGCGGCGATCTTCATCCTCATTTACCGGGCCACCTACGAGCAGATTCCCTTCTCCCTGGACGAGGCGGCCCGCGTGGACGGCGCCAGCGAAACCCGCGTGTTCCTGACCATTGGCGTGCCCCTTGGTATCCCGGCAATGATCACCAGCTTCCTGTTCTCCTTCGTGTGGTACTGGAACGAAACCTACACCACGTCCCTGTTCATGGGCAATGCTGCTTCCGGCAGCACGAAGTACGTTTCCACGCTGGTGATGGAGCTGGCCAAGTTTGAAGACAGCTACCTGGCCTATTTGCAGAAAGCCGGCGGCTGGGCAAATCAAAGCGGCGGCGCCAACGTCCAAAATGAAGCCGTCACCATGGCTGGCACCATGCTGGTCATCGCGCCTTTGCTGATTGTCTACTTCTGCCTGCAGCGGTACTTCACCGAGGCCATCGACCGTAGCGGTATTACGGGCGAATAACCAGGGACGCTGTCCCTGGAACCTCCTTAAGGGTCATCGACCCTTAAGAATCCCTTTTCGCGTTGCGGCTGGACTGCTTCCCTGCGGCTGAGCGTGTGCTGCTGCGAAAAAACCTCCATTACGGTATCTATACAGGTATGCGGTGCGTCACATGACCTGTAAACGGTATAACAAGGCAAAATATTGAAAGGAGACCTATCACATGAAGAAACTGCTTTCTCTGGTTCTGGCATGCGTCATGATGCTGTCCCTGGTTCCGGCGATGGCCGAAGAAGGTCTGCCGCCCATGACCACCGAGAACATTACCCTGACCGTGGCCCATTGGGGTCAGGCCGAAGCTGGCGAGCCCGAGGTCATCGAGGCCCTGATCGCTCAGTTCGAGGCTGCCTATCCCAACATCAACGTTGAGTTTGTTGCCATTGATCAGGGCACCTGGGATCAGGGCCTGACCAATCTGGCCTCCGAGGGCAAGCTGCCCGACGTGTTCTGGGTGTTCAACGTGCCCAACGCCGTTGCCAACGAGTGGGCGCTGGACATCACCTACTACATGGAGAACGACCCCGACGCGCAGGAGCTCTATCCCGCCATGCGTGAGTCTGCCAAGATCGACGGCAAGAACTACTCCTACCCCGCCGTCATGTTCCCCCACATGATGTACATGAACGTGACCCTGTTCGAACAGTACAACGTGGAGCTTCCTGACATCAACTGGACTTGGGAAGACTACTTTGAGCTGGCTGACGAGCTGAGCCACCCCGAGGATTACAACTTCGGCATCTCCAACCCTCTGTTCACCGATCTGTTCCCCGCTGCTTACAACGGCAACCAGGGCAAGTTCGGCTGGGACGGCGAGAAGTACAACTTCGACGAGGTCTGGATCAACGCTGTTGAGACCCGCGCCGAAATGATCAACAACAAGATCTGTGAGTGGATGACCGAAGAAGAGAAGACCAACGTTCTGGGCGATCCCGGCGCTTGGCCTCCCGGCATGGGCCGCACCGCCATGCACATTGACTGGCCCTGGACCCTGGCTCAGTTCCAGACCTTCCGCAAGGACGAGACCGGCTGCGAATGGGTGTACTACCCCCTGCCCATGGGCGATGGCAAGGGCGAGCTGGCTATCGTTGACAACGGCGTCATCTCCGCTTCCACCGAGTATCCCCGTGAAGCTTGGGAACTGTCCAAGTGGATGTCTTGGGGCCCCCAGGCTGCTCTGAAGCGCCAGGAGACCTACCGTTCTCTGGGCTATGCCGTGTCCCGTATGCCCGTCGTGTCCACTCCCGAAGTGTGGCAGGACCTGCTGGACAACGCCACTGAGGATCTGGTGCCCTTCTACCGCGGCTTCCTGGAGCGCGGCGTGAACATCGTTCCCTCCAACTGGCCCGTTGCTCCCGGCTGGGGCACCATCGAAGCCTACTACAACAGCAACGACATCGACGGCAAGATCCTCCGCGGCGAGCTGACTGCTGCTGACGTGGCTGCTGAACTGCAGGCTGTGGCTGATCAGGGCGTTGCCGATCACCTGAAGGTCCTGCTGGGCGAGTAAGATTCGCTGAACGCATCTGCACAGTCGCCTCCTTTGCTGTGCAGCAGCACTTCCATTGAGGTCGGGCATCGGCCCGACTAGCGATAGCCAATGCTTGCATTGGCAGAGCGTAGCCAGCACTCGACTTTACGTCGAGGGCTGGCCGACTGGATGGGAGGGCAGGCAACGCACTGCCTGCTCTCCTGATCCCTCCACAATAATACTGACCAAAAGGAAGGTGGCCATCATGCGCAAGACTCGTTTCAATCCGGATCATTTCCATCCGAACCAGATCCCCATGTATCTGGTGCTTGTTCCGCTTGCGATTTTTATGGCCGTCCCCATCGTGTTCATCATCAACCACGCCTTCAAGCCCATTGAGGAGCTCTTCGCTTTCCCGCCCCGTTTCCTGGTGGAAAACCCGGTGCTGGACAACTTCACCCGGCTGGCACGTCAGGCGAGTGCAGGCGGCATCTCCATCAGCCGCTACATCTTCAACAGCCTTATCGTGACTGTGGCGGTGGTGTTTCTGAGCATGGTGATGTCCTCCATGGCCGCCTTTGCGCTGAGCAAGCTGCGCTTCCGCGCCAAGAGCACATTGATGGAGATCAACAACCTTGCCATGATGTTCGTACCCATTGCGGTCATCATTCCCCGTTACCTCCTGGTGGACAACCTTGGCATGATCAATACCTATTTCGCCCACATCCTGCCCCTTGTGGCGATGCCAGTGGGCATGTTCCTGGTCAAGCAGTTCACTGATCAGGTGCCGGATTCCCTCATCGAAGCCGCCATTGTGGACGGCGCCGGTTACTTCAAAGTCTACCATAAGATCATCCTGCCGATGATCAAGCCTGCGTTGGCGACGGTCGCCATCCTGGCCTTCCAGTCTGTGTGGAACAACACGGAAACCTCTACTATGTACACCAACAAGGAAAGCATGCGCACGCTCACCTTCTACATGAGCACGCTGTCCAGTAACACCAATTCCGTTGCCGGACAGGGCATGGCGGCTGCGTCGTCGCTGATCATGTTCCTGCCCAACCTGATTTTGTTCATTCTTTGCCAGAGCAAGGTCATGAACACCATGGCCCACTCTGGTATCAAATAAGACCTCGCTTCACCGAGGAGGTACTTTCCCATGAAGGTGCTGATGATCATGATGCTTCTGGCTGCTTCCATGCTGGGGATCGCAACTGCGGAGGACTATCAGAACCCCATTCCTGTCCTGAACGACCAAGGGGTGAAGATGGACGCCGCTGATCCCTTTGTGATGCGCTTCAACGGAAAGTACTACCTGTATACCACCGGCGCGGAGGAGATCCGCGTGTATGAATCGGAAGATCTCGTCCATTGGACGTTCAAGGGTCATTGTACCCGTAATGGTGAGGGCCGCATCGCCTATGCGCCGGAGGTGCTCTACTGGCACGGCGCATTCTATATGATCACCTCGCCCTCCGGTAATGGTCACTATATCATGAAGAGCGATTCTCCCCTGGGTCCTTTTGACCGGGTCACGGAGAACTTCGGCTACTCCATCGACGGCTCGCTCTTTGTCGGGGATGACGGCAAGCTCTATATGTTCAATCTGCCGGGGAATAAGTCCATCGGCATCGTGGAGATCGATGACAAGACTCTGACTCCCAAGGGCGTGAACAAATCCACCGGCGTGACCCTCAACCACTGGACGGAGGGCCCCGGCATGATCCGCCGCGGGGAATGGAGCTACCTGACTTTCACCGGCAACCATTATCTGTCCACCGGTTATCGTGTTGCCTGGGCCAGCCGCAAGGGCGACGCTCTGGGCCGCTATACCCAGCCCAAGGATCATACGCTGATGATCAACAGCGTGTTCAAGGATTCCTTCACCGGTCTGGGTCACTCGGCCAACTTCTACGGCCCCGACCTGGACAGCATCTATACCTCCTACCACTGCCATGCCCCGGAGCAGACCGGCGGCGGGCTGGTACGCTGGTACTGTGTGGATCGCCTGCTGACCAATGGCGGCTGGCTCTACACCACCGGCCCCAGCGATACGGCAATGCCAGTGCCGAGTCAGCCGGATGTGCGCGGTGACGCCCAGGGTGACTTGCGAGACTTTGCTGACACGGCAGAAGGCTATTTCACCGATGTCAACGCCAGCAGCCGGTTCACCCAGGAGTGCAATTTCATCCTGAACGGCGGCGAAATGGCCTGGTGTATGGGTACCCGGGATGGCAAGACGGCCATTATCACCACCGACGGGGAGAAGCTCTATTTCACTGTGGACGGCAAGACCATCTCCAAGGCCAATGTGCCTGAACTGGGCGAAAATGGCCGCATCCATACCCTGCGGGTGGAATGCACGGAGGATATCCTCTATGTGTACATCGACGCCATGCGCCTGCTGACAGTAAAGAACCCCGCTGTTGTGGCGGATACCATCGGCGCGCTGAAGCGTGACGGCGCTGCATACAGCTTTATGGCTCACACTGCCAAGGCGCTGGGCGACGGTGATCTGACGGCGGTGAAGGCCATCCCCGGTCGTTTCGCGGCGGTTCATGCGGTGAACGGCGCGATGCTGGAAACCGTGGAGGGCCCGGAGCTGGAGGCCCAGGCGGCTCTTCTGGGGTTGGCTATTTACAACGTGCGCGTGGCTGCGGAAGGCGCGTACTGCTTCGACCTGACTGTCCGTGCCCAGGATGCGGGCAAGACGCTGACGATCCATCTGAATGAAAATGCGCAGGCGACGATCGTGATTCCCGCTGCGCCGGAGGGGGCGGACTGGTTCACCTTCACCACAGAGACCATCGCCCTGCCTGCGGGTGACCATGCGCTGAGTCTGGCCGGCGAGGATGCGGCGGTGCTGACGATTTCCGCCTTCACCCACGCGGTCATGGAAGAAAAGACCTGGGCCCTGGACAAGAACCAGCGCGACGGTATCATCACCCTGGGCAGCTTCGCGGCCAAGAACGGCGCGCTGTCCATCGGTACGGGAAAAAACTGCTTCGCGCTCATCGGCGGCCAGGGCTGCACGGATTATGAGATGCGCGTCACCTTCGATATGCCCAGGCAGGGCAGCGGCTTCAGCGGATTCCTGATGCACGCGACACACGCGTCCATCCACCCCGATCAGGTGGCGGAGGCCTGCTACGGCTATGGTGTGGCCATCACCAATACCGGCCTGACTGTTCGCCGTATGAACTACGGCCATGCCATGGATGCCACCAAAATCAAGATCGACGGCTGGAAGAACCTTGAGCAGGCCACGCTGACGATGCGGATGCAGGACAATGTGCTGTCCATCTTCGTGGGCGACGCGCAGGAGCCTGTCGCAGTCATTCATGACGCAGCGCCCTTCACCCACGGCATGTGTGGTCTCTTTACCACTGGCAAGGAGCTGCGGGTGGCGGAGCTATCCGTCAGGCCGCTGAAGTAACGGCTGAAGGGAGGGAAAACCATGAAGTTTCTGCTTCTTCTGTTGGCGCTGCTGCTGCCCCTGTGTGCATCGGCGGAGGAATACGTCAACCCCATGACGGTGGAGGGGCAATATCCACCCATTGCCGGTGCACAGGATGACTACGGCATCGGCGATCCCTTCGTCATGCGGTGGAATGGCATGTATTACATGTACCCCTCCACCTGCGAGGAACGGGTGAAGGTCTTCACCTCCCGCGATCTGGTCAACTGGACGGATGCGGGCTACTGCACTCAGGGCCGGGATGTGTACTTCGCCTACGCACCGGAGGTCATCTACTGGCGCGGCAGCTTCTACATGATCACATCCCCCAATGGGCGGGGGCATTACATCCTGAAAAGCGATTCCCCCCTGGGTCCCTTTGAGCTGATCACAGGGAACTTCGGCCACTCCATTGACGGTTCTTTCTTCAAGACCGACGATGGCCAGCTGATGATGCTCTTCCCGGACAACTGGATCATCAAGTCCGCCATGCTGGACGAGAAGACCCTGCTCCCATCCAATCTGGCCTCCACCACCGGCGCGACCCTCAAGCACTGGACGGAGGGGCCGGGGCTGTTCCGCCGGGGGGATTGGTACTACCTGACTTTCACGGGCAACCATGTTTGTTCCACCGGCTATCAGGTCAGCTTTGCCTCACGCAAGGGCGGGCCGCGCGGGAGCTTTGCCCAGCGCGAGGACGCAACACTGCTGATCAACAGCGTTTTCGGCGATGAATTCAAGGGCCTGGGGCATTCCTCCAACGTGGTCGGCCCTGACCTGGACAGCATGTACATCGCCTATCATTCGTTGGTGAGTCTCGGCGGCCCGGCGCGGCTGTACAATCTTGATCGCCTGTTCACCAATAACGGCTTGCTGTATACCTCCGGTCCCAGCAATTCCCCCATGCCCGTGCCGGAAATGCCAGACATCTGGGGTGACGCCGGCGGTGAACTGCACGGCTTTACTGAGCAGGTGGAGGGTTACTTCGCGGAGATTCCCGAAACCGCTGTCTTTACCCAGGAATGGAACTTCACCCTGAACAGCGGCACGGCAACGCTGCTGATCGGCCAGATGAACAGCGCAGATGTGACCGTGCAGGTGGATCAGACCAGCCTAACCCTGCTGGTGGATGGCAAAAAGAAAGAATCTGCCAAGCTGCCGGAGATCGGCCCGGCGGACTGCCTCCATACCCTGCGCGTGGAGGTCACCCCGGAGATTGCCTACTTCTATGTGGACGACATGCGGTTGCTGACGATGAAGAAGCCGAGCATCACCGCATCCCGCATCGGCGCCATTGCTTCCAACGACGTGACCTACGGCTTCATGGCCTGCACGGCGGAGGCGCTGGGCTCCTCCGACAACACAGCCCTCAAGCTCCTGCCCGGCGGATTCAGCGCCCGTCATGCCCTCAACGCGGCAGAACTGACCCTAAAAGACTTCGGCACCCAGGAGGAAATGGCAGTGCTGCTGGGCAATGCGGATTACAATGTGCGCATCGCGGAGGCTGGCGAGTACTGCTTCGACCTGATGGTGAAAAAGGCCGACAGCGGCAAGCAAGTGGCCATCGCCCTGGATGGTCAGGAAATCTGGTTAGGAGTGGTACCGGAATTTACCGGGCGCGACAAGAACTTCACCTTCACGACGGAGCCTGTGATGCTGCCGGAGGGCGATCATACCCTGACCGTTACTGCGGAGGACGTGCTCCTCAACCGCATCAGTGCCTTTGCCCATACGCCCGTGGAGCAGATGGCCTTTGACTTCACCACCAAGGCCCAGCGGGAGCATTTCATCACCTATGGCCCCTTCACGCAGCGGCCCAGCAATGGCGATTTGCGCATCACCTCCGGCAAAAAAGGATTTGCACTCTTTGGCGAAGAGGGTTATACTGATTACGCTCTGGATGTAACCTTTGAAATTCCAAGGAATGGTAATGGCACCTGCGGTATTCTGCTGCGGGCAACCGATGTCTCCTATTACGACGCGCAGGTGGACGACAGCTACTTCGGCTATGCGATCGCCCTGTCCGACAAGGGCGTGACACTCAGACGTTCCCGCTATGGGCAGGTCGGTGCCAGCCCCTTTGAGGCGGTCAAGGCGTGGGAAACGGCGGAAACCGGCTCGCTGCACATCGAGGTGCGGGGCAGCCGGGTGGAGGTTTTCCTCCCTGGCGAAGCGGAACCGCTGCTGACCATGGACGACGGCAAGCCCTTCACCCATGGTATGTGGGGATTCTTCTCCAAGGGCAGAGGTCTGACGGTGCTGGAATGTACTGTTTTGCCGCTGGAATAAGGTCATCCGGCAAAACTGATGAATGGAGTGCAAAAGTTGAAGAATTTGAATCTGAACCTGTCCGATCCCGGCAGGCTGCAAAAGGTAGCCCATGCGCTTTCCAACGAACTGCGGCTGAAGATCCTCTCCCTGCTGGACGTATGCAGCATGAATGTGCTGGAGCTGAGCCAGCGCCTTGGCGAGCCGATTTCGACGGTGTCCAACAGCATTGTGGTGCTGGAGGAGGCAGATCTCATCCGCACCGAGCGCCAGAGCGGGATCCGCGGCGTATCCAAGCTGTGCAGCCGCAAGAAAGACAATATCTCCATTCATTTGGCAAATACGGCACAGAGGGAGATGGAAAGCTTCTTCTACAATATGCCCATTGGCGCCTATTCGGATTTTGATGTGACCCCCACCTGCGGGCTGCTCAGCCATGAAAGAAATCTGGGCGAAAACGACAATCCCGCGGCCTTCTATGACCCATCGCGTTTTCGGGCGCAGCTGCTGTGGTTCCAGCAGGGATATGTGGAGTACCGGTTTTCGTCCTATGAGATCACAGGGCGCGAAGTCAGATGCATAGCAATCTCCTTCGAGGCATGCTCTGAAGCCCCCAACTACCGTAAGGAATGGCCCAGTGACATCACCGTCAGCATCAACGGCGTGGAACTGGGTACCTGGTGCTGTCCAGGGGACTTCGGTGGCAGGCAGGGACGCTTCACCCCCGAATGGTGGCTGCCGTCTTCCACCCAGTATGGTCTGATGAAGCGCTGGAAGGTAACAAGCGAAGGCTGTTATCTGGATGACGCGAAGATTTCAGGCGTTACGCTTGAGCAGCTGCATCTGACAGACAAGCCCTATATCGCCGTGCGGATCAGCGTGAAGCCCGATGCTCTGCACCAGGGCGGTATCAATCTCTTCGGCGAGAGATTCGGCGATTATAACCAGGCGATTGTGATGCGTCTGGATTGTACAGCAAAGTAAAAATATCGGACACATGAGAGGAGTACGGGAGCATGAATGAAGCCCTGCGCATGGACTATCCCCGCCCCGACCGGGTTCGCGGAACCTGGTGTACCCTGAACGGCCAGTGGGACTTTGCCTTCGACAAGGAGAAGGTCGGCAAGAAAGAAAAATGGTACCGCGCACTGCCTGCCACCCATAAGATCGAGGTGCCCTTCTGCTACCAGAGCAAGCTCTCCGGGATCGACAGCCAGGAGCATTGCGATGTGGTCTGGTACGCGAGGAAGATCACCGTGCCGGCGGATATGACGGCCCGGCGGTTGCTGCACTTTGGCGCGGTGGATTATATCGCCGATGTGTGGCTGGACGGTCAGTATCTGGGCGGCCATGAGGGCGGCTATACCCCCTTCACCTTTGACGTGACTGACCTGACTGAGGCGGGGGGGGAATACACCCTGACCGTCCGGGCGGAGGATCGCCTGGACTTCGACCAGCCCCGCGGCAAGCAGAGCTTCCGCCCTGAGCCCTTCGAGTGCTGGTACACGCCTGTGACCGGCATCTGGCAGAGCGTGTGGCTGGAGGGTGTGGGTGAGTATTACCCCGTGGACTTCCGCCTGACCCCCTGTTTGGAGCGCGCCAGCGTGAAGGTTGAGGTGTACCTCAACGAGCTGCCCAAGGACGCGTCCATCCGGCTGACGGCCTCCTATAAGGGCGATGTGGTGGCTGTAAGCGACGTGAAGGTTCTCTCTGATCGCTGCGTGCAGACGGAGCTCTTCCTGCGCCACAACGAGCGCCTGGAGGGCTTCCACATGTGGTGGCCCCATGATCCTCGCCTGTACGACCTGACCATCGAGACCATCGTGGGCGGCGAAGTGGTGGACAAGGTGGACACCTACTTCGGCATGCGCAAGGTCGAGGTGGTGAACGGCAAGATCCTGCTGAACAATCATGTGCTGTACCAGAAGCTGATCCTGGATCAGGGCTACTGGCCGGACGGATTGCTGACCGCTCCCAGCGACGACGCGCTGCGCCGCGATGTTGAGCTGACCAAGGCCATGGGCTACAACGGTGCCCGCAAGCATCAGAAGTTTGAGGATCCCCGCTATCTGTACTGGGCGGACAAGCTGGGCCTGCTGGTCTGGGGCGAGCTGCCCAGCGCCTACTGGCTGCGCGACAGCCAGAAACGCAACATGATGCGCGACCTGTCCGAGGCCATCAAGCGCGACTATAACCACCCCTGCCTGATCACCTGGGTGCCCATCAACGAGAGCTGGGGTGTGCCCTACATCCAGACGCAGGTGGAGGCCCAGGAACTGGCGGATGCGCTTTACCACATGGTGCACAGCTTGGACGGCACCCGCATCGTCTCCGGCAACGACGGCTGGGAGCAGGCATCCACCGATCTGCTGACCGTGCATGACTACACCGCCTGGCCGGAGCAGCTCAGCCCCGAATACGGCAGCCTGGACACCATCTGCGACGGCAATCCCGGTGCAGGCCGCATCGTGACGGCCTGCGGCTACGACCATCGCGGCAAGCCCATGCTGCTGACCGAGTACGGCGGCATCGCCATGGCCAAGGACTCCGAGGGCAACAACTGGGGCTACAACGGCGCTGCAAAGGACGAGGAAGCCTTCCTCAAGCGCTTTGAAGCCATTACCCAGGCCTTCAAGCACATGCCGGGCTTCGTGGGCTATTGCTACACTCAGTTGACGGACGTATTCCAGGAAGTTAACGGCCTGCTGGATATGGACCGTAACCCCAAGGCGAATATCGATGAGATCCGCCGCATCAACAACCAGCGTTAAGTGAATTCCGGCGCGGACAGCCTCATCGCGAGGGCCTGTCCGCGCTTTTCTGACTTGTGGAGGTGCTTTTATGTCTCCTGATATGATCCGCAATCCTTATCCGCTGACCGACTTGTGGGATGGCCGGGAGATCGGCGACCCCTTTCTGATGCGCCACGACGGCCGATTCTACCTCTACTGCTCCAGCCACAGCCATTTACCGGGCATTAAGTGCTGGGTCAGCGAGGATATGATCCATTTTGACTATTACGGCTTTGTCTGCACGGACGAGCGCACCATCGGCGCATATGCCCCAGAGGTCGCCTACAACGCGGGCAGGTTCTGGATGGTCACGTCCCCCAAGGGCAGCGGACACTATCTGCTCAAGTCTGACAGTCCCCTCGGCCCCTTCGAGGTGGTCAGCGACAACCTGGGCGTAGGCATCGACGGCAGCATTTTCGTGGATGACGATGGCCGCAGCTGGTTTTACCGGGCGAGCCATCAGGGCATCCGTGTGCACGAGATGCCCAATCCTGGAGAGATTGACGTGCGCAGCAAGGTCATCGAGGCCAGCTGGCTGGGGCACTGGACAGAAGGCCCCCAGGTCATCAAGCGGGACGGCCGCTATTTTCTGACCGACACGGGCAACCACGTCTGCTGCCGGGGCTATCATGTGGACTACACCGTCTCCCGCAAGGGTGCAGATCGCGGCTACCGCAGACTGCGGGACGGTATGCTCCTGCTGGAGACCCGCGACGAGTACCACGCCCTGGGCCATTCCTCCACCTGCGTCGGCCCGGACATGGATACCATGTATATCGTCTATCACAAAAACATCATCGGCGAGCGCAACAACCCGCTGCATCGTTCGCTTTGCATTGACCGCCTGTTTTTCAACGGTGACCGCATGTACACCAATGCAACATGGTGGCATCAGGCTGCGCCGGTGCAGCCCGTGTGCGTCAGCCGTTGCGGCAAGGATCTGGTGGACGGCCTGCTGCCCGTGGCTGCGCCGGATACCTACACGGCGGAGATCAACATCCGCCTGAGGGAGGACACGGGCAGCGTGTGCTTCTCCGGCGTGATGCTGACCATCGGCAAAGACCGCCGCTGGACGCTCTCCACGGGTGAAAATGGCGTATTCCCTGGCAATGTGGCCACGGATGCGCTCATCACCATCAAGGTCAGCCTGCATATGGGGCTGCTGGTGCTGTGCGTCAACGGCATGGAATTTTTACGCAAGCAGACGAAGCTGGGCGGCGGCAAGATTGGCATTGGCGCGGGCTGTGAACCTTCCTTCATCGGCTTCTCCGATGTGGCTCAGGGAAGCGCGGATGCTGCGGCTGACAAGCCTGTCCCCGGCGCATTTGACGCGGCGCACGGCACAGCCTGCAGCGAAACGGCGGAAGGTGAAACCGGCTGCAATGCGTTGGTGGTGCGCCCCGGCGAGACAGTCGCCTATGCCCTGAATGTCTGGCAGGCGGGCAAATACCATTTGGCGATGACAGTGAAGGCCTCCGACGCGCCCACTACGCTGCTGGTCAACGGGTGGACAATGATCGCTCAGCCCACCGGCGCAGCTACGCAGGATCGCATGGAGAAGCGCTATTTCGGCACGGTGATACTGGATGCCGGTCGGCAGACCATGACCATCGCTGCGGAGGAGACAGTCATCATCGACCGCATTTACCTCACCGAGGCGGATGACTTCGCCCCTGCTGTCATCATTGACAAGGGCGAGGATGTGTCTGGCGGCAGGCTCCATGTCATCGGGCACAAGCAGCGGAACAGCATGCACCGCAAATTCTGCGGCTACACGGCGGCAGAGGGCTACGGCGAAGCCTGGTTTGGCGGCGCGGACTGGTTCGGCGCCCATTGGCGGGACTGTGCGCTGCACATGGTCATCAACTGCAAGCCCTGTGCGCCGGAAGCCCGCATCAGCGCCTACATCCGTTCCGACCGGGAAACATGGCATCCTCATCAGGTGGCGGCGGCACGCTTTGCCTATGCGATGCATGTGACAGAGAACAGCATCCGCCTGTGCAAACAGGAGTACACCGAAACGGTTCTGGCAGAAATGCCTATCACCATGGAATGGGGCAGTCAGATGAAGCTGACCCTGCGTGTCAAGGGCAGCCGCATCTCTGTGGAGGGCGAGAACGGCCTGCTGCTGGAATACACCGACCCCATACCGCTGATTGCCGGCCGCGTGGGTATCAGTGCCAGCACGGACGGCCTGGGATTTGAGACGTTGTACATAAGCGAAGAATGAGATGCGAGCAGTGATCGATTTCTCTGTTACAGATCAATGGAGGGTATTATGAATTGGAACGCAAAGTGGATCAAACCATCCTGGGAGCCGGAAAGCAAAGCGCCGCTGTTTGCGAAGCATTTTGAGGCGAAAAAGCCTGTGACTTCTGCCGTGCTGCGTTTGACCGGCATGGGCGTGTATGAGGCCGCAATCAATGGTGTGAGGGTCAGCGAAGATGTGTTGGCCCCCGGCTGGACGACCTACCCCAAGCGATTGCAGGTACAAAGCTACGACGTGACGGACTTGGTTGCGCATGATAATGAGCTGACTGTGCTGCTGGGGCGGGGGTGGTATCGCAGCCACCTGATGTGCTGGAAGGATGGTACCATCCAGACGGAATTGGTCAAAAAGCCTGCGGGCATTACTGCTGAGCTGGTGATCACCTATGCCGACGGCACGACGGAGACGATCATCACCGATGAAAGCTGGACGGTCAGCGAGAGTCAGGTGCGCTTCTCCGAGCTGTACGACGGAGAAGTGTACGACGCGACCTTCGTGCCACAGGAGATCAGCACTGCCGTGTGCTTCGACGGGCCGACGGACACCTTGATCCCGCAGGAGGGCGATCCCGTCCGGGAACAGGAAAGGATCTATGCAGTCCGCGTTTTCACCACGCCCAAGGGCGAACGGGTCATTGATTTCGGACAGGAGCTGACCGGCTTCCTGGAGGTCAACCTTGACGCGAAGGCCGGAGAAGTGGTGGACGTTTCCTTTGCGGAAGTGCTGGACAAGGAAGGCAATTTCTACAACGAGAATTACCGCGAAGCAAAATGTCTCTATCATTATATCTGCCGGGATGGTCAGCAGACCTACAAGACCAGGCTGACCTTCTACGGCTTCCGCTACATCCGGGTGAACGAATTCCCCGGCGGCGTGGAGAAGGCGGACGAAAGCAGCTTTACAGGCATTGCGGTGCACTCGGACATGAAGCGTACGGGCTATATCCGCACCTCCGATCCGATGCTGAACCAGCTGTTCTCCAACATCATCTGGGGACAGAAATCGAATTTTGTTGACGTCCCCACGGACTGCCCCCAGCGCGACGAGCGCTTTGGCTGGATGGGCGATGCCCAGGTGTTTACCCGCACGGCCTGCCTCAATTATGATGCGGAGCGATTCTTTGCCAAGTGGCTGAATGATGTGGCGGCAGATCAGCATGAGGATGGCTATGTGGGCGCTGTGGTGCCGGATGTGCTGACCCATGTGAATGAGCGCGGAACCGCCAGCGCGGCCTGGGGTGATGCGGCAGTCATCGTCCCGTGGGAGGTTTACCGCGCATACGGCAACGTGGCGCTGCTGCGCCGTCAGTTCCCCAGCATGCGCAGGTGGGTGGACTATATCGGCACCATCACCACCACGCCGGATCTGTGGACGGGCTGCTGGCACTATGCGGACTGGCTGGGTCTGGACGCCCCCAGCGGCAGCTACAAGGGGTCCAGCCGGGAGGACTTCATCGCCAGCTCCTTCTATGCCTATTCTACGGAGCTGGTCATCAGAGCTGGCAAGGTGCTGGGTGAGGATGTTTCAGCTTATGAGCAGCTTCATGGGCGTATCGTGACGGCCTTCCGCAAGGCATACCCCGAATATATGACGCAGACGGAGTGCATCCTTGCGGTGCATTTCCATCTGGCGGAGGATTGTCAGAAGGCTGCTGATCAGCTGGCGCGGATAGTGCGGGAAGCAGGTGTGCAGCTGAAGACCGGCTTTGTCGGTACGCCCTATATCCTGCATGTACTCAGCGATTACGGGCATACCGAGCTGGCCTATGAGCTGCTGCTGCGCCGGGAATATCCCTCCTGGCTGTACCCGATCACCAAAGGCGCCACGACCATCTGGGAGCACTGGGATGGCATTATGCAGGATGGCGGCTTCTGGAGCCGGGACATGAATTCCTTCAACCATTATGCCTACGGTTCGGTGGCTGACTGGATGTACGGCGTGGCAGCGGGTATTCAGGTTTGCGAGGATGAACCGGCGTACGAGAAGGTCTGTATCGAACCCCATCCCTCGGAGAAACTGGACTGGTTCGAGGCTTCCGTGGAGACCCGTCACGGGCTGGTGTCCTCCCGGTGGAGCAAAGTGCATACAGGCGGTTGGAGGTATGACATCGCTACGCCGGTGCAGGCGGAGATCAGACTGGGTGGAAAGGTTCACAAAGTTCCGACGGGCAGCTATGTGTTTCATCAGGAGTGAGGAGATGGCAACATATGAGGATTTTGTTTCTGGGAAATAGCTTTACATTTTTTCATGACCTTCCTGAGATGGTTGCGGAACTCCTGAACGCCGAGGTGAAGGGGAACCTGCGCGGCGGCGCTTATCTGCACCAGCACATTGACCCTTCTGACGAGCTGTGTGCCGTCACCCACAAGCTGCTGACGGAGGAACGGTGGGATTACGTTGTCCTACAGGACCAGAGCCAAGGGCCGATTACGCACCCAATGGAGTTCACTCGGGCCGTTGCGGCTCTGTCTCAGATGATCCGCGCAGCAGGTGCAACGCCCGTCCTGTACGAAACCTGGGCTTATGAGGAGGGCAGCGATACGCTGGCTTCCACAGGTATGACGTTCTTTGAGATGCAGAAGAAGCTGTCGGCGGAATACCGTACTGCGGCAGAAGCAAATCAGGCCTTGCTTGCGCCGGTGGGCCAGGTGTTTGCAGCAAGCCGCAAGACAATCCAGCTCTACGATGTCGGAGACCATTACCATCCGTCGTCGGCAGGATCCCAACTGGCAGCGGAGACGATTGCTGCAACCATTCAGATGGATCAGGCGCGTTGAATTGCTCGTAGGATTGCAATAAAGTAAAGCGTGCTATCAATATGCAAAAAGGAAAACCGGTGTTTGCGATCAACGGCAAAGCACCGGCTTTCTGCTTTATGCGATAAATGTGAAAAACACCCTTGACAAAATAACTCGAAGCAAAATCGCGCGAAAATCGCCGCGCGTGTCGCCGATTTTCGATCTAAAATCGGAGGGCTTGCGAGCCCTCCAATGCCACCCATAGGTTTTTTGACAGTCTGGGGAGGGGGGATATCCTCCTCCTTTTTCTTTGCCGAGATTTTCTTTGGAAAATCTTCTTTTCCTGCAAGATATTCCCTGCCTCATCCGTTATATGGGTGTCAGACAAAATACGAAAGGGATAGCCCCAAAAAGCAGGAAAGCGGGCGGGGAAGTCCGAATATATGATAGTAACCCCTTGGGGAGGTAACGAATTATGAAGCGATTGACTGCAATGCTCCTGACCCTGGCCATCGTGCTGACGCTGCTGGCAGTGCCTGCAGCCCATGCAGACGGCTATGCAACGGCCACGGTGAAGGGCGGCTGGCTGCGCCTGCGCGCCGGTGCGTCCTCGGAGTCGGAAACCATTTCTGCTTATTTTACCGGCACCAGCGTGACGATCCTGGGCGGCTCCGGCTCCTGGTATCATGTGCTGACGCCGGACGGCAAGACCGGCTACATGCATTCCAACTACCTGACCATCACCGGCTCCATCACCGGCGGTCAGCTGGAGGAGAATACGGCAGCCTGTGTCAAGAGCGCCAACGGCAAGTCCGTTCGCCTGCGCTCCGGCCCCTCCACGCTGCATGCGATCATTGCATCCTATGCAGTGGGCACGCCGCTGACCATCCTGACCACCGGCGACAGCTGGTCCAAGATCCGTATCAATGGCCGCGTTGGCTATATGATGAATCAGTTCATTGACACCAGCGCGAGCTCCTCCGGCAGCTCTTCAGGCAGCAGCAGCACTGCGGGCTATACCGCCTATGTGGTCAGCGGCAACGGCAAAACGGTCGTGATGCGCTCCGGCCCGTCCAAGTCCTATTCCGCCATTGCCAGCTACAGCGTGGGCCAGCGGGTCAAGGTGACCAGCTATGGCAGCACCTGGTGTGCGGTGCAGATCAACGGTGTGGACGGCTACATGATGACGGAATTCCTGTCCACGGTGAAGCCTGGCAGCTCCAGCGGCAGCACGGCCAGCTATACCGCCTATGTCACCAGCGAGAACGGCAAGGGCGTGCGCCTCCGCCTGGGCGCGGGCACGCTGTATCCCACGCTGGCGACCTACAGCGTCGGTACCCAGGTGACGGTGCTGGAGTATGGCTCCAGCTGGTGCAGAATCCGCGTCGGCGCCAATACCGGCTATATGATGACCAAGTTCCTCACCACCTCCAGGCCGGAGAGCGAGGCACTTTCCGTGAAGGTGAGTGCTGCCACCGCCAAGCCGGGTGATACGCTGAAGACTCAGGTCAGCCCCTATGGCGCGATCGTGGCTTATCAGTGGATCAACGACGAGGGCGTGTGCGTGGGTACCGGCAGCAGCTACAAGGTAAAGGAAAGCGATGCGGGCACGGCGATCCGTGTCAGCATCACCGGCGTAGGCGGCACCTCGGGGACGGATGTCTCCGGCTGGGTCAGCATTGCACAGAGCTATGTGTCCCGCGTGTATCAGCTCAAGAACGTGGCCATCAACGATACGACACCCGTGGTCGGGCAGACGCTGACTGCCACGCTGTCTCCCGCCGGTGCAACGGCGACGGTGTCCTGGTTCCGGGATAACGGCGTATTCGTCGGCAGCGGCACGACCTACACGGTCAAGTCCGGCGATGTGGGCTACAAGCTCTATGCCTGGGCGGACGGTACCGGCGAAACCACCGGCGACGTAACCTCCGCACAGACGGCGGCGGTCACCCAGGCAGCAAGCGCCAATATCGTGCTGCAGGGCGTGTCCATCAGCAATACCACCCCCACCGTGGGCGATACCCTGCGGGTCAGCCTGTCTCCGGCAGGCGCGACGGCAGGCCTGACCTGGCGCAGCTCTGCGGGCCATATCCTGGGCTACGGCGATACCTATACCGTAGCGGCGGATGATGTGGGCAGCAGCATCTACGTTTACGCCAACGGCACAGGCAGCACCTCCGGCTCCGTGGTCAGCAGCCTGACCAGCGCGGTGCAGCCGGCAGTGAACACGACCGTCCGCGTTGACAGCGTGACCCTCAGCGATACCACGCCGACCGTCGGCCAGGTGCTGTATGTGACCCTTGCGCCCCAGAATGCATCTGCGACCTATACCTGGTACCGCGATGACGACAAGGTGCTGTCCACCACCGGCTACTACACCGTCCGCGCGGAGGATGTCGGCCATACGCTCTATGTCTGGGCGGAGGGCGCCAACGGCACCTTCGGCAGCGCCACAAGCAAGATCTCGGCCCCTGTGACGGAATAATCGCCGGCGCCGGAGAGCGAACAACACGACAGAAAGCTTGAATACAGCAGCCCCGCCATCTGTCAGCATCGGATGGCGGGGCTGTTATCTGTCCGGCGGTGGATTGCAGGGCCGTAAAGGGGCCTGGAAGGTCTTCTGACAGGCTGAACGGCAGATCATCAAGCCGGATTACAAACCGTCGCACAGCCCTTCAGAAGCGCTGTTTGAAGCATTTGAAAGCGCCTGTCCCAATCGGGTACAGGCGCTGCTTGCTGTTTTCCTTTGCAATCCGTTCATTGCAAATTCTCATGCCGACTCCCTGCGTTGAAACGGGCATCGTTTGCAGGGGCTGGGTAAGCACACTGGGCGGCTGATTAATGGATGACGATCTCTGCGGCGGCGGCCAGCGCGTCGATACGGGCCTTCTGCGCTTCCGTATACCGAGCGGTGTAAAGCAGGGAAGCGATCAGATCGTGCACCTCGTCGGTCATTTCAACCGGGCCGGAGGAAGCGTCCGCCAGATAGTACAGCACATGCACCCCCAGATTGCTGACGAAGGGCTTGCTGACGCAGCCGGGCGCGGCCATTTCCGGGCTGAAGGCAGCGTTGACGAAGACCTCGTCCCAGATGACGGAATCCCTGTGCACCTGATAGCCGGTGGTCATGAAGGCAGGATCGGAGAAGTTCTGATCTGCGCCATACAGGGAGATCAGCGTCTGGAAGGACTCACCCTGTGCCAGCGCGGTATTGATCGTATCCAGCGTGGGCTGGACGCTGGCCAGCCGGGCTTCCTCGCTGTCGCCCTGGGCGGGCAGGAGGATCTGCAGAACGCTGCGGTATCCGGCAGGCTTATACCAGACGTCGCCGCCGTTGCTCATGGCAGCCTCAAAGGCAGGAATATCCTGCTCGTACAGTGCCTGGCTCTGGGCGACGCGGGCCTGGTAATCGGTCAGGATCTGTTCCTCGGTGATCGGATTGTCGCGGATCAGCCACTGATAGTAATTGGCGGAGGCGTACTGATCCCGGTAGAAATCCACATAGGTCTGCTCTGTCACGCCGAGCATCTCCGCATAGGCCAGGGCGTAAACCTCCAGCTCATCCGCTGTGGAGGTTTCTGTGCGCATGGCTTCGCGGACCTGCAAAAGGCTGTTTTCATAGGCGGCCTTGCCCATATCGTTGAACCAGGCTTCGGTCGCTTCGTCAAACTGATAGCAGCCCTGGGCTTCCATGTCCTGCCTGACCAGCATCTGCTCGATGGCATAGGTGATGGCAAGATCTTGCAGGGAAGCATAGATGGCCGGATCTGTCAGATTCACGCCGGCAGACTCATACTGATACAGGTATGCGGATTCGATGGCGGTATACTCGCTGGCCCAGAGCGCCTCGCCGTTGACGGTGGCGATGACGGTGTCCTGCACCGGCTCAGCCAGGGCGGCAGGGAAGAGCAGCAGCGCGATCAGGAGGGAAAGAATACGTTTCATGTGACAGCACCTCTCAGATGATCTCAGGTGTACGGGCGTAGGCTCCGAACCGTGGGAGCCTACGCGCATAGATCTGAGAAAGAAGGCGCCAGGGGCAGCCAACCGAATTGCTTCGGCTCGCGCTGGCAACCCCTGGCGCATCTACCCATATGGAGTTACGGGGGAGGGAAGCCTGACCGGCGAACCGGTCAGGCTGTCCCTGTGATCGTGCTGATTAGTAGCTCAGGCCGAACCAGGCACGGTAGTAGTTGCCCTCGGAATCGCAGTAAGCGTAGGACTTGCCGGGGACGTTCTCCAGGATGGCGGGATCGATGTACTGATCCTTGTCATAGCCGGGCACATCGTTGGGGGACACGCAGATCTCGTAGATGCGGCCGTCCTCCAGGTACTCCCAGTTGGTAGCGATGACTTCGTTGCAGGAAACCATGGTGATGGGCAGCTTGCCGGTGGGCTTGTACTCGCCGGTCACAACGGCAACCTGAGCCTTCTCGGGCACGCCGAACTGGGCAATCAGGCCATCCACATGGGGCTCAACGTTGGTCAGGATCCAGGGCTGGGTAACCTTGATCGCAGCGATCACGACGCCGCCCTTCTCGTGCATATCCTCGGCGATCTTCTTCACGTCCTTGATGTCCTCAACGGTGGTGACTTCAGTCTCTTCACCGGTGGGAATCTGAGAGCCGTGACGCACGCCGTCGCGACGCAGCGCGTCGGTCACAACAGCGGGCACATCCAGGCCTTCCACCAGGTCGATGACGCCCATGGCGGTGTTGGAGCCGGTGGTGCCGTTGTACTTGGGCTGGATGTCGATGTAGGCGATGTCAGCATCGTCGGTATCCTCGACAACGATGAAGCCCTTGGCCTCGAACTCGGCCTTCAGGGTAGCAACGGTAGCATCGTTGGAGCCGGTGCCGGACAGAGAAACGATGGCGACCTTCTTGGTGGTGTCGTTCAGGGGCAGGACGTTGCCCTTGTTCTTCAGCAGAACAACGGACTTCAGCTGAGAAGTGTAGATCTTCTCGGCGGCCTCGCCGGTGGTGTTCGCAGCGCGGACAGCGTCAGCGTTGGCGGGATCGGTGTAGGGGTTGTCGATACGGCCCTGGTCGATTTCACGCCACAGGCGGGAAGCGGCGACCTTGCCCAGCTGCTCAACGGTCAGGATGCCCTGGTCGATGGCGGCCAGCACTTCAGCGTACTGGAAGCCAGCGCCGATGGCGCCAACACCGTTGTTGATCAGCTTGGCATAACGCTCGGGCATGGTCAGGGTCTCAACGCCGAAGGTCTGGGTCTCCAGGATGCCGGAGTCGGTGTTGATGAAGCCCTTGAAGCCCATGGCCTCGGTCAGCAGGGTCTGCATCATGGTCTCGGAGTAAGCGGAACCAACCTGGTCGGCGGGGATCACAACGCCGCGGTAGGTCTGATCCACGGAGCGGGGATCGGTGGTGTCGCGGGAGTAGCAGGGCATGATGGAGGAAACGCCAGCGTCGCAAGCGGCCTGGAAGCCGGGCAGCTGGTACTTCTCCAGGGAGCCGGGGGTGGTGTAGATACGCCACTGGCCCTGATAGGTGTGGGACTCGTAGCCGTTCTCAGCCGCGCCGTCGCCGGGGAAGTGCTTGATGGACAGGGAGACGCCTTCCAGCTTCACGCCCTCGGTGCCCTGCTGATAGCCGGAAACCAGAGCGGTGGTGATGCCGGCGACGACCTCGGGCACCTCGCCGTAGGTGCCGGAGTTACGGGCCCAGCGGGGATCGGAGGACAGGTCGATCTGGGGGCCGTACATCTGACGGATGCCCTGGGCAACCCACATCTGACGGTCCATCTCGGCATACTCTTCAACCATGGAGTAATCGCCGCCGTTGGCAACGTCACCCATGACAGCAGCAGCCAGCGCCATGTTGTTCACATAGCCGGAGCTGATGGGGTTGGAGATCAGGGTCCAGGGCAGCACGGTCTCGCCGCGCACGACGCCGGCGTACTCAGCGTACTGGTTGCCGACGTTGTTCAGCAGCGCCACGACGGAGGCGTCATAGCCCATGTTGCCGCGGTACACAGCGTGACGCAGACCCAGGTTCAGGATCGCAGCATCGTCGGGAGCAGAGAAGCCGCTCATGACCATGCCCTTGGGGGCGCCGGGGATGGTATCACCGCCGACAGCAGCGGCATCACCGGAGTGCTTCACGATCTTCTGGGGATCGATGGTGCCGTCTTCCTTCTTGGCTTCAGCCAGGGTCTTGACGACGGGGTTGCACATCAGGTTGTTGAAGATGAACTGAGACATCTGCTCAGTGGTCAGGGTAGCAACGATGGCATTGGCACGCTCTTCAGCGGGCAGGCGCCAGTCTTCAAAGGTATCCAGCTGCTGGTTGTTGTTGGAGTCCTTGAAGTACTTGCCGTCAACCTTCAGCACGCCGACGGTGGTGACGCCGATGGTGGGCTCGCCTTCGCCGTTGGCGTAGACCTTGGGCTCAAGGTAGATGTCGAAAATGTTCTCGCCTTCAGCCAGGGTGTAGGGAGCGGGAATGTACTCAACGCCCTCGGCCATTGCGGGAACCATGGTCAGGACCATCATCAGGGCGATGGCCAGGCTCAGAAACCGCTTCATGTGCAATCTCCTCACTTAATATGAAATTTTGTTCAGCGGAGCAGCGCGCGCAGCCAGTCCGCTAACCTGTCAATATTATAGCATAATCTGCCCAGATTGGAAAGGGTTTTCCTTGAACGATTCGATTGCAGGCGATAAAATACCGGGGCGCGCATTTACGGCAAAAATCCGCCGTGAATGCAGGTCCCGGTGTTGAAAAACGAGTGTAATGTGCAGCAACTGGAAGAAAAAGGCGGCAGAAAAACCGCATCAGTCCCTGGCGGGGCGCATCAGGACGGTCAGCTTGAACAGGTCTCCGTCGGTCTGGACGGACACAACGCCATCGTACTTTTCTGCGATATTCTGGATGGAGCGCAGACCGAAGCCGTGGCCAGAACCCTTCTTGGTGGTCTGGGGCAGGCCGTTGACCATCTTGAAGGGTTCCTCAAAGCAATTTTCCACATGCAGCACGACCAGATCGCCGCGAGCTGCGGCCTTGAGGGAGATCACGCGCTTTTCGGGAACGGTGACCTTGGAGCAGCTTTCCAGGGCATTGTCCAGCGCGTTGCCGAAGAGGGAATAGATCTCCATTTCGGTCATGAAATCAAACAGTGAGCCGTCAAGGATATAGGAGAATTTGACGCCGCAGGTGGAGCAGAGGATGTTCTTTTCCGTCAGCACCACATTGATGGTTTCATTGCCGCACTCAACCACGGTGCCGTATTCGATGATGGAATCCTCCAGGCGGTCCAGGTACTTGTCGAAGTTCTCCTTCTCCGTCTTGGTGCGGATGGCAGCAATCTGGTGCTTGAGGTCATGGCATTTAATCTGCAGGGAGGTGATGCCGTCGCGGCTCATCTGATAATACTGCATCTTGTTCTGGATGAAATTCTGCATATCCTCGCTGTTTCGCCGGTAATAGGCCAGCTGGGAGATCACCAGCAGAACGACGTAGGTGATGGTGGAATACAGGAGGGAGCAGAGGTAATACAGAAACAGCGCTGAAGCGTCAGCGGTGAAAACGCGGCCGCAGAACTCCAGCACGATCTGGCAGAACAGGAAGGCGGCGAAGGAGGTGATCATGGGGGTCAGGTTGGACTCATCCGGCAGCTTTTTGATGATCCGATGATGCAGCGCGCAGCACAGAAAGCAGACCAGTGCATAGGTCAGGTAGGAAACGAGTGAGCCCATGATGCTGTAGGACGACCAGAGCGGCTGGCGGAGCAGCAGGCTCGCGGCGGAGGCAAACACCTTGAAGGTGTTCCAGGCCAGCTTGTATATGGTCTGTGCCAGCAGATCCACATAAACCAGCTCGACTGTCGTGGCATGATAGCACAGGCCGTAAGCCACCATGTACATCAGGCTCATCACCAGCAGATGCACGGAGTAGCCCACCCCCTGCCAGACAATGCCGGTCAGATAGGTATCCGTCACCGTGCGAAGCACCCAGCTGACCAGGCACAGGGCCAGCAGGGAAAGGGATGCCCGCAGCGGGAACAGGGAGCGCTTCTTTTTGTTGCCGATCAGCAGAAGCAGCAGAAAAAAGATCAGCGCAGTGGAAATGCGATGATCTATGGCGGAAATAAACCAGCGGTCTGTTATCATAGATTTTCACCTAAAAAGTTGGAGAAATGCTTCATGATTTCCTTGGAATGGGACTTGGAAATGTAGATCTTCTTGCCGTCCACCACCAGGTATTCGCTGCAGGCGCTGGAGACATAGCGAAGGTTGACCACAAAGGAGCGGTTGCACATGATGAAGCGCTTCTGATCGAGCTTCTGGATCACGTCGGACAGGCGGCCGCGCACCTCATAGATCCCCTTGGTGGTGTGATAGGCCAGGTTGTGGTCAAAGACCTCCACATAGGTAATATCATTGGAGGAAAGGCTGACGATGCCTTCGGAGGTCTTGAGGGCGAAAATGGTGGAGGAGGTGTTCTCCAGCCGGGTCAGCGCCTTGGCCAGAACGTAGTTGATGGAGCCCTGATCGGCAGGCTTGACGATGAAATCCAGCGCATCCACCTCATAGCCCTTGATGGCCAGCTGCGCCATGGCGGTGACAAACACCAGCACCGTATCCGCGTTGATTTTGCGCATGATGCGGGCCACTTCAATCCCATCCAGCTTATCCATGCGGATATCCATGAAGACGATATCGTGATTCTCGGTGGAACGGATAAAGTCCATCGGCGCATTGAACACCTGGATGACATGAGCGTGGTTATTTCTGATCAAATAGTCTGCTACCAGCGCACGAAGGGCAGCAGAATCATTTGGATTGTCGTCCACGATTGCAAGCCGCAGCATATCTTTCTCCTCCCGCATGAACAATATGTTTGTATATTGTTAATATGATAACACAAGCGGCCCTTTTCGACAAGTCCAAAATGTCAGGAAAACGCCGGAAACACAAAGAAAAGCCCGCGGCAACGCAGTGCCGCGGGCGGAAACAACTGAGGATGTCAGCGATTCATGGGGCAGAATCAGGCGTTCTTTTTGCCGAACTTCTCCTTGCAGATGTCAAGCATGAGGAGAATGGCGAAGAGACCGGCCAGCGCCAGGGTCGTCCACTGGGCGATGTTCAGCGCCATCTGCCACCAGGTGGTGACCTGAACGACCTCAGCATTGGCGCTGATGCCGTCCATGCCGCGGGAGTGCAGCACGGTGTAGAGCACGCGCTTGGAGGACTCACGCAGACGGTTGGCGACCACGGGGTTCTTCTCATAGGGGGCAAACTCGGAAATGTCCTCGCCGACCAGGTTGTCGGGAATATCGTTGCCTGCCAGCACCTCGTGCACCTTGACCATGTAGCCAATGTCGTACATATCGGTGACGGCAAAGCCGCTCATGCCGGCCTCACCGCGCAGCCAGTCGGTCAGCAGCTCACGGTAGGAGCCTGCCCAGATGGCGCCCAGACGGTTGAAGGCGGTCATGACGCACTTGGCGTCGGCGTTGATGATCGGCAGCTCGAAGGCGCGCAGGTAAATCTCGCGCAGCGCCTGCTCGTTGCACCAGGTGCCGATGCCGGCACGGTTCTTTTCCTGATCGTTCAGGACGAAGTGCTTGTTGTAGACGTACACGCCCTTCTCCTGGATGCCCAGGGTCTCGATGGTGTCGATCAGACCGGTCAGGGTGCCGTCCTCAGAGTAGTACTCGAACACGCGGCCGGCGTAGGGGCTGCGGTGGATGTTCAGGCCGGAGCCGTACAGGCCGGCATAGCCTGCCCACATGGAGTCCTCGCCGATCAGCTGACCGACGCGGTACACCAGCTCGTCGTTCATGGTGGCGGCGACGATGCCGTTGCAGGGGAAGCAGGTGCCCTTCATGTTCATGTTGGGATCGTTGTTCACCTTGGCATAGCCGTTATCGCCGATGGAGTAAGCCTGGGTCACGCCGGAGGGGCCGTTGTGGTCAACGGTCTGGGGCTTGCCGATGGAGGCGATGTTGTAGGTCATGCGCAGGCCGTTGGCGCAGATCTTGGCCAGCTCGGCGTAGGTGAGCTGATCCATGAAGGTATCCCATTCGGGCGCGTCGTACGCGTAATCCATCATGTGGATCAGCTGGGTGCCGTTGGTCTGGCCCAGGGTGGGCATTTCCTGCTCAGCGGCGGTGCCGGTGACGGCAGCCACGTCCGCATCGTCCAGCATCACGTCAGCGGCGATCTGGTCGTTCATGGTCAGCTTCACATAGCCGGGGGTCACGGTGCCTGCCCAGTTGGAGCGGGAGTAGTAGACCACGGAGTTGTCGCCGCGGCCCTCGTAGCGGTTGACGTCGCCCTCGTCAAACAGGGAAGTGACGGCCTCGCCGGTGCCGTAAGCCTTGGCATAGGTGTCGGCGTCGAAGGTGTACTCGATGGCGTGGACCAGCGCGGCGTTGCCCTGAGCGGTCATGCCGTCGGCAACGGTCTTGCCCTTCACGTTCAGAATGTTGTTGGCAGCCTCGTGGGCATTGTCAGCAACGGTCAGGTAATGGGTGCCCTCGGAGATCACATACACGCCGGTGTTCAGCGCGTCGTAGGAGGTGAGGAAGTACTCGGGGACAGTCACGGTGACGACCTCGGACTCGCCGGGCTGGAGCAGCTTGGTCTTGCCGTAGCCGGCCAGTTCGACGGCAGCCTTTTCGATCTGCCACTGCTTGTCATACTCGGTGTAGGGCTTCTGGGCATAGACCTGCACGGCCTTCTTGCCGGCGGTGCTGCCGGTGTTGGTGACCTTCACGGACACGGTGTAGACGGTCTCGGTGCGGTCTTCCGCAGCGGCCTTATCCACTTCGGAGGCGATGGCAACCACTTCCTTGGCGGTCTTTTCGCCCTTGGTGACGGTCAGATCGGAGAAATCGAAGGTGGTGTAGCTATGGCCGTAGCCGAAGGGATAGCCAACCACGTCGTTGTAGACGTAATTGCCGGCGTTGGGGGTGCCCAGGACAACGTCCTCATAGCGGGTCTCGGTGTACTTGTAGCCCAGGTAGATGCCTTCCTGGTACACAACGTACTGATCGTAGCGGTTGCCCAGGTTGTACTTGGCGGCATCCGCATAGGTGTAGGAGCCGAAGTTATTCTGGACGGGGTTGAGCTGATTATCCACCCACCAGGTATCGGGGAGGGAGCCGGAGGGGTTGATCGCGCCGGAGAGGACGTCGCCCACGGCGTACAGACCGGTCTGGCCCACAGAGCCGACCCACAGCGCAGCGTCAACGCCGTAATCGGGATCGTTGATGAAACCGACGGAGATGGGGTTGGCGCTGTTGATGATGACGGTGATGGAGGCGATATCGCCGTCGGCCTTCATTTCGGCCAGACCCTGCAGGGTATCGCGCTCGTTCTCATTCAGCGTCAGGTAATCCGGCGCCTGATCTTCGTCTTCACCCATCCACGCGCCTTCGATGGCACGGGTCATATCGTCGCCTTCACCGCCCACGCGGCCGATCACATAAACGACATGCTCGCCGTTGCCCAGCGTCATTTCGTCGTCTTCATTCTTGGCTTCGCGCTTGACCTTGCTCCACTTGGGCTCCATCATGTCGGTGGAGGTGCGCTTGTCGGTCTCGGCGTAGAAGGTCAGCAGGGGCTGATCGACCAGCTCGTAGCCTGCGCCGGTGAGCACGTCCACGTAGTTGGGCGCGTCGGAGGCGTCCACAGCGCCGGAGCCGGTGCCGCCGTAGACCGGATCAAGGGCGGTCAGGCCCACCAGAGAAATCTTGGAGCCGGCAGCCAGGGGCAGGGTAGCGCCCGCGTTCTTCAGCAGAACGATGCCTTCGCCCTCCACCTCGCGGACCAGCGCATTGCCGGCCGCCTTCAGGTCGGCAACGGAGGCGTAGGCGCTCTCGTAGTAACGCTTGTAGCCTTCCTCTTCAGCGCCTTCCTTGATGACGATCTTGGTCGGGGAGGTCTTGAAGAACTTATGGACCTCGCCGGCATTGGCCGCAGCGATGGTGTTGCCGGTGTAAACCAGCACACAGAGAACGGCCATGATATTCAGGAGCACTTTTTTGAGTGTTCTGTGCTTGGAAGCCTTCATTAAATATTCTCCTTTCAGATGCGGGGCATCAAGCCATGAAGCCCCTTTTGCGGCGACGGCCAATGCGGTGACCGCGCGGCGGACTGACAGCGTCTGATTCAGCATTGGGAAATCATGCAGTTGAGGCAGACGGCCAGCATAGGTTGATTGTATTTTATCTGAATTGAATGAGAAAGGAAAGGTCTTTGTCGTGCACAACTCCTGCATTGTCGCAATATTGAAAAATGGTTTTATGCGCGATAAACATGACGTGAATGAATGAAAATGTTGAATGGCGACAAATATAAGTCGTAAAAAGCTGAGAAATTGTTGCATTCGGCAAAAAATGGCGCAGAAATGCTGTTGCAACGAAGGCGCAAGTATGTCATAATATACACAGCGAAAAACGGAGAGATATCAGCAATTGAACGGGAAATGCGGTTCCTGGTCATTGCTGCAGGCTGCTCCGTCATGCTGCGTTGCAGCGTGTTTTTGCGTATCATGAAGCAGTCCTGTCTGCGCGGCAGGGCTTTGCAGCTTTCCAATTTGGCAGATGCTGAAAGGAGCTTTTCTCATGTCCAAGAAATTCAATTTCAGCTCGATCGTCATTCTGATCGCAGCGCTTTGTTCCTGCGCGGCGGGCATTCTGTTCATGTCTGTGGGCGGTGTGTTCGGTCTGATGCGCTACAACTACTACAATCCCGTCATTGCCTGGGGTCTGGTTGCCTGCGTGGCTGTGTGCGCGGCGCTGATGCTGTGCAAGCTGCACGGCCTGGCTGCCGTGGTGGCTACCGCTGTCCCCGGCCTGTCCCTGTGTGCGTTCTTCATCGGCTTCGGCAAGCGCGCTGCCTACTGGCATGTGGTGGACGTGTTCATGAAGATCGACGAGCCCCAGGGCTTTGATCCCAATTACCTGATTTTTGTCGGTCTGATGGCTGCTGCCTTCATCATCGGCGAGATCGCGATCTACCTGCGCAAGCCCGGTCAGGCCAAGTGATCTGAAGACAATGTTGCTCCGTCCCGCTGGGGACGGAGCAATTTCTGTTTATCGGGGCATCCTGGGGGAGGGGAAAAACGCAAATTCCGTTCGCGACATATATTTGACGCAAACGAAGCGGCGATGCGTTTTCGCGCCCCCGGTGCACTTGTTTAAGGTTTTCCCCTTTCTTTTCCTGCAAAAATGTGATAAATTACAGGTTGAAAGCATTTGTCCTTTTTCATATGAAAATCAACCAGGAAATAAAAGTATTTGCCAAGGAGGAGTACCATGCGCCAGAAGATCGACCTGCTCCAGGGCTGGCAGTTCACGGGCCTGGACGGCCAGACCACCACGGTCAGCATTCCCCATACCTGGAACAATATTGACGGCCAGGACGGCGGAAATGACTACAAGCGCGGCACCTGCCGATACGAGACCGCCTTTGCCCAGCCTGCCTTTGATGCTGAAACCCAGGAGGTCTGGCTGGAGTTTGACGGCGTCAATTCCTCTGCGACGGTGACGTTCAACGGCCAGGCGCTCTGCAGCCATGACGGCGGCTATGCCACCTTCCGCGCGGAGATCACCGGCCTTCTGCAGGAGGAAAACGCCCTGGTCGTCACAGCGGACAATTCCGTCAACGACCGCATCTACCCCCAGAAGGCGGACTTCACCTTCTACGGCGGCATCTACCGCGGCGTGCGGCTGCTGGTGGTGAACAAGGCCCACTTTGCCCTGGATTATCTGGGCTCCTGCGGCGTCCGCGTGACGGCTACGCCCGAGGGCAAAGGCGCGAAGGTCCGCGTCCAGAGTCGGGTGAGCGGCGGTGACGTGGTCATCACCCTGAAGGATCACAAGGACCGCGTGCTGGGCACTGCAAACGGTACGGACGTGACCATCGAGCTGGAAAAGGCGCACCGCTGGCACGGTGTGGAAGATCCCTACCTGTACACCTGCCATGCAGAGGTCGTGGCGGACGGCGTGGTCACCGATGCGCTGGACATCCCCTTCGGTGTGCGCTCCTTCCGGGTCGATCCCAAGATCGGCTTCGTCCTCAATGACAAGCCCTACCCCCTCCACGGCGTCTCCCGCCATCAGGACCGCAAGGGCCTGGGCAACGCCATCATCAGGGAGCACCATGACGAGGACATGAAGCTCATTGCCGAAATGGGCTGCAACACCGTCCGTCTGGCCCATTATCAGCACGATCAGTACTTCTACGATCTGTGCGACCGCTACGGCATGGTCGTCTGGGCGGAGATCCCCTACATCTCCGAGCACATGGTGAACGGCCGGGAGAACACCATCAGCCAGATGAAGGAGCTCATTGAGCAGAACTACAACCACGCCTGCATCGTCTGCTGGGGCGTGTCCAATGAGATCACCATCTCCACCAAGCGCGCGGAGAAGAAGGACATGCTGGACAACCATCACGTCCTGAACGATCTGATCCATCAGACCGATCCCACCCGCTTCACCACCCTGGCCTGCTACGCCATGTGCGGCCCGTTCAATCCTGTGGCCCACATCACCGACGTGGTCAGCTGGAACCTGTATCTGGGATGGTACGTCCCGGGCCTGTTCCTCAACGACCTGTGGATCAGCTTCTTCCACCTCTGCTACCCCAAGACGCCCCTGGGCTATTCCGAGTACGGTGCGGAGGGCATGCCCAATCTGCATTCCTCCCATCCCCGCCGCAACGATCATACCGAGGAATACCAGGCCAAATACCATGAGTTCATGGTCAAGTGCTTCAAGCGCCATCCCTACATGTGGTCCACGCATGTGTGGAACATGTTCGACTTCGCGGCGGACGCCCGCGATCAGGGCGGCGAGCCCGGCATGAACCACAAGGGCCTGGTCACCTTCGACCGCAAGGTGAAGAAGGATTCCTTCTACCTTTACAAGGCCAACTGGTCCAAGGAGCAGTTTGTGCATATCTGCTCCAAGCGCTATGCCGAGCGGGCGGACAAGGTGACGAAGATCAAGGTGTACTCCACGGAAAAGAAGATCACCCTGATCGTCAACGGCAAGACCTTCGACACCAAGGAGAGCGATGACCATGTGTTCACCTTCAAGGTGCCCATGGAGGACGTGCTCAAGGTGGAGGCCGTCTGCGGCCGGCTGAAGGATACCGCCACCTTCACCAGGGCGGAGAAGCTGCCGGAGAAGTACATCCTGCCCAAGAAGAAGAACAAGCAGAAGTCCAACTGGGTGTAATCAAGCCTGCGTGCTGCAGACTGGTGATATTGAAAAAGAACAAAGGAGGCTCCTCTCATGTCTGAGAATCAGAACATGAATCGCGCTAAATTCTATCAGCTGGCGATGTTCCCCATGAACAACGGCGCGACGAATGTGTACTACGTCCTGATCCTGTCCTTCATTGCTACCTTTGGCAACCGCGTGCTCGGCCTGGGCATGGCCTTTGCATCCTTCATGATCACCGGCATGCGCGTCTTTGACGCCATTACCGATCCGATCATCGGCGCGCTGATGGACAAAACCGACGGCAAGTTCGGTAAGTTCCGTCCCTTCATGGTCATCGGCAACATCATCATGGCCGTTTCCGTCATCCTGCTGTATATGGTGACGCCCCTGATCCCTGAAACCATGATGTGGGCCCGTTATGTGCTGTTTGTTGGACTGTATGCGGTGTGGGTCATCGGCTATACCTTCCAGACCTCCGTCACCCGCTCTGCTCAGCCTGTGCTGACCAACGATCCCAAGCAGCGTCCTCTGTTCACGGTCTTCAACACCATCGGCTCCCTGGCCGGCATGGGCCTGATCCAGGTGCTGGGCATGGTCATCGCCTCTGACGGCATCGCGGGCGACTACAATGCCACCTGGTTCAACATCATGACCCCCATCGGCATCGTGGTGTCCATCCTGCTGACCATCGTTGCCATCATCGGCATCTGGGAGAAGGATCAGACCAAGTACTTCGGCATGGGCAACAAGCAGGAGAACCTGAAGATTCGCGAATATGTGCAGATCATCAAGGCCAACAAGCCCCTGCAGCGCCTGATGGTCGCCGGCGGTGGCTGCAAGCTGGCCCTGTCCATCGCCACCAACCTGACTGTGCTGTGCATGATCTACGGCTGCATGACCCAGTTTGGCGTCATCACCAACGAAGCTGGTGTGACGCTCAGCCAGAACCGTTACGACACCCTGAATGCTGTCATGATGGTGCTGGGCTATGTGTTCTCTGCGCCTTTCTTTGCGCTGACGGTCCGCACCTCCCAGAAGTTCGGCCAGAAAAAGTCTCTGATGACCTATGTGGGCGTGGCCCTGGCCTGCTATGTGGGCGTGCTGGCGCTGCTGCTGATCTGGAAGCCTGAGACCACTGCGCTGAACCTGATCCTCATGGATCAGAACGGCAAGCTTGCCATCAACCTGTACACCATCGCCTTCATCCTGTTCTTCGGCGTGGGCTACGGCGCTTACTACGCTACCGCTGACATGCCCATCCCCATGGTGGCCGACTGCGCCGACTACGAGACCTATCGCTCCGGCAAGTTCATCCCCGGCATCATGGGCACCCTGTTCTCTCTGGTGGATAAGCTGGTGTCCTCCCTGTCTGCGACCGTTGTGGCGGTGGTCATCACCCTGACCGTCGGTCTGAAGGAGCTGCCCACCAAGGCGACGCCCTATGTGGACGGCATGAACTGGGCGGTTATCATCTGCTTCTGCATCATCCCCATGCTGGCGTGGGTCGCAACCCTGTGGGCCATGAAGGGCTACGAGCTGGATGGCAAGCGCATCAAGGAGATCCAGGCTATCAACGGCGCCCGCAAGGCCTACATCGCCGGCGGCCACACCCTTGAGGAAGCCATGGAAGCCATCAAAACCGTGGATGACGTGGCCAAGCTCGCAGACTGATCAAACTGAATGTTCATATCAGAAAGGAAGGTATCCCTATGATGAATCTGCCTCTGAATGTTGATTTTACCGGCAAGGTCGTCGTTGTGACCGGCGCTGGCGGCGTGCTGTGCGGCGACATGGCCCGCGCCTATGCACAGGCCGGCGCGAAGGTCGCTGCCCTGGATCTGAACGAGGAAGCGGTGAAGAAGCTGGCTGACGAGCTGAAGGCCGAAGGCTTCATCTGCGAAGGCTACAAGGCCAACGTGCTTGACCCCGAAGCCCTCGAGGCTGTTCACCAGCAGGTGCTCAACGATCTGGGCCCCTGCGACATTCTGGTCAACGGCGCCGGCGGCAACAATCCCCGTGCTACCACCGACAATGAGTACCAGCACGAGGCCAAGGAGGGCCAGAAGACCTTCTTCGACCTGGAGCCCAACGGCATTGACTTTGTGTTCAAGCTCAACTACCAGGGCACTCTGCTGCCCACCCAGGTGTTCGCCAAGGACATGGTTGCCCGCAAGTCCGGCAACATCCTGAACATCTCCTCCATGAACGCCTACATCC
>JAFQIB010000062.1 GCA_017397765.1 Clostridia bacterium | reverse complement strand
TGTGGGTAGCCGATGCAATCGGCGCAGGGAGGCTTGCCTCCCTGATGCTGGAAAAGGGCTTTGCACTTTGCCAGCGAGTCCCCTGCAAGGGCCTTCGGAGAACGCAATGCACGGAACGTGCGTATAATTGCGCCCTCACAAAGTGAGGGGTCAGCTTGTCTGACCATCGTTTCCCCGGAAAGTTGCCCGTGCGTACCCGGACATGGCGTTGTTCACCAGATCCTCCACGGTGCCATCGGCCTCGCCGCGGCGGATCGCCAGCATATCACTGACCAGCCTTTGCGTCCGGCTGAAGCTGAACACGTATTCCAGAAACAGCTTCACATCATCGTCGGTCAGCAGCTCGGTGTTGTCCTGCAAGTGGTGGGTCAGCTCTCCGCCGCGAGCGTACAGGTGCTTGTTCCGTTCCTGGCGGGTGGCTTCGCTGATTTGCTTGTGCAGGTCTTTGATGTAGGCATTCTTCGCATCGCGCTCCTGCACAGCCTTGGCCTCGGCGGCGCGGAGTTCAGCGACGGTCTTGTTCTTTTTTCTGCTCATGGGTTGTTCCTCCTGAATTGATCGTAATTGAAAAGGCACTGGCGTGTGCCAATGCCCGTTGGTTGAGATATTCACTTTGTTACGTTGCTGAGATATTGCTCCATCGACTCGTCCAGCAGCATTTGCGCATAGGACAGCGGTTCGTTGTAGATCAACCAATCCAGCTCGCTCCGTCTGCGCAGGGTCGTACCATATTGATTCTCGATGGCGGTGCAGTCGATCAGCAGGGCGCTTTCGTCATCGAACAGCAGCTCCACGCGGCCTGTATCGAAATTGAACGCACAGGACAGCAGCTTCATCGTCATTCCTCCTGTCATTCGCTTGCAACCGCCCGCTGCGGCTGCAAGATCGGCTGTACGGCAGTGTAGATTCCGTTGGCAATGTCCTCTGAGCGGCAGGCGGCTTTGCCCGCGTCAATCCGCGCCTTGCGCTTTTCCTTCGTGCGCTCCTCATAAAGCTTCTGAGTGCCATTTGCCTTGCGGCGCTGGTACGCCTGACGGTACTTCTCCCGGCGTTCCTCCTGCTTCTGCATTTCCTCCAGCTGCTCCGGCGTGGGCGGTGCATCCACGAAATTCGGAGGGATGAAATTGCCGATGAAGTTGAAGTAGATGTCGATCTGCTGCGGGCTGTTCGGACTGCCCTTGATGGTGCGCTCGTGCACCACGATATGGTCAACAAACTGGTGCAGAATGGCCGGCGTCAGGTTATCGAAGGTGGTGTAGTTGTCGAATAGGTCGGCAAACTTCGCAGCGGAACCACGCTTGCGGGTGCGCTCGGCAAGGGCAGCTTCACAGGCGGCGATTTCGTCCTTCATGCGCTTCAGCTCCTGCGAATACTGGCTGTCCAGCGCCTGATAACGCTCATCCGGGATCTTCTCCAGAATGTGATCCTCGTAGATGCGGCAGATCAGCTTCTCCAGTTCATCCGCGCGGGTCTGCGCTGCCCTGATGCGCTCCGTATAGCGCGCCTGCTCTTTTGTGAAAAGAGCGTCCTCCTCCTGATGCACGTCGCGCAGGAACTGTTCCCGGTCAAGCTGGACATACTGCGCACAGGCTGCAAGCAACTCGGAAACCAGCTTCAGCACATGGTCTGCGTTGATGCGGTGCGGCGTTTTGCACAGCGTCCCGATGGGCATCTTGTTGTACTCGCAGCAATGGAACTGAGAAATCCGCTTGCCATTGCTGACGCGCTGCTCGTACAGCCGCTTTCCGCAATCGGCACAGAATAGCAGCCCTGTCAGCGGATGCGTCGGCCCCCAGCCGTTGGGATACCGGCGGACTGTGCTGCGGATGCGCTGCACCGTATCGAAGGTCTCCGGGTCGATGATCGGCTCCTGCGTCCCCTCGAACACCGTCCACTGATCCATCGGGACATAATGGCTTTTCTTGTCCTTGAAGTGCTTGCGGGTCTTGAAGTTGACCGTCTCGCCCAGGTACTCCCGCTTGGAAAGGATGCCCACCACGGTGGACGAGCCCCACGCATACGGGTCTTTGATCTCATCCACGCGCCCCTGCCAGAGACCAGCGCCATGCCGCGCCATGTGGACGGCGGGAATCTCGACCTGCTCCTTGGCAAGCATCTGCGAAATCTGATACGGGCCATATCCGTCGATGGTCAGCTGGAAGATGCGTCGGACAACTGCGGCGGCCTCCTCGTCAACAATCCAGTGGTTGTGATCCAGCGGGTCTTTCAGATATCCATAGGGCGTAGTGCTGGCAACGTGCTTGCCGGAGCGACCCTTGGCTGCAAAGGTGGAACGAATCTTCTTGCTGGTATCCCGCGCATACCATTCGTTCATGATGTTGCGGAAGGGTGTGAAGTCATCATCGCCGTTGGCGCTATCCACGTTATCATTGACAGCAATCAGCCGGACGCCCTTCTTGCGGAGAATTTCCATGATCTCACCAACGCGTAGGTAATCACGCCCCACGCGGCTCATGTCCTTGACGCAGATGGTATGGATGCGTCCAGCATCCACCTCCGCCATCATCGCCATGAAACCCGGACGGTCAAAGCGCGTGCCGGAGATGCCATCGTCCGTGAAGTGAACACAGTTTGTCAGCCCGTGGGATGCACAGTATTCCTCCAGCAATCTTTTTTGATTGGTGATCGAGTTCGACTCGCCCTGCAATTCATCGTCACGGCTGAGACGTTCATAGAGGGCAGTTATGGTGGGCTTTTTCATGTGGTTTGCTCCCTTCTTGTTGTGATCATCTCCCTTCGTGATGAGTAAGATGTCGTGTATATTATGTCATACCAAATTCCAGCTTGTCGCTTTCATTCTTTTACACCAGTACACGAAACCGCAAGCCCTGGCTGGCTTGCGTTTTCGTTAATTGCATGCTAAAAGTGAAAGATAATCCCTCTCCCTTTCAGCATCCTTGCCAATGGGAAAATTCCTTTTTCCGTTCCGCATCAATGCTCGTCCGCATACCGGCAGGCCGCCATGGCCGCCACAGCGCCGTCCGCCGCTGCGGTCACCACCTGACGGATGCCCTTGGCTCGGCAATCGCCTGCTACGAAAACGCCGGGCGTGGCCGTGCAGCAGTCCTCGCCGGAGGCAAAGTAGCCCCAGTCGTTGAGCGCCGCCAGATGGGCAAAGCTGCCGTTCTCCGGCTCCAGCCCCACCGCCAGGAAAGCGCCCTTCACCGGCAGAATCTGCTCCTCCCCGGTTGCTTCGCTGCGTAGCGTCAGGCCGGTCAGACCGCTTGCATCGGCATGATAGCCGGTCACCAGCGTGGAGAAATACACCTCCACATTGTCCTTGGCCAGCAGCGCGTCCGCCAGCTTCTTTTCACCGGTGAAGACAGGCAGATTCTGCACCACGGTCACCTTGCTGCACACGTCGCTGAGCAGCAGGGCCTCCTGCAGCGCAGAATTACCGCCGCCGATCATGGCGACCTCCTGGCCCTCATAGAACGCGCCGTCGCACACCGCGCAGAAGGACAAGCCGCGGCCGATCAGCTCCATCTCGCCGGGTAAGCCAAGCGTGCGGTGCTTCACACCCAGGGCAAGAATGACGCTCTTGCCCTCGAAGGCGCTCCCCTCTTCCGTGGTGACGATCAGCCGATCCGCCGCCTTTTCGACGCCGATCACCTTTTCCATCTCCGCCTCAGCGCCCAGATTCAGCGCCTGATCCATCAGCTGATCCGCAAAGGCAGCGCCGCTGATCTGTGCCGTGCCGGGGATATTCTCCACCCGGGGGGAGAAGGCGATCTGTCCGCCGAAGCTGTTTTTTTCCACCACCAGCACGGTCTTCCCGGCACGCAGGGCATACACGGCAGCCGTCAGGCCCGCAGGCCCGCCGCCAACGATGATCACGTCGTACATGTTATTCTCTCCTCAAGCGCAAGAGCCGGACGCTGTCCGGCTCTTGCATTTTGTTGTTACACGTCAGCAAGGAACTTCTTGATCTCCGGCACGCCGTAGTAGCTCACGGTGTTTTCGCCGTCGGAAACCACCAGCGTCGGAGCGCCCTTGATATCCAGCTGACGGCACAGGTCGATATTCTCCTCAGCGATCAGCTTCTCATAGGCAACACCGGCCTTGTCCAGCAGCTTCTCCGCCACGCGGCAGTTGGGGCAGGTCACGCGGGAGAAGAGCTGCACCTTGGCAGCCTTCGCCACGGGCGCAGTCACCGCCGCAGGCGCCTCCGCCACAGCAGGGGCAATCTGAGTCTCCGCCGTCAGCGGATTCTTCAGCACGGAATTCTCAATGTCATACACCTTGCGGTCCTTGAACTCCTGAGACTTGCCGTCGTTCCAGTTCTGCACGGGACGGTAGTAGCCGGTGATGCGGCTGTAAACCTCGGTCTTCTTGCCGCAGTGGGGGCAGGTGTACTGCTCGCCGGTCAGATAGCCATGGTCCGCACACACGGAGTAGGTGGGAGACATGGTGTAGTAGGGCAGCTTGAAGTTCTCGGCAATCTTGCGCACCAGCGCAGCGGCGGCCTGCCAGTCCGGCAGCTTCTCGCCCAGGAAGGCGTGGAACACGGTGCCGGAGGTGTAGCGGGTCTGCAGCTCGTCCTGGATCTCCAGCGCAGAGAAGATGTCCTCCGTATAGCCCACGGGCAGGTGGGAGGAGTTGGTGTAGTAGGGCGTGCCGTTCTCGTTGGCGGTGATGATGTCGGGATACTGCTCCTTATCGTGCTTGGCGAAGCGGTAGGTGGTGGACTCGGCGGGGGTCGCCTCCAGGTTGTACAGATCGCCGTACAGCTCCTGGTAGTCGCTCAGGCGCTCGCGCATATGGTCCAGCACTTCCTGGGCGAACTTCTGGGTCTTCTCATGGGTCAGATCCGCACGGAGCCACTTGGCGTTCAGGCCCACCTCGTTCATGCCGATCAGGCCGATGGTGGAGAAGTGGTTGGCGAAGGTGCCCAGATACCGCTTGGTGTAGGGGTACAGGCCGCTCTCCATCAGCTTGGTGATGACGGTGCGCTTGGTCTTCAGGCTGCGGGCGGAGATGTCCATCAGCTTGTCCAGGCGGGCGTAGAAGTCAGCCTCGTTCTCAGCCAGGTAAGCGATGCGGGGCAGGTTGATGGTCACAACGCCGATGGAGCCGGTGCTCTCGCCGGAGCCGAAGAAGCCGCCGGACTTCTTGCGCAGCTCGCGCAGGTCCAGACGCAGACGGCAGCACATGGAGCGCACATCGGAGGGCTCCATATCGGAGTTGATGTAGTTGGAGAAATAGGGGGTGCCGTACTTGGCGGTCATCTCAAACAGGAGCTTGTTGTTCTCCGTCTCGCTCCAGTCAAAGTTCTTGGTGATAGAGTAGGTGGGGATGGGATACTGGAAGCCGCGGCCGTTGGCGTCGCCCTCGATCATGATCTCGATGAAGGCCTTGTTGACCATGGCCATTTCCTTCTCGCAGTCGCCGTAGGTGAAGTCCATCTCCTTGCCGCCGACGATGGCAGGCTGATCCTTCAGGTCAACGGGGACGGTCCAGTCCAGGGTGATGTTGGAGAAGGGCGCCTGAGTGCCCCAGCGGGAGGGGGTGTTCACGCCGTAGATGAAGGACTGCACGCACTGCTTGACTTCCTTCTGGCTCAGGTTGTCGATCTTGACAAAGGGCGCCAGATAGGTATCGAAGGAAGAGAAGGCCTGCGCGCCGGCCCATTCGTTCTGCATGATGCCCAGGAAGTTGACCATCTGGTTGCACAGGGTGGACAGGTGGCCGGCGGGAGAAGAGGTGATCTTGCCGGGAACGCCGCCCAGGCCCTCCTGGATCAGCTGCTTCAGGCTCCAGCCTGCGCAGTAGCCGGTCAGCATGGACAGATCGTGCAGATGGATTGCCGCGCTGCGGTGAGCCTCGGCGATCTCGCTGTCATAGATCTCGCTCAGCCAGTAGTTGGCAGTGATGGCGCCGGAGTTGGACAGGATCAGGCCGCCCACGGAGTAGGTCACCGTGGAGTTCTCCTTCACGCGCCAGTCGTTGATCTTGAGGTAGTTGTCCACCAGATCCTTGTAGTTCAGGAGGGCAGAATTGACGTTGCGGATCTTCTCGCGCTGCTTGCGGTACAGAATATAGGCCTTGGCCACGTCCGCATAGCCGGCGTCGGAGAGCACCTGCTCGACGCTGTCCTGGATATCTTCAACCGTGATCTTGTCGTCCTTGATCTTGTTCTCGTAGTGGCTGGTCACCTGCAGGGTCAGCAGGTTGATCACGCTGGGATGGTAGTTCTTTCCCAGAGCCTCGAAAGCCTTCACCATTGCTGCGCTGATCTTGGACAGCTCAAACTCTACCGTGCTGCCATCGCGCTTCAGAACCTGATACATGCGCTACCTCCATCGCTTGTGAAATAGAAACACAAGGCAAAGCCTTGTGTGAAAAGCAGTGACTCCATTATAGAGGACAACGCCGCATTTGTCAATATGTTGTGCCAGATATTTTTATCACAAACTATATCTTGTTGCTTCAACCCCTGATCTCCACCTGCTGGGCATAGGGCGCCAAAGCCGCCTGAAACCGGGCCAGTTCCTCATCTTCCGGGCGATTGAGCCCCTTGCAAAGGACGCTGTCCCGGTCTGCATAGGGCTGGATAAAAAAGCGTTTCACCGCATTCGGACCCCCAAGGGATTGTACCCATGCCCCCATATCCTGTATGGACGCTTCGTCATGGAGCTCCCGGACAACGGTGGTGCGCAGCTCAAAATCCACCCCGCCGCCCAGCAGGAAGCGCAGGCTGCGCTCCACATCCTCCAGCCGCACGCCGGGGCAGCCGGTGGTCTGGGCATACCGGGCCGGGCTGTTCTTCACATCCATGGCGACGTAATCCACCAGCCCTTCCTCCGCCAGACGGCGCAGCACCTCCGGGCGGCTGCCGTTGGTATCCAGCTTGACCTGATAGCCCAGGGCCTTGATCTCCCTGAGCAGCTCCGGCAGATCAGGG
>JAFQIB010000061.1 GCA_017397765.1 Clostridia bacterium | reverse complement strand
TCCTATTCATAAGGAGGTACATGATATGGTATACATCGGTTTTGACGTGGGCGGCACCGGCGTGCAGGTCGGCGTGGTGAATGAGAAGGGCGAGATCCTGTGCAAGGGCAACATGGTCACCCGCACGGACATCCCCGTGGCGGATCAGATCAAGGCCATGGCGGACTGCGCCCTGGAGACCCTGGGCCGCTCCGGCTACGGTCTGAATGAAGTGAAATCCCTGGGCGCTGGCCTGCCCGGCGTGGTGGATCCCCGCACGGGCCATGTGGCCTTCTGCCCCAATCTGGGCTGGAAGGACGTGGACTTCGCCGGTGAAATGCGCAAGCACATCGACAAGCCCGTCTATATGGACAACGACGCGACCGTTGCCGGTCTGGCCGAGAATGTGGCGGGCGTGAGCGCCGGCGCACACTCCAGCGTGTTCCTGACCCTGGGCACCGGCGTTGGCGGCGGCATCGTCATCGGTGGCAAGGTGTGGAGCGGCTTCCACGGCGTGGGCAGCGAGATCGGCCACATGATTATCGAGATGGACGGCAATCCCTGCAACTGCGGCAACCGCGGCTGTCTGGAGCGCTACTGCTCCGCTACCGCCATCATCCTGGCGGCCCGCGCGGCGGTCAACCAGTATCAGGACAGCGCGATCCTGGTCAAGGCGGAGAACGATCCCATGAAGATCAACGCCAAGATGGTCTTTGACGCCGCCAAGGAAGGCGACGAGCTGGGCCTGAAGCTCTTTGGCGACTATGTGAAGGCGCTCTCCACCACCATCGTGAACATCATCCACTTCCTCGATCCCGAGGTCATCGCCCTGGGCGGCGGCGTATCCAAGGCCGGCGATTTCCTGCTGGATGCCCTGCGCAAGGAGGTCGCGCATCTGGTAATGTACAAGACCATGCCCTATGCCCGGATCGAGCTGGCCAAGCTGGGCCCGGACGCCGGTATCATCGGCGCTGCCATGCTGGGCCTGTAAAAAGGCTGTCCTGCATTTCAGAAGCGCCACAAGCGCACATTTTCTTCCCGGAGAAGCCCTTTCTCCGGGATTTTTGTTGTCAAAAAGCCTGGTATAACAAGGATTTCCCGCTGCTTGTGTGGTATATCTATACCGAAATACCCAAGTAAGGAGGCAGCCGTATGACCATCCGCGAACAATTTGAGCAGGAGGAGCTGACCCGGCTTTCCCCGCGCGCAGCCAAGGCGCTGGCGTCCCGCGGGCGCGAACTGCCCGCTCAGCCCTGTCCCATGCGCACCGATTTCCAGCGGGACAGGGACCGCATCATTCACTGCAAGGCATTCAGACGGCTGAAATATAAAACCCAGGTCTTTCTCTCCCCCGAGGGCGATCATTACCGTACCCGCCTCACGCACACGCTGGAGGTGGCGCAGATCGCCCGCACCATCGCCCGCTGCCTGCGGCTGAACGAGGATCTGACGGAGGCCATCGCGCTGGGGCACGATCTGGGGCACACCCCCTTCGGCCATATTGGCGAACGCTCGCTGGACGAGCTGATGCCCGAAGGCTTCCGCCACAACGAGCAGTCCCGCCGGGTGGTCGAGGTGCTGGAAAGCAACGGCGCCGGGCTCAACCTGACCTGGGAGGTCCGTGACGGCATCCTGTGCCACTCCGGCAGGCAGTTCCCCGCCACGCTGGAGGGCGAATGCGTCCGCCGGGCTGACCGGATCGCCTACCTCAATCACGATCTGGACGACGCCCTGCGCGGCGGCGTGCTGCGGGATTTTGAGCTGCCTGCAGACTGCCTGAAGGTGCTGGGCAACAGCCACGGCGAACGTATCAATACCATGATTGCCGACGTGGTCGCCAACAGTCAGGACACCGAGCATCTGGAAATGTCGCCCCTGATGCAGAGCGCCATGGACGGTTTGCGGGAATTCATGTTTGAAAAGGTGTACCGCGACGCCTGGCGCGCTGCGGAGGAAAGCCGCTGCGATCATGTGATGAAGGCGCTCTTCCGCTATTACAGCGAGCATCCCGGTGAAATGCCCGAGGAGTTTGTCTATATCGGCTACCGGGAAGGCACGGCACGGGCCGTATGCGATTTCCTCTCCTGCATGACCGACCGTTACGCCATCCGCCAGTTCCAGAAGCTCTTCGTTCCCTCCGGCTTCGCCCTGATTTGACGGGCAGAACTGCAATTTTGTAACATTCTCCAGCATCCTCCTGCAAAATCAAGCAGGAAAATCCGAGAATATGGCGAATATCGTTTCGTGACGGAATGAACAGAGCGGAATAATCCGCCCATGAACGATGACGAAAGGGCGGTGAAGCGCATGGCCAGATTTCCTGCTGCATGGCTGGACGAGCTGCGCTCCCGCGCGGATATCGTTCAGATCGTAGGCCAGTACGTTTCGCTCAAGCGCAACGGCCACCGGCACTGGGGCCTGTGTCCCTTCCACGGTGAAAAAACCGCATCCTTCTCCGTCGATCAGGAACGGCAGATGTACTACTGCTTCGGCTGCAAGGCCGGCGGCAGCGTCATCCAGTTCGTGATGGATATTGAGCGGCTGGAGTTCCAGGATGCGGTCAAGCATCTGGCCGATCAGCTGCATATGCCCCTCCCCCAGCTGGAGGAGGACCCCGAATACCAGCGCCGCCGCACCCAGCGGGACAGGCTGCTGGAGGCCAACAAGGAAGCCGCCCGCTTTTTCCATCAGACGCTGTTTACCCCCCAGGGGCAATCATCGCTGGATTATCTCAAGCGCCGCGGCCTGACGGACAATATCATCCGCAAATTCGGTCTGGGCGCTGCGCCTGCCGGCTGGGATACGCTGACAAAGCATCTGCAGCAGCAGGGCTACTCCCTGGAGGAGCTGCGTCTGGCCGGATTAACGGTCATCAAGGAAGCGGAACCTGCCGCCACCGACCCTGCCACCGGAGAAGAAATCCCCGGAAAGCCCCGCAGGGCCTTTGACATGTTCCGCAACCGCGCGATTTTCCCCATCATCGACCAATACGGCAATGTCCTTGCCTTTGGCGGACGTGCCCTGGGCGACGTGCAGCCCAAATACCTCAACACCTCCGATACGCCCGTTTTCAACAAACGGCTTGGCGTTTATGCCGCCAATCTGCTCAAAAAGGAGAGAAACCTGAAGCGGGTGATCCTGGTTGAGGGCTATATGGACGTTGTATCCCTGACCCAGTTCGGCGTCGCCGGCGTATGCGCCACCCTCGGCACCGCCCTGACGCCCGAGCAAGCCAAGCTGCTCAAACGCTTTGCCCCCATGGTGTATCTGAGCTACGACGGCGACAACGCCGGTCAGAACGCCATCATGAAGGGCCTGACGGTGCTGGAGGAGGCAGGCGTCCCCGCCCGCGTACTTCAGTTCCCGGACAAGCTTGATCCGGATGAATTCATCCGCCGGGACGGCCTGGAGGGCTTCGAGCGCCTCCCCGCCCTGACCCCCGAAAGCTACCGGATCAGACGGCTGCGCGAGCAATACGACCTGTCCAGCCAGGAGGGCCGGACAGATTACGCCAGAGCCTGCGCCGCCATCCTGCAGAAGGTCGATCCCGTCGAACGGGAGAACCACCTGCAGGAGCTGATATTGCAGACCGGCTTCAGCCGGGAGGTTCTGCTGGCGCAGATCGGCGTCAACGCACCAAGCGTCGGCAAGCCTGCCGCACCGGCCTCCCCGGCCGCCAAACCACGGTTTTCCCCCAACCGCACCTCCCCTGCCGCAACCGAGGAGGAACGGGACGAGGAGCTGCTGATCTCCATCTTCGGCACAGGCCGCGTGCCCACGGACATTGCCACTGAGGAAGACTTCCGCGATCCCCTGCTGCGCAACCTGTATCTGAGCCTGTGCGAGGGAGCTTCCGCAGCGGCCCTTGCGGAGGAGCAGGTGGAGGAAATGACCCGGGCGCGGGTATCAAAGCTGCTGCTGACCCCGCCGGTCGAGGATACGGATCAGCTGATCCGCATGGCTCAGGACTGTCTGGACCGAAACCGCCTCAAGCGCAGCCGGGCCGAGCTTTCGGCGCTGGAGGCCAGATTGTCCTCCCTGAGCGGCAGCGACAAGCTCAATGCGCTCCAGCGGGCACAGCAGCTGTCTGCCCAGATCAGCAAACTAACCGCTCACAGATCCTGATCGCAGGATTTGATCATATATCGCTGCGGTCACGCACCGCATTGTGGACTGATTAGAAGGAGAGATTTCTTTGACGCTTTCACCTGATGCCCGTCAAGCAAAGCTGACCGAGCTTTATGAGTACGGCAAGAGCAAGGGTTCCCTGACCTACAAGGATATCATGGACCGCCTGATGGAAATGGACATGGAACCCGACCAGCTTGACAAGGTGCTGGAAACGCTGGAGGCCCTCGGTGTTGAGGTCATCAATGAAAATGATCCCACGCCCGTCGCACCTGCCGCCGCACCCCAGGAAGATCTGACGGACATGTCTGCCCCGGAAGGCGTGAGCATCGACGACCCGGTGCGCATGTACCTCAAGGAGATCGGCAAGGTGCCCCTGCTGACCGCCGATGAGGAGATTGAGATCGCCAAGCAGCTTGAAAACGGCACCCCCGAGGAAAAGGAAGAAGCCAAGCGCAAGCTGGCGGAAGCCAACCTGCGTCTGGTCGTTTCCATCGCCAAGCGTTATGTGGGCCGCGGCATGCTGTTCCTGGATCTGATCCAGGAGGGCAACCTGGGTCTGATCAAGGCTGTGGAGAAGTTTGACTATACCAAGGGCTTCAAGTTCTCCACCTACGCCACCTGGTGGATTCGTCAGGCCATCACCCGCGCCATCGCCGATCAGGCCCGCACCATCCGCATCCCGGTTCACATGGTGGAAACCATCAACAAGCTGATCCGCGTCAGCCGTCAGCTCCTGCAGGAGTACGGCCGCGAGCCCACCCCCGAGGAGATCGCCAAGGAAATGGGCATCAGCGAAGCCAAGGTGCGCGAGATCATCAAGATCGCTCAGGAGCCGGTCTCCCTGGAGACCCCCATCGGCGAGGAAGAGGACAGCCATCTGGGCGACTTCATCCCCGATGACGACGCACCCGCCCCCGCCGAAGCTGCTTCCTTCGCCCTGATGAAGGAGCAGCTGATGGAGGTGCTGGATACCCTGACCCCCCGTGAGGAAAAGGTGCTGCGCCTGCGCTTCGGCCTGGATGACGGCCATCAGCGCACGCTGGAGGAAGTCGGCAAGGTGTTCAACGTCACCCGCGAGCGCATCCGTCAGATCGAAGCCAAGGCGCTGCGCAAGCTCCGCCATCCCAGCCGCTCCAAGAAGCTCAAGGATTATATCGATTAAGGGGCATCGCCCCTGTGCAAGACGCCCTGTCTGTTATAGGCAGGGCTTCTTTTGACCGGAGGCCGTTATGCTTGAGGAGCTGCAAACCCTCGCCTGCAGATATGCACAGCTGCAGCAGAAAGCCGCTGCGCATGCCGATGACCGGACGCTGCGCATGCACATCACCACTACGCTGATGCGTTGTCTGCCTGCAGCTGCCGTCACACAAAGGTTGGTGGATCACATCTTCTGCACCGTGCATTCCCTGCCCTTTGACGGCGATCCGATGCACACCGGCGCCATCCACGCCGCTGCGGGTGCATATCTGCTTAATGCGGATAATGTCGACGATCCGCTGCTGATGAAGCTCCATGTTTCCGCTCAGCATTTGCTTTCAGCACATCGCGCAGCAACCCGCGAGGAGCTTCGGCTGGTATCGCTGGATGCATTGTATGCGCCGGGCATGCTGGCGCCCGGAATTCACACCGCCTATCTGCGTCACCGGCTTGGCTTGGATGCGCCACGCCTGTCCAATGAGGAGATCGCTGTCCGCATGCATAAATCGCTGGTGGAGATCCACGAGCTGGAATCTGCCCTTCTGACCATTTTGGCGTCCCGATACGCCGGAGGCAATCATGCTTGATGAACGCTTATCCCTTGCCGCTGCCCTGTACGAGCCCTGCGAATGGGGCGCAGACATTGGCACGGATCACGCCTATCTCCCCTGCCATCTGCTGCGAAATGGCATTTGCCGGCAGATGATTGCTGCGGACGTCAGCCCCAAAGCGCTTGAACGGGCCCGGGAGAATCTGACCCGCCAGCGGCTCATTGACCGGGCAGAAGTGGTGCTGGCCGACGGTCTGGACGCCGTGACCCATCCCTGCGGCTGCATTTCCGTGATGGGCATGGGCGGCGAGCTGATGGCCGACATCCTGCGTCAGGGACAGAACAAGTTGCAGGGCGCTGTGCTGGTGCTGGGCGCACATACAGAGCTGCATCTGGTGCGCAAAGCCATCTGTGAGATCGGCTATCACATCGTGCAGGAAAGGCTGTGCAAGGCCTCCGGCCGATACTATGTATTCTGGCGGGCCGAAGCTGGCAGCGCCCCGCTTTCAGCCGAAGAGATCCGGTATGGCCGCTTGCTTTGGCAGGAGGACTCAGCCTTGCTGCAACCCTACGCCCTCTGGCGCAGGCGCGTCCATCAGGACAAGGAAAAAGGGCTGCTCGCCGCTTCTGTTCCGGATGCCGACGCCATCGCCGAGGTTCAGGCGGACATCGCCTGGTATACGAAGAAATTGGAGGAACTTACATGCTGACCGTCCGGCAGGTATACGATTTCATCAACGAACATGCCCCCTTTGAAACACAGGTGGCCTATGACAATTCCGGGCTGCTCGTCGGCCATCCGGATCAGGAAGTGACCGGCGTCCACTTTGCGCTGGACGTGACCGACAAAGTCATTGACGAGGCGCTGGAAAACGGCGCAAACCTGATCGTGACCCATCATCCCATGATGTTCAGCCCCATCAAACGGCTGGTGGAGACCGACTATCAGGCGCGGCTGCTGTGCAGACTGATCCGGGGCGGCATCAGCCTGATTTCCGCCCATACGAATCTTGACCAGGCTGCCGGCGGGATCAATGACGTATTGGCTGCCCGCATCGGCCTGACGGATATCACCGGCGAAGGGTTTGTGCGCGTGGGCACGCTGCCCGCTCCCATGTCTGCATCCGACCTGGCCCAGCACATCAGCCAAGTGCTGGGCGACACGGTGCGCGTGATGGGCAATCCCCTGGCAATGGTGGAAAGGGTCGGCATGTGCTCCGGCTCCGGCGCGGATGAATGGCCTGCGGCAGCGGCTTTGGGCGCCCAGGCCTTCCTCACCGGCGAGGCCAAGCATCATATCGCCCTGGAAGCCTCTGCAGCCGGCATCGTCCTCCTGGAGGCAGGCCACCACGCCACCGAGGAGCCGGGAATTTTTGCCCTGGCAGATGCTTTACAAAACAGCGCCCTTGTTGTACAATGTAATGTGCGCGTCTCTACCAGCCGCGCAGGAGCCTATCAATGAATCCAGCATGCCCCGGGCATGTGTGAATATCAGGAGGTACTTATGGATCAGCTTACGATGTTGTGGGAGTATCAGGTGGAGGATATCAAGGCCGACAATCTGGCTCAGGAAATCCGCCGCAGCCCCCTTCGCCAGAAGATGGAGAAGGATCGTGACCTTTTCATGGAGCGCCAGAAGCAGTATAAGCAGATTGAGGAGCAGGTTGCCGTGCTGATCGACCGCAAGGATGCGATCCGTGACGCGCTGAACCGCTGCGAGGAGCAGCTCAGCAGCCTGCAGGCCCGTTTTGAGCAGAATCCGCCCGAAGAGCTGGAGGCCGTCCGCTCCTTTATGGCCGAGGTCAGCAAGTGCCGCGAGACCATTGTGGGCTATGAGCAGGAGATGAAGCGCCTGACCCAGGAAGCTAATACCAACGATCAGCGCGGCAACTCCATCCGCACCGAAGCGGCCCGTCTGCGCAGCGAATTCGAGAGCCTCAAGGCCCAGTATGACAAGGAGATGCCCGCCAAGAAGGCCGCCCAAGAAGCCCAGCGCGCTGTGGCTGACAAGAAGGCCGAGGGCATTGATGCTGATCTGATGGCGCATTACAAGCGCATCAAGAAGCAGATCGTTCCCCCGCTCAGCCGCCTGGTCAACGGCCAATGCTCCGGCTGCAACACCTCCCTGCCCAGCGCAGTGCTGCATCGTGTCCGCAACGCCTCCGACGAGATCGTTGAATGCGAGAGCTGCGGTCGTATGATTATCCGCATGTAAGCAATATAGTGTCCTCACAAAGCGGGTTGACAGATCACCTTTTCCTGGATGTGGACATGTTAAACGACAAACCGCAAGTCTGACCGGCTTGCGGTTTGTTGTTTTGCTGTCATTCATTGATGGTGGCAAACTGGAATTGGGCGCACCACAAGGCTCTCCCTCCGGGAGAGCTGTCAGCGAAAGCTGACTGAGAGGGCTTTTTTCTGTCGCTTGATTACACAATTGCTTTTTCTTCAGCGACAAGACTGTTCCACAGCTCGGCAGCCACTTTCGCGCGTCGAAGGGTCATCGACCCGCGCGCACAAAGCCGCCGGGGGGGAAGCTACAAATCGCTTCCCCCCGGCCCCCCTCTGTTCTCCTGAGTAGGCGTAGTGGCGGCTGCATCCGGGGCGGCTCGATTGCAGAGGGTTTCTCTGAATTTCCGCTAAAGCGGAAGAAACCCTCTGCAAAATCGCCGCATTGTTCCTTTTGAGGTCTCGCTGCAG
>JAFQIB010000008.1 GCA_017397765.1 Clostridia bacterium | reverse complement strand
CAATCAGGACTCCGCCGCCGACATGACCCGGTATCTTCTGAGTAAGGGTCATGAGCGCATTGCCGTCATTGCCGGGCATCCGCACTCCTACCCCACGGCTCGCCGCATGCACGGCATCCAGATGGCGATGCAGCAGGTGGGGCTGGTGATTCCTGAGGAGTACATCCGCTACGGCAACTGGGAATATGAGTCCGGCGTGGCAGAGACCCGGGCACTTCTGGCACTGGAGAATCGCCCCACCGCCATTTTCGCCATGAACGACCTGATGGCAGCAGGCTGCATGCGGGTGCTGAATGAGGCAGGCCTGCGAATCCCGGAGGATATAGCCGTTGTGGGCTTCGACAACCGGGAGATCGCCAGCTATCTCCAGCCGCCGCTGACCACCATTCAGCTGCCTACCACCGAGATTGGCATCAATGCCGCGCTGCATATCATGGAAAAGATCAACAATCCATCAACGCCGCCGGTGAGAGATATTATTCATTGTTTCATTGTTGAGAGACAGTCGGTGTGACCGGACTTGTTTCTTTTGAAAAGCAGTATCAATCATGCACCAACACAAAAGGCAGATAGCAAGTTTTTGGTTCACTTGCTGTCCGCCTCTCTCCATCCTGTCAGGCAGAACCTATCCAGTTGCCCTTTCAGATGTGTGTATTATTCTGAACGCTACTGATCATCTACCCAGCAGGCTGCATTCGTACTTAGTAGGTACGTATTTATTTTATTAGTATTTAGTATATTAGTATTTATTTACGTTGGATTTTCCGACATTGGTTTTTCCGTCGTTGGATTTTCCAACGACGGTTTTTCCAATGCTGGCAAAAGCAACACCGGTACATATGATCTTTGATAAGACTTCCGACCTCCTGGCAGTCGCAGACGTAAGATCACTTATTTGCGTTTGGATGGGCTCCAGGAGGCGCTCCGGCTCATTCCCGGCGAAGTTTCCCACCCCACCTCTGGTCGCCCTCAGACGCGCCTTTTGAGGCCTTTATGAGCAAGCCATCCCTCTTCTGCCATTTTCACCCGCGAAACGCAAAAGAGCCGCCGTACTGCCTGTGCAGAGGGCGGCTCCTTCATTTGCGAACAATGCGTGAGAAAGCTTGTCCCAACATTCGTATTTCGACCGTTTTTCAGGCCTGTTTTGGGGGCTTGTTGTTCCTGTGTGATTGCAGCATCTGCTGCAATATCCTCATGCAGATCGGTAATGGCGTCGCCCTTGGACTGCATGGCAGCCGCCTGATAGGGATACCCGCCGGCAGCAGTCGGGTAGACGCCGATCCCATGATCCACGAAATAGGCGTCGAAGCCGGCCTTGGTGATATCGTCGCAGCTGAGGTTGCGGGTCAGCTGCTGGATCATCGCGCCCACGATCTCCAGATGCCCAAGCTCCTCTACGCCAATGTCCGTCAGGAGGCCCTTGAGCTCGCCGCAGGGCATGGTGAAGCGCTGGCTCAGGTAACGCAATGAGGCGCCCAGTTCGCCGTCCGGGCCGCCGTACTGGCTGATGATGCGCGAAGCCATCTTCGGGTCGGGGCGGGCGATGCGCACAGGATACTGCAGCTTCTTTTCATATACAAACATGGGCCATATCCTCCTTCACTCAATCGCCGCACCGGCATTCATATTCCCACGGCCAGGGATTCCCGGGCCAGGTCCAGCCGTTTTTGCAGCATTCCTCGTTGAGGAAGGCAGTGGCGTAGTTTTCCTCCCCGGCCTCCCTGCACAGCTTGCCAAAGAGTGCGAGGGCCTCCTGATCGTTGGGATGGGTATTCAGGTAGAGGCGCATCTCCCAGGCCGCAAAGGCTGCCGCCTGCTTGCGGGTGCCGCAGTGCTCACTGCGGGGACAATAGCCGTTCATGGGCTTATGCAGCTCAGGGAAGAGCGTCCCCGCCCGCAGCGCGCTCTCGGACTCGAACACCTTGTCGATCTCCTGCTTATCCACATTCACCATGCCCACCCGGCGGTTCTTGCTCTTTCCGTCGTAGCCGGAGGCATAGCCGTCCGCTCTGCCACTGCCGCAGGCATTGGTGTCCCGGCATGCATCGCAGTTGCTGCTGCGGCGATTGCGTGCGCAGCTCTCACACTGACAGGCCGCATCCCCCGTGCAGGTCTGACGCTCATTGCAGCCGTACTGCCGGCAGCCGCTGCCGCGATTGCGCATACAATCTTCGCACTGGCAATCGGCATTCCCGGTGCAGCCGGTGCGGTTCTGACATTCGCCGCACGCATACGCAGCTGCTTCGCAGCCATCCCGGCGGATATAGGTGTTCTCCTCGCAGCAAATGACCCGGCGTGCGTCGCCGCAGCGCTCGCACCGGCAGTCCTGCTGATTGGCGGCGCAGTTGTCAGTGGCTTCGCACCCGCTGCAGCGCGCCCCGTTCCTGCGGCGGTTCCGGCAGCCTGCATTGGTCTGCTGACAGCTGCAGTCGCCGTCCATATTGAAATCCCAATTGCCGTTCACAGGCACAAAGCCCTGTTCACAGCCGCAGTTTCCTTTATTCTGCATGCAAAAAGCACTTCCTTGCATCATGGTTTGAGCGGGGGATCAGCCGCCTGACAGTCCGCCGATCCTTTTGCGCCCGCTGCTTCACAATATGCATGGGAAGTGCCGGTGTGTTTATTTCTCGGTCCGTTCATAGCCGAAGTGACGGACAATCTGCTCCGCAGCCTCCTCCGGGGTGAGGTTGGTATTGTCAATGCGCAGATAGCGTTCCGCCGGGATGCCCAGCCGCGCCGCCACCTCGCCCGGCTCGGACACACAGCGGTAGCGGCGCTCCGCGTCCAGGAAGCGCTGCTCGGACAGCGCCACGTCCCGCTTGGAGGCCTTCTCCTTCAGCCGGTTCTCCGTGCGATTGCGCACCAGGCGGACGTCCTGCGGGGCGATCAGCTCCACATAGTCCACCTCCGCGCCTGCCGCCCGGTACATCCCGGACAGCCGCTTCACATATTCCTCGTCATAGGGCATGTCAAACGCCCAGATGAAGGTAAAGATCAGCCCGTAGTTATCCGTTTTGACAAACTCCTCGAACACCACCTGCCGCAGCCGTTCCGTCACCGCGCCGTTGTACGCGCCGAAGAGCTCGATCACCGGTTCGATGGTCATGTGATTGTGGAAGAGCTTCATGGGCGTGATGCGGCTGACCGCCTGGCCCACGGTCATCTTGCCTGCCGCGTGAGCGCCGAAGATAAAAAGCAGTTTCATCGGGTAGCCTCCTTCAGCCGTGGAATCATCCTGCGGACAAAATCTGCTGTGACCGCCGCAGCCCGGTCACAGTTATCTTCAAAGGTCCCAAGCCCCCGATGCACCGGCGTATCGGTCATCGTCCGGATCGCGAGGAAGGGCACGCCGTACGCATGGCAGACCTGAGCCACCGCAGCAGACTCCATATCCACGCTCAGCGGATGAAAGCGAGCGTGGATCTCCGCCCGTCCATCATCGGTGATGAAGGCTTCCCCCGTCGCCATCCGGCCGAAGCGCACATGCCGCAATCCCTCCGCAGTACGCCGCGCAGCCGTCAGCAAGCCTGCATCCGCAGGGAAAATAGCTTCCGCCAGCCAGGGGTGAAAACCGGTCAGAATGTGATCCGCCACATCATGATAGACAACCTCCGTGCCCACCACCGTGTCGAACAGGTCAAGGGACTTGTCCATCCCGCCGGCAGTTCCGGCATTGATGATGGCATCGCAGCCGTATCCATCAATCAGCACCTGGGCCGCTATGGCTGCATTGACCTTGCACACACCGGAATACAGCATTGCCGTCTCCAGGCCGTCCAGGCAGCCTTCATACACCGTCAGTAATGCCTTCCGGCTCCGGACCACCTCTGTCAGCATCAGCAGAAAGGGCGCCAGCTCCCGGTCTCCGGCGCACAGGATTCCCAGCTTCATTCCCTTTTCTCCCTTCTGATGCGTTCCAGACTTGCGTTCATCTCGTCATAGCGGATCGAGCCGTCCTCGCTGACGGCGGTTGCCTCACAGGTGAAATCGCCGGTATAGCCCATCTCCCGCACAAAGGCAAAGAACCGGTCAAATTCGATATGCCCCTTGCCCAGCTGCTTTGCGCTCATATTGGCCCAGTCCATATGGCCGCCGGCGTAATCGTTGACATGGAAGTGTCGGATATGCGGCCAGAGCCAGGCGTTTTCCGGCTTGTACAGCGCCTCCTCCTGGTTGTGGAAGGCCGCCATCTTCGTGTCGAAGGTGAAGGCAATATCGGGATACGCATCCGCCAGCGTGCGCATATGGGTCATGGGATCCTGGGTGTTGCACAGCACGTTCTCCACCGTGAGAAAGAGGCCGTATGCCTCCGCGATGTCCCGCAGCACAGGATACGCCGCAATATTGCGCTCGATGTGCTGATCGGACGCACGGCCCGACCACAGGTGCAGTACCAGCATCCGACTCCCGATGTCCTTCGCCAGCTCGCAGTCCGCGCGGAACAGAGACACGGCCTCCTCCATCTGCCCGAGGCTGACCCACTCGCCGATGTGCTTGATCATGTGGAACACAGGGACGGAATAGTTCGCCAGCACCTTCTTCAGCGACTCGATGTGGCCCTCATACCAGCTCTCGTACATCATGAATTCCAGCCCGTTGCAGTCCAGCTGCGGGACAATGGTAGGCAGGAGGGAATAGTCGCGGTTGTTCCGTTTGGAAATGATCGCTCCTGTGGAACAGAGAATACGGTGCATTACAATCCCCCCCCTTTGGGTGAATTAGGAATTAGGAATTAGGAATTTAGTTTGTGGGACGAGACTTGCCCGGAATGGGCTTGAACGCCCAGCGTGGAGGCAGGATACAGTCCCTCCAAATTGCAAACTGATCGGTATCACACACTCAATTCATCATTCATCATTCATCATTCATAATTTATCATTTATCATTTGCTTCCCAGTTCTCGCCGCCGCGCCTTGATCTCCTCCAGGCGCTGCTTGTAGCGGCTTTCGAGACCCTCGGCGGTGGGGCGGTAGTATGCCTTGCCGCGCAGGCTCTCCGGCAGGCATTCCATGGCCGTCAGCTTCTCCTGCGTATCGTGGGCATACTGGTAGCCCTTGCCGTAATCCAGCTGCTTCATCAGGGCGGTTGGCGCGTTGCGAATTTGCAGCGGCACCGGCTCGGCAATCTGGCTGAGCGCGTCCTTCTTCGCCGTTTCATAGGCGACGTACAGCGCATTCGACTTGGGCGCGAGGGCCATGTAGGTCACCGCCTGCGTCAGATGGACGGAGCATTCCGGCATGCCGATAAAATGGCAGGCCTGATACGCCGCCACGGCGATCTCCAGCGCCCGGGGATCTGCCAGGCCGATGTCCTCGGAGGCGAAGCGGGTCACCCGGCGCGCGATGTAGAGCGGGTCCTCCCCGCCCTCCAGCATCCGGGCCATCCAGTAGATCGCTGCGTCCGGGTCGGAGTTCCGCATGGATTTATGCAAAGCGGAGATCAGGTCGTAATGCCCGTCCCCTTTCTTGTCATACAGCAGGGACTTCTTCGACGTGCACTGGGCCACCGTCTCCTCTGTCACCACAGTGGCTCCATCCGGCTGCACGTCGCCGTTGAGCACCACCATCTCCAGGGTGGACAGGGCCGTGCGGGCATCCCCGTTGGCAAAGACAGCAATGGCCTCCAGCAGCTCCTCCGGCATACGGATGACCTGCCCGCCAAAGCCCCGCGCGTCCGTCAGCGCCCGCCGCAGCAGCGCCGTCAGCTCCTCCACCTTCAGCGCCTGCAGCACAAACACCTTGCACCGGGACAAAAGTGCGCTGTTCACCTCAAAGGAGGGATTCTCCGTCGTCGCGCCGATGAGGATGATGCTCCCCTTCTCCACAAAGGGCAAAAAGGCGTCCTGCTGAGCCTTGTTGAAGCGATGGATCTCGTCCACAAAGACGATGGTTCTTTCCCCGAAGCGCCGGTTATCCTCCGCCTGCTGCATCACCGTGCGGATCTCCTTGATCCCGCTGGTGACGGCAGAAAAGTCAATGAAGGCGGATTTGGTGCGGTTGGCGATGATCCGGGCCAGGGTGGTCTTGCCCACGCCGGGCGGCCCCCAGAAAATCATTGAGGACACCGCGTCCCCCTCGATCAGCCGCCTGAGCACCTTCCCCGGCCCCAGCAAATGGGTCTGACCGGCATATTCCTCCAGGTCCCTGGGACGCAGCCGGGCTGCGAGGGGCTGCAGGCTGCTGTCGTTCAGCTGCCCGTCATCAAAAATACTGGTCTGCTCCATGGCGTACCTCCGCTGCATCATTGGCTGGAATATGGGAATAAGCATTCGCCATTGCCGTCCGAATTCCTGCCTGAAAAGCAAAAGCCGCCTGAAAAACAGGCAGCTTCCTGCTCACGGCAGCTTGCGCAGATAAACGATATTTCCGTCCGGGTCGCGCAGGCTCATGTTCACCGCGCCCCAGGGCCGCTTTTGCGGCGGCTCGACGACCTCCGCGCCGATGGCTTGCACATGGGCATAGGCCTCATCCATGTCCTCCACCGTCAGGGCAATGCACATGCTCTGGCCTGCCCGGATGCCGTCATCCCGGAGGATGGTCAGCATCGGCTCTGCGGGCAGGATCGTCTGATGAAACGGATCATCGCTGCCGTTGTCCGTTTTCAACAGCGCCTTGTAAAATGCCGCCAGCCGGGGCACGTCCCGGGTCAACAGGCACACCTCGCCAAGATACATCCGCGCACGCTCCCTTCATTCCGTCACAAAGCTCATGTCGCTCAGCCTGCGGATGACCCGCTTGCCCTTGCTCGTCCCCGGATCAGCCCGATCCTCCGCCACATGGAGGAAGCTCACGCCGCCGGCCAGGCCGTACAGGTCAAGGCTGTTCATCGCCTCCGCCGGCAAGCCCAGCCACATCACATTGAAAATGGACAGCAGATCGCCGTGGGAGACGAGGATGATGCGCTCATCCTCCGATTGCAGGAGCTCCGCAAAGAAGGGCTGCAGGCGGTTCCAGGCGTCCCGGCGGGATTCCGCCTCCCGGAAGAGCCGGTCGTCCACCGTACGCTCCTGCATTTCAAGGTTCTCCCGCAGCCACTGCACAGACTTGCCCACCGCCGGGCCGAGGTTCCGCTCCCGCAGCTCGGGCCGGAGGATGGGTTCCGTGCCCAGCAGCCGGGCCAGCGGCGCAGCGGTCTCCTGCGCCCGCAGCAGGTCGGAGGCATACAGCGTCCACTTCTGCCCCGCCAGCAGAGGCATGAGCCGCTCGGCAATCCGTTCCGCCTGGGCCTTTCCCAGCGCCGTCAGCGGCCAGTCCGTCCACGAGCCCACCATGCCGTTGGTGTGATGAACCGACTGGGTATGCTGGATGGTGATAATCTGCTTCATGCCTGTCCTCCCGGATCAGACAGACCCGAAGGGCATGCCGTCCTCCGGGTCTGTCAGGTCGTTTTGCTTATTTGCCTGCGCGGCGGTTCTGCTTCTGCTTCATCCGCTGCTGGGTGATGGTCTGTTTGACCTTCTCAATGACAGGGACGGTTTCCTTTTCCGGCTCCTGTGGCTCGCTGGGCGGCAGCGCCGTTCCGTCCGGGTTGAGGGGTCTGCCTTCCTTGTCAATGCCGCGATAGCGCAGGCACCACTCGGCGAATTCCTTCACCAGCCCCAGCAATGTGGCAAACACCGGCACGCCGATCACCATGCCCACCAGGCCGAACAGATCGCCGAAGACCACGATGGAGAACAGCACCCACAGCGCGGAGATGCCGATGGAATCGCCCAGGATCTTCGGGCCGATCACATTGCCGTCCAGCTGCTGGATGACCAGGATCAGGAAGGCAAAGCCCAGCGCCTTGCCGGGATCCATGAACAGCAGGATGATGATGCCCGGCACCGCGCCGATGAAGGGGCCGAACACGGGGATGATGTTGGTGACGCCCACGATGATGGAGATCAGCGGCGCATAGGGCATGCCGAAGATCAGCATGCACACATAGGTCAGCAGGCCGATGATGGCAGAATCGATGATCTTGCCGGTAAAGAAGCCGGAGAGATTGCGGTTGGCCGTGTGGCAGATGCGCAGCACGGTCTCCGCCGCATTGCGGGGCAGGAAGGCCCGCGTGAGAATCCTGGCATGGCGCAGCAGCTTATCCTTCTGCGTCAGCAGATAGATGGAGGACGCCAGCGCCGTGAACACCGCCACGAAGGTGCTGGTCACGTCCGAGAAGTAGCTCATGATCTGCGGCACATAGTTCAGCGCCATCTTCAGCAGATCACTGACGATCATGGACAGATCCTGCACATAGTCGATGGCCGTCGCCAGGTAGGGCTGCAGATCGGGGTAGCGCTCCGTCAGCTTGAGCAGGGCTGCCTCCAGGTTCTTGGTATAGCCGCCCAGGTTGCTGGCAAAGACGCTGATGGAGGTAAAGGCCTGGGTCATAATCAGGTAGATCAGGCCGATGACCAGCGTAAAAGCCACGAGATAGCCGATCAGCATCGACAGCCAGTGCAGCTTCTTATTGCCCCGGAAGACCGTCTTCATCAGCCAGGAATCAATCGGATTGATCGCATAGGCGATCACCACGCCGCCGGCAAAGGGGGCCAGGATATCGCCCACGCCGTCCAGCAGCCCCAGCACGAATCCGCCCTTGTTCAGCACCATATAAAACGCGATTGCTGCAAAAACGATAATCATCCAGTCCAGCATGGTTTCCGGTTTGCGCCGGAGCCATTTCTTCTGCTGATTCATCGGGAACCTCCCCCTCAGCGCCGCGCCTCATCGGACACACCGGCGCATACGCATTTGATCTCTTTTCTGATTATACCCCATTTTTCGCCGCCGGTCAATGCACACCGGCAAGCCCGCGCAGGATTTGCCGCATCTTTACCGCTCTGCCTGTGCGGGCCACCGGTACACGATCTCCCCGGAGCGGTTGATGTAGCCCTCGGTGGATGCGTCAAACCGGACGCGGGCCAGCGCGCCCCGGAAGAGCTCCGCCTCCGCATATTGGACAGGCAGCACGATGCTGCCGTATGCGTCCGCATAGCCCCAGGTGCCCACATAATCAGCCCAGTCCCAGAAACCACCCTCGCACACCGTCACCCAGGGCTCCTCCGGCTGACGAAAGAAAACCTGCGTCCACTGCGGCTCGCCCAGCAGCTCGCCCGCCCGGGACATCAGGCCACACAGATATTCGTCATCCCCCAGGGAGTACTCCACCCAGAGCGGGCCGTCCTGCGTGAATTCGTAAAGCCAGAACACCTCGAATACCTCCTCCGGCAGGGTGTGGCGGCAGCGGATGGCTCCGTCTGTCTCCACCAGGCCCCAGGTGCCGTCAGGCCACTCCACAAACAGCGCGTCCGCGACCATGCCGTAGTATACGTCCAGCCCGGAGATCACCACATTGCCGTCGCGATCGATGATGGAGCTGGTGCGCACCTCCTCCAGCAGCCCAACCTCCGCATAGCCGTCCCGGAAATCGTAGGCAGCATCAAACTGCGCCGGAATGACGATCTCCCCTTCCGTGTTGAGGTAGCCGTACAGGCCGTCCTCTGCGCGGAAGGCCACCAGTCCGTCCGACACGTCCGCCGCATAGTCCAGATAGACGCCCTCCGGCAACGCCACCGGGCCCCAGCCGATCTCAATCAGCTCGCAGCCGTCGGTATTGATCCGCGGCACCACAATGAAGTCATTTTCAATGCCCTGGTCAAACAGGCCGGAATAGGTATATTCCATGGGCAGGACGACTTCCCCCGTGGCCCGATCTGCCAGGCCGCTGACCGCATAGTCGTCATTGATCTGAATATAGGGCGTTTCCTTCGTGGCATAGCACTCCGTCCAGCGCAGGCCGGAGAAATACCGGTTCGGGATATTGAACCAGCCGCTTCCCCGCTCGCCATCATACTGATTGACCAGATACAGTTCCCCCGCTCCATCCAGGCAGCAGGCGTCGTCAATATGGTATACCGGTTCCAGCAGATATGTACCGGTTTCATCAATGATGCCCTGGGTGCACTTTCCCTCCCAGGAGGGCACGTCCATGGTGTCCACAATCGCGCACCCGCTGTGGAAATGGTAGGCCCGCTCCCACTGCGGCGCAATCCCCCACGTCCCATCCTCCCGGATATACCCCCACAGCCCCGTTTCGGGGTCGTAGGCGGGCCAGAGGGACGGTGCGGTCTCTGCCTCCGCCGCATAGGCGGAAAGGCTCACAAGGGCCGTCAAAAGGCTCAGCAGGGCAAGCAGCTTCTTCATGGGCACATCCTCCGCATGCTTCTTTCATCTGCTACAACGGCTCATCTGCCCAAAATATTCCCGCAGAAGGCAAAAATTCCTTCTGGATTTATGATTTTTTACGCGCGCGCGCGTATTTATTTGTAGAAACAGGCTTCCCTTTTGGGCAGAAAAGTGATATAATCAATATGCTGGGAAGAATTGTTTTCTTTTCCCGGTTCCAAAAACGAAATCGTTTTACTGCCCTGTTCATCAGGGCTTCCCAACGCGCATTTGAGGTGTAACATGGCAAACGAAATCGAACGCAATCAGGAGCTTGACGAAGTCCGCCTGGCAGAGAACGCCACCCAGGCGACCGGCGAATACGGCGAGGAGCAGATCCAGGTGCTGGAGGGCCTTGAGGCCGTCCGCAAGCGCCCCGGCATGTACATCGGCTCCACCGACGCCCGCGGTCTGCACCACCTGGTATATGAGATCGTGGACAACGCGGTGGATGAGGCGCTGGCCGGCTTCTGCAAGCGCATCGACGTGACGCTGCACAAGGACGGCTCCGTCTCCGTCAAGGACGACGGCCGCGGCTTCCCCGTGGGCATCCACCCCAAGATGGGCCGTCCCGCGGTCGAGGTCTGCCTGACGGTGCTGCATGCCGGCGGCAAGTTCGGCGGCGGCGGCTACAAGGTGTCCGGCGGTCTGCACGGCGTGGGCGCGTCCGTTGTGAACGCGCTGTCCAGCCACTTTATGGTCACTGTGTATCAGGACGGCAAGATTCACCGCCAGGAGTACGAGCGGGGCAAGATCTGCTATGACCTGAAGGTGATCGGCGAGACCGAGGTCACCGGCACCACGATCCAGTTCTGGCCGGACATCCGCTCCGAGGAGAATCCCGAGGGCATCTTCGAGGTCGGCGTGACCTTCGAGCATGATGTGCTGAAAAAGCGTCTGCGGGAGATGGCCTTCCTCAACAAGGGCATCCGCATCGTCTTCACCGACGACCGGCCCGAGGAGCCCGTCATCCACGATTATTATTATGAGGGCGGCCTGAAGGAATTCGTCAAATATCTCAACCGCAACAAGGAAGTGCTCTTCCCCGATCCCATCTACACCGAAGGGCTGAAGGACGGCGTGCTGGTCGAGGTTGCGATGCAGTACAACGATTCCTACAACGAGAACATCTACCCCTTCGTCAACAACATCGCCACCCCCGACGGCGGCACCCACCTGACCGGCTTCACCACCGCCCTCACCAGCGCGATCAACGATTACGGCCGCAAATACAAGGTGCTGCGCGACAATGAGCCCAACCTCAAGTCCGAGGACGTGAAGGAGAGCCTCACCGCCGTCGTCTCCGTGAAAATGGAGGACCCCCAGTTTGAGAGCCAGACCAAATCCAAGCTGGGCTCCGGCCATGTGCGCGGCATCGTGAACGATCTGGTCAAGGAGGCCCTGGGCACCTATCTGGAGGAGAATCCGCCCATTGCCCGCGCCATCGTGGAGCGCTGCGTCAGTGCCCAGCGCGCCCGTGAGGCCGCCCGCAAGGCCCGTGAGGCCACCCGCCGCAAGACGGTGCTGGAGAGCGCTTCCCTGCCCGGCAAGCTGGCGGACTGCTCCGAGCGCGACCCCAGCAAGTGCGAGATCTTCCTCGTCGAGGGCGACTCTGCAGGCGGCTCCGCCAAAGAAGGCCGTGACCGTCACTTCCAGGCCATCCTCCCCCTGCGCGGCAAGATCCTGAACGTGGAAAAGACCCGGCTGGACAAGGCCCTGGGCAACAACGAGATCAAGTCCATGCTGACGGCCTTCGGCTGCGGCTTCGGCGATGAATTCGACGAAAGCAAGCTCCGCTACCATCGCATCGTCTGCATGACCGACGCCGACGTGGACGGCGCCCACATCCGCATCCTGATGCTGACCTTCTTCTACCGCTACATGCGGCCCCTGGTGGAAAAGGGCTATGTCTATGCCGCCATGCCGCCGCTGTACAAGGTCACCAAGGGCAAGTTCGAGAAGTACGTCTATAACGACGACGAGCTGCAGGCGCTGCTGGACGAGATCGGCCGCGATCCCAAGCCGGAGATCCAGCGCTACAAGGGCCTTGGTGAAATGTCTGCCGAGCAGCTGTGGATGACCACCATGAATCCCGCGACCCGTACCATGATGCAGATTACCCCCGAGGACGCCGCCGAGGCCGACCAGATCTTCACCCTGCTCATGGGCGATCAGGTCGAACCCCGCCGCAAGTTCATCGAGGAGAACGCAGACCTGGTCAAGGACCTTGATATTTAATTCGGAATTCGGAATGCGGAATGCGGAATTAAGCGTGTGCCCCTTTGGCCCCCTGCGTTTCCGCTCCACTAACTAAATTCCGAATTCATAATTCCGAATTTCTTATCGACCGTAGGGAGATAAACACAATGAGCAACATTCAAGACAAGCTGATCCCGGTCAATCTGGAAGCGGAGATGAAGAAGAGCTTCATTTCCTACGCCATGGCCGTTATCATTGACCGCGCGCTGCCCGATGTGCGCGATGGTCTGAAGCCCGTGCATCGCCGCATCCTGTACGACATGCACGAGCTGGGCATGACCCCCGATAAGCCCTACCGCAAGTCCGCCCGTCTGGTGGGCGACGTGCTGGGTAAGTTCCACCCCCACGGCGATTCCTCCGTGTATGATGCAATGGTCCGCCTGGCCCAGCCCTTCAACATCCGCTACTGCCTGGTGGATGGTCAGGGCAACTACGGCTCCGTGGACGGCGACGGCGCAGCCGCCATGCGTTATACCGAAGCCCGCATGACCAAGCTCACCCCCCACCTGCTGGACGGCATCGAGAAGGACACGGTGGACTTCTACCCCAACTTCGACGAGACCCTCATGCAGCCGGCTGTCCTGCCCGCCCGCTTCCCCAACCTGCTGGTGAACGGCTCCAGCGGCATTGCCGTCGGCATGGCCACCAACATTCCGCCCCACAATCTGGGCGAGGTGATCGACGGCGTCATCTGCATGATCGATAACCCGGATTGCACCATCGACGATCTGATGGAGCACATCAAGGGCCCCGATTTCCCCACCGGCGGCATCATTCTGGGCCGCCGCGGTATCCGCGAGGCCTACTACACCGGCCACGGCAGGATCGAAGTCCGCGCCAAGTCCAACATCGAACAGATGCCCAATAACCGCTGCCGCATCGTCGTGACGGAGATCCCCTACCAGGTCAACAAGGCACGCCTGGTGGAGAAGATCGCCGAGCTGGTGCACGAAAAGCGGGTGGAGGGCATCAGCGACATCCGCGACGAGTCCGACCGCGAGGGCATGCGCATCGTCATCGAGCTGAAAAAGGATGTGTATCCCCAGGTCGTGCTGAACTTCCTGTATAAGCACACCAGCCTTCAGGAGACCTTCGGCGCGAACATGCTGGCGCTGGTGAACGGCCAGCCCAAGGTGCTGCCCCTGCGCGACATGGTGTTCTACTATCTGGAGCACCAGAAGGACGTAGTCACCCGCCGCACGAAGTTCGAGCTGAACAAGGCCCAGGCCCGTGCCCACATCTTGGAGGGTCTGCTCAAGGCCCTGGATCATATCGACGAGATCGTCGACCTCATCAAGGCCAGCAAGGACAGCGCTTCGGCCAAGGCCGCGCTGATCGAGCGCTTTGCCTTCTCCGAAAAGCAGGCCCAGGCCATCCTGGACATGCGTCTGGCCCGTCTGACCGGCCTGGAGCGCGACCGTCTGCAGTCCGAATACGACGAGCTGCAGGTGGAGATTGCCCGTCTGCAGGGCATCCTGGCGGACGAAGCCAAGCTGATGGAGGTCATCAAGACCGAGATCCTTGCCATCAAGGACAAGTTCGCCGACAAGCGCCGGACCGAGCTGACCACCATTGACGGCGAGATCGATGTGGAGGATCTGATCGCCGAGGAGGACATGGTCGTCACCATGACCAAGCAGGGCTACATCAAGCGCATCACCAAGTCCGCCTACCGCAGCCAGAACCGCGGCGGCCGCGGCGTGACCGGCATGACCACCAAGGACGAGGACTATGCGGTGCAGATGCGCGTTGTGGGCACCCATGACGAGATCATGTTCTTCACCAACCTGGGCCGCGTGTACATGCTCAAGTGCTATCAGATCCCGGAGGCAGGCCGTCAGGCCCGCGGCACAGCGATGGTGAATCTCCTGCAGATCGGCTCGGACGAGAAGGTCACCCGCATGGTGCCCGTCCCCAAGGGCAGCGACAAGACGGAATACAACATCGTCATGGCGACCCGCGAGGGCATGATCAAGAAGACCCCCTTCGAGGACTTCCGCAACCTGCGCAAGAACGGCCTGATCGCCATCGTCCTGAAGGAAGGCGACGAGCTGATCGGCGTGGAGCTCTCCTCCGGCGAGGATGAGCTGCTGCTGGGCACCCGCAAGGGCATGTGCATCCGCTTTAGCGAATCGCACATCCGCCCGATGGGCCGCGCCTCCATGGGCGTGAAGTCCATGAAGCTGGCGGAGGACGATATCGTCATCGACATGGCGCCCATCGAGGAGGGCGCGACCGTGCTGGCCATCACCGAGGGCGGCTACGGCAAGCGCACCAGCCCCGAGGAGTACCGCGAGCAGGGCCGCAACGGCAAGGGCATCCGTGCCATCAACCTGACCGAAAAGACCGGCGACCTGGCAGCCCTCCTGCTGGTGCACGAGGAGGAGGACATCCTGCTCATCACCGACGACGGCACCATCATCCGGACCCCTGCGGCGGACATCCGCCTGTGCGGCCGCAACACCCAGGGCGTGCGCGTCATGCGCCTGGCCGAGGACAGCAAGGTCATCGGCGTGGCCCGCGCAGAGAAGGAAGAGGAAACCGACGTTGCCGGGATCGTCGCGGAGATGAACGGGGAGAACGCGGAGGCTCCTGCCGAGATTGAGGCTGCAGCTGACGCAAATGCAGAGGAAGCCTCTCCCGAAGCTGAAATTTGATAAATGAAACGGGTCGAAGACCCAAGCCCGGTATGTGTGCTGCATGCCGGGCTGATTCTGTATAAGGAGGCTGACCATGAAGTATCTGACACCCCGCCAGCACTACTGGGAATACGCCCGTAAAAGCCTGACGATCTGTGTCGTTTGTTATGCCGCACCGGTTCTCATCACACTGTTCGGGCTGAACCGGAAAGGCATATTTTGGCTGACATTGGGTCTACTGACCCTGTTTTGCCTCACATGGTCCGTTTTGCTCCTTCGCGGCGCGCGATTTCTGATGAGCATCCGCAAACAGGAAGCTCAAGGCTTGCCTTTCGAGACTGGCCCGCTGCAATGGCTGGGCACCAGCTACACCAGCACATGGCTCAGTGAAAACTGGCTGATTCACGCAGGACACGTTGCACTACATCACAGTCAAATCATTGCTGTATCTTATCAGCATTCCCGCAATACAAACATTTTTCGCGCCTCCTCACACAATATCATTGTAACCACTGCCAGTGGCCACCGTTATTGCTGGCCGCTAAGCAAAAACAGTGCACATAAGGTCATCCGTTGGCACAGCAGCCAAAAGGCTCCCTCCCCGAGGGAGCTGGCAGCGAGCTTGCTCGCTGACTGAGGGAGTTCACGCAGCCTCACAAACAAATCCGCACACAGCAAAACCGGGAGCACCATCATCGGTACTCCCGGTCACTTTTATTCACATATGCCGCTGCAGCGCTCTCCCGGTCCGTGGAGCTCCACATGATCTCCATAGACCACCATGTGCTGATCCGGCCAAAGGGCATCATTCCAGAATCGCCAGCACTCATCATCAGCGTCAGAGCTCATCGTCAGCGCCAGCAGCGTCACGCCGCCGGCAAAGCGGAGCGTAAGGTCGCCCAACCGGTTGACCTCCACCGCTTCCACGGTCAAGCCTTCCAAATGATCGCAAAGCTGCTTCACCGATTCAAACAGGCGACATTCCTCGTCAGGCCATTCCTGAGGGAAATTTTCCTCCCTCAGGCCCTGGGCAATCCAGTTGGCCTGCAGCGCCTTCGACGGGCGGAAGTAGTCAATGCGATCGAAGAGAATGTGCGCCTCCGTCGCCATGCGGTAGCTGCACTGAATGTGCAGGCTGAATTCACCTTCCCGGCCAAGGCTGAGGGTCAGCATATCCGCTGCGCAGCCTGCGCACTGCAAAGGCTGACCGATCAGCAGCCGCAGCCGCTGCGCTACATAAGGGGTTTCGTCTTTTCTCATCGTTCTCCCGTCAGTATGCCATGCCCGCCCCCGGCTCCACCAGCTCCGCGCCGTCGCCGTAGACGACCAGGTCATCCTCGCTCTCGCTCATGAGCCGCCAGCATTCCTCGCCGCCGGAGGTGTCCGCCATGACGGTCAGCGTCGCGCCGCAGGTGAACACCATGGTCAAATCGCCCAGCTGATTGAGCATGGCTGCCTTGACCGTCAGGCCGTCCAGATCGCTGTTCAGAAGATCCAGGGCCTCGTCCAGGCGGTTGGCGCCTTCCTCATCGGAGCGGAAGTCCTCGGGGATGTAATCGTCCTCATAGCCCAGGCTCCGCCACAGCGACCACATCGCCTCGGAGGGCTGATACACGTCGTTGCGGGCCAGGATGGTGCGGCCCTGCTCCGTCAGGCGGTAGTAGCACTGGATGCGCAGCCTGTAGCGCAATCCGAAATCCAGCAGCAGCATGTCCGCCTCCCGGGAAGCCCGGGTCACGGATTGCCGGATCAGGCTGTTCAGCCTCGTTTGTACAAGAGTGATTTCAGAGATGTTCATTTCAAACCTTTCACAATGGGAAATCGCTATACATCCGCAGACATTTTCAATTCCGAATTCCGCATTCCGAATTCCGAATTACTTCCCAAACGCTTCCATGACCGCTTCCGCCATGGTGTCCTTCTCGCACTGCTGCTTATGCCGCACAGGCAGGGTACGCAGGGCCTTGACCTGAGCGGGCACCTTCACGCCGGTGATCTTCTCCAGCATCTCGCTGCACTGGAAGGCGTCCAGGCCGTCAGCAGCGCCCTTGCCCTCCACCGCGGACAGCACGTCGGCGGCAAACTTGTAGGGGCTGGCGGTGGACACGACCACCGCAGGGGTCATGTCGCCAGTCTTCTCCCGGTACTCCCGGAGTACATGGCTGGCCACAGCGGTATGGGTATCCATCAGGTAATGATCCTGCTCGAAGCGGACGCGGATCTCCTTGGCACACTGCATGTCATCGCAGTAGCCGGCGTCGAACACGTCGTTGATCCACTCCTGCCGCTGCTCGCCGATGGCGTAGGTATAGCTCTCCTTAAGCTGCTTCATCCAGGTGGAAACCAGCTCGCCGTCCCGGTCCGCGCACTCATACAGCAGGCGCTCCAGGTTGGAGGAGATCAGGATATCCATGGAGGGAGAGGTGGTCTTGAAGAACTGGCGGCGGGTATCATACACGCCGTTGCGGAAGAAGTCCGTCAGGACGTTGTTGCGGTTGGAGGCGCAGATCAGCTTGCCCACCGGCAGGCCCATGGAGCGGGCATAGAAGGCAGCCAGGATGTTGCCGAAATTGCCCGTGGGCACCACAAAGTTCACCGGGTCGCCCAGGTTGATGGCGCCCTCGTTGAGCAGATCCGCATAGGCGGAGAAGTAGTACACAATCTGGGGCACGAGACGGCCGAAGTTGATGGAGTTGGCGCTGGAGAGCACCTTGCCCTTCTCGTTGACGGCGGCGTTGAATTCCTTGGAGGAGAACAGCGTCTTCACGCCGGTCTGGGCGTCGTCAAAATTGCCGTGGATGCCGATGACATGGGTGTTGCTGCCGCCGGTGGTGGTCATCTGCAGCTTCTGCACGTCAGAGACGCCGTCACTGGGATAGAACACGGTGCAGGAGGTGCCGGGCACGTCCTTGAAGCCCTCCAGGGCCGCCTTGCCGGTATCGCCGGAGGTAGCCACGAGGATGGAAACCTCCCGCTCCTCGCCGTTCTTCCGGGCGGACAGGGTGGTCAGGTGGGGCAGCAGCTGCAGCGCCATATCCTTGAAGGCCAGCGTCGGGCCGTGGAACAGCTCCAGCACCCAGGTCTCATCATCCAGCTTCTTCATCGGCGCGATGGCAGGATCGTCAAACTTCCGCTCATCATAAGCCGCCGCCAGCGCTGCATCGATCTCCGGGATGGAGAAGTCCTCCAGATAAGTGCGCAGAATGGTAGAAGCGCGCTGACGGTAATCCATATTGGTCAGGCTGCTGAGCTTCTTCAGAGAGATCGGCGGGAACATCGCCGGCACATAGAGGCCGCCATCAGGCGCAAGGCCGTAGAGGATTGCCTGGGAAGCCGTCACGGCTGCACCGCCGCGGGTAGAGAAGAAAGACATGGGGATCATCCTCCAATTTATCTTGATGTCATATCGCTGTTTCTGATCAGAGCGGGCAGCTGCTTGTCCTCCCGTCCTGATGAAAAGCAACGATTGTATACAATGCATCCCGAAAAGGCAAAGGAACAGGGCGGCGGCACAAGCACCGCCGCCCTGACACGGGATCATCAGATCACGTAATCCTTGCAGAATGCAGGCAGATTCTCGGGGTCAGCGCTGACGGACAGAACGAAGGTCACGTCATGCTTCTTGCCATAGGCCTCCAGGCTCTCGAAGAACCAGCCCGCATCCGCCATATCGATCTTGACCAGCTTGAGGAAAGCATCCACAAAGATGGTGGTGATGTCATAGTTGCTGGCCAGCATGCCGCCCAGGAAACCCAGAAACATTTCAGCGCTGGCAACATGATAATCATTGACATTCACAAAACGGACGGCACGGTCCACTTCGTACATGTAGCTGTTGTCCTTATCCAGGAAAACAACGCTGCCGGCGGCAACCTTCGCGGTCTCGTTGGTCATATCGATCAGCCGCTTGGTCTTACCGGAACCCTTGTTGCCTGCGATAATCTTAATCATGGGAAAACGCCTCCTTCAATAGAGATTATTCTCTTGACTCAATTATAAACCATTTTGGCCAAAGATGCAATCCCTCCGCCAAAGATTAATGCAAATCGGAGTGTTTTTCATTCGTCTTTCTCACTCCTGGTCTCTGCCTTTGATTCATTCGTCAGCCGGGAGAGCAAATCCTGCCGCTTCATCACAGGAAGTACACGCTTTGTACAATGGGGCAGCGCCGGGTCGACGCCGCACACGGCTGCATACTCGCACCACTCACAGGCCGACCAGGTCTTCATCTGCGCCGGGCTGACGGAAATATCCCCGCTGCGGATGCCGTCCGCCAGTTCAGCCGCCTTGCGCTTGGTATGCGTCAGCAGGGCTTCCATCTCCTCCGGGGAATATGCCGACGCATAGGCAGACACACCGCCGGATTTGGTGAAGATGGTCCCCAGGGCAGTCCCGTCCGCATCCATGGCTTCCACCACGTTCACGTCCGACAGCACCACGCCCTTGAGCTGCAGCTGCTTGGCCAGGGCTTTCTCCGCCGCCTCCCGGGCGTCCTCCGCATCCACCAGCGGATCGCGCACCATGAAGTAAAACGCACCCGCCGGATTGGCCCTGAGCCCCTGGGCAGCGGCCTGCAGGTAGAGCATCAGCTGCAGCTGCAAGCCGTACCAGAGCCGGGTCGGGTCGATTTCCTTCCGGCCGGATTTATAGTCGATCACCCGCAGATAGGCGCCTTTGTCGCTTTCCCAAAGATCCACACGGTCAATCTTGCCCCGCAGCGCAATGCGCCGCCCGTCCGCAAGCGTCAGCACCACCGGCGGCAGCCCGCCCTCCGTGCCGAATTCCATTTCCTCGCCCACGGTGGCAAAGCGGCTGTTTCTGGCATGCCGGGTGAAAAGCCAGGCAGCCCGTTTAACGGTCTGAACATACTTTTCTCCCTGCAGCTGCTGGGCCGGAGTATCCGCCAGGGGGCCGTCCGCCCACTGCGCCGTCAGCGGCTCCAGCACCGCGTCGATCAGCCTTTCGACCTCTTCCTCCGGGAGCTCAGGCCAGTCGGGATGCAGCAGCGCCGCATGGGCAAAGCCCTGCAGGGCCGCATGGTAAAAATCTCCTGCGTCATCCGCTTCAAAGGCCCAGGCCTCCCGCCGGACAGGCTTCAAGCCGTAATCCACATAATGCTGATAGGGACAGGCTGCGTATTTCTCCAGCCGGCTGATGGACACGCTGTCCTGGGTGAACAGGGCACGGGTCAGCTCCGCCGGGAGGATCTGGCCGCTGCTGCCGCCCGCCGCGCTCTGAATGATCTGCGCCGTACGGTCATGCCATTCGGGCGAATGCCAGAGCCACCTGAGCGCATCGGCCCATTCCGGCGTCAGCAGTTCAATACGGCCCTCGCTCAATGCCCGGAGCCGCGGCGCCAGACCGTCCAGCGCCGTCTGCGGCGACAAGGGCACTTCATCGCTGCCGTCAGCCGTTACGCCGCCGGTGATCACCAGTGCCGGGAACAGCCCCTTCAGGTCCTCCACGATGCCCGCAGGCCGCAGCGCCGCACCGTCCTGCCCGCCCTGGGCAAAGGTGAGCTGCAGCTTCTGCCGGGGCATGGCCATGGTGCGGTAAAAGTCGGATTGGCGCAGCGCAGCGGTTTCCAGCCGGGTCAAGCCGATGGGCCGCTCCAGCGCGTCCGACAGCGCACGGCGCTCTGCCTCCGTCAGCAGGCTGTCCTGGGCTGAACCCATCACGCCGTCCTGCATGCCGCAGAGAATCAGCGCGTCGATCCGGCCCGTCAGCAGATGTCCCGCCTCGCCGATCATCACCTGATCCGGCCGGGGCGGCAGGCTGGCCACGCTGGCGCCGGTCAGGCCGCTGGTCACGAACCGGGCGATATCCTTCATCGCTGCCCGGTGCTCCCCCAGCAGCGCATGCAGCTGATCCAGCAGATCCATGATGCACTGCCAGACCTGGCGGTTGGTGGCCGCCTCCGCATCCATGCCGCGGCGAAGCAGCGCCTCCTCCCGTTCCAGCAGGGTCTGATAGGCATTGACCTCCTCCAGCAGCTGGAAAACGGCTTCCACCGACTGAGCCGCTGTTTTCGCATTTCGCAGCCGCTCCCGCAGCCTTTCCGCCGGAGCAATCAGCTTTTCCCGCAGCGGCTCGGCCTTCTCCGCTTCGCCGCGGGTGAAGGGCTTGCGCCAGCGGGTATGATTCACGCCGTTTTCCAGCGCATAGTTTTCAAGCCAGTGGGCTTCCTCTGCCGTGAGCAGCGAAAAGCCGCTCTTGGCCATGTGCAGCACGTCCTCCGTCGCATAACCGCCGGTCGCACAGCGCAGCGCACCCAACAGCAGCCTGCACAGGCCGTGGCGCACCACGCTGTCCTTGCGGGCCACATAATGCGGGATTCCGGCCGCCGTCAGCGTCGTCGTCAGGATACCGGGCATGCTGACGCCCTCCGCCATCGCCACCGCCATATGCTTCCAGGGCATCCCCGCTTCATGCCACTGATGAAGCCGCTGGGCAATGAACCCGGCCTCCGCATAGGGCGTTGCGGCAGCATGCACCGCCACCGCACTGCCATCCCCCGCAAAGGGCACTGCCTGCCGGGTGAAGAGATGCTTTTCCAGATGCTGCAGCGCGGGGGCTCTGTCGCCCTCCGCCCGGGCAGGCAGGTACTGCCAGCTGACGTCAAGCCCGCGCTCCCTCAGCTTCTTCATCAGCGTCGCCCCACTGGCGCGCTGGGTGAGAAAGAGCCGTCCGTCCGGGGCATCCGGTGCATCCATGGTCAGGGTCACCGTCAGAGAAGCACAGACCGTCGCCGTCTCGCAGAGCAGATCGCACAGCGGTCCCGGCAGCACATCAAAGCCGTACACAAAGACAGCCGCGCCGTCCATCACACCGCTGGGCGCCAGTCGCCGGACGAGCTCCTGCTGCTGCAGGGTCTCATCCGCAAAATGCCCCTCGATCACCTGCAGATAGGTTTTCCAGATCAGCGCCACATCCGCTTCCTTGGCCTTGAGCGCACCGCCGGCCATCCCGGCTGCATGCCCGGTCAGCTGCTCCGGCGTGAGACCCGCCCGCTGCAGATCGGCAATCAGCACGGACAGCTTGTCCGGCAGATTCGGCGTGAGCGCAACCCGCCTGTAATACGTCAGTTCCTCCTGGGCAAGGGTGAGCGCCTGGGCGATAGCCATGCTGCGTCCCGAGGCGTCCAGCGGCGCAAGCCCGCTGTGGCCGCCGCTTTCCCTGATCCGGCGCGTCAGCCGGCGCGGGGACAGCACTTCGATATCCATCAGGCCGGGCAGCTGAAGGCCGGCGAGCAGCTCCCGCTCCGCCTGCAGGGTATATTGCTCCGGCACCAGTAGCATCACCCGCGTGCCCGCCTGATGCATCCGGCCGATCTGGGGCAGCATCCAGGGCAAAAGCTGCCCCGCCCGTCCACCGATGATGCGTACCTGCATACCGTCTCTCCCCTTCTCAAAATCTGTTCCCTTATTATAGCACACATTGACGCAGGCCTTCAACCATGTTATCATCAGAAGGAATATCAATCAGGGCGAAAGCCCGGGAGTCACGCCATGAACAACAGACAAAAAGCCGGCAGCGGCAGAATTCCCCCGAAAAAAGGCGGCAAGTCCTTTGGGGCAGACCGCTCCGCTGCCTTCCGGAAACCCCTGCCTGATCCTGCCGCAAACCGGCAAAGCGCAAGCGCCTCAGCCTGCCCCTACGCCCAGCGCTGCGGCGGCTGCACCATGAGCCACATCCCCTACCCGGAGCAGCTCCGGCAAAAGCAGCAGGCCGTCACAAAGCTGCTGGGACATCTCTGCCGGGTCGAGCCCATCATCGGGATGGACGATCCCCTGCATTACCGCAGCAAGGTGCACGCCGTGATTGCGACCGGCCGGGACAAGCAGCCCATCAGCGGCGTATATGCCAGGGGCACCCATCACGTTGTGCCCGTCCGCGGCTGCCTGATCGAGGATCCCCGGGCGGACGCCATCATCCAGACCATCGTCGGGATGCTCCCCCGCTACAAGCTCCGCATCTATAACGAAAACACCCACCGCGGCTTCCTGCGGCATGTCCTGGTGCGCACCGGGCAGCATACCGATCAGGTGATGGTGGTGCTGGTCGCCACCGCTTCCGAATTTCCCGGCGGTAAAGCCTTTGTGGCGGAGCTGCTGGAGAAGCATCCTGAGATCTGCACAATCGTGCTGAACGTCAACCAGCGGGAGACCAGCATGGTGCTGGGAACCCGGGACGTCATTCTCTTCGGTCCGGGCTATCTGGAGGACGAGCTGTGCGGCAAGCGCTTCCGCATCAGCCCCCAAAGCTTTTATCAGGTCAACGCCCGGCAGACCGAGGTGCTCTACCGCACCGCCATCGACTGCGCCGGACTTACCGGCACCGAAACGCTGCTGGATGCCTACTGCGGCACCGGCACCATTGGGCTTTGCGCCGCGGATCAGGTCCGTCAGCTCATCGGCGTGGAGCTCAATGCCGACGCCGTACGCGACGCCAAAGAAAACGCCCGGCTCAACCAGGTCACCAACGCCCGCTTCTTCTGCGACGACGCAGGGCGGTTCATGGTGAAGATGGCCAAAGACGGGCTGCCGCTGGACGTGCTGATGATGGACCCGCCCCGTGCCGGCAGCGATGAAAAGTTTCTGTCCTCCGTGCTGACGCTCCGGCCAAAGACCGTTGTTTATGTATCCTGCAATCCGAAAACCCTGGCCCGGGACGCCGCCGTCCTGGTCAAAGGCGGCTATCGGATCGACCGGGCCATCCCGGTGGATATGTTCCCCAACACGCCCCATTGCGAAATGGTGATGCGCTTCTGCCTCTGATGCATTGATTGCCCACATACAAAGAGCGCCGTATGACATTTCCGTCATACGGCGCTCAGACTGTCAACAAAGGGATGTCTTTGACCCGCAAGAGAATTTCGCCTCTGCGGAGGCGACCAAAGGGCTTTCCGTCATCCAACATCGCTTGAAGCTTTGCCTTCGGCAACTCCCCACCGGGGAGCCGCTTCTGCACGATGCCCTTTGGAAACCTTCGGACGCATACCTTTCACGATAGCCAGGTTTGTTGATAAACTGAGCGCCGTATGACGTTTCCGTTATACGGCGCTCAGACCATCAACAACCCCCGGGAGGTGTCGGAGGGCTCGCAAGCCCTCTGACTTTAGATCGGAAATCGGCGACATGCGCGGCGATTTCCGTGCTTTTCCGTCAGGAAAAGCTTCCTTACACGAACGAACGGCCGGGAGAACGACTTATCGTTCGACCAGTGAGTGAGTGCAAAACCTCGACAAAGTGCCTATAGCACTTTGTCGATACGCAGAGCGCCGTATGACGTTTCCGTCATACGGCGCTTTTGTTTTGTTGTTTACCAGCACATACGCTTGCGGTTGAGCATGGCCACGCCCAGCAGGCCCACGGCCGCCAGGAGGGACATCGCCATCCACAGCATCGGGTTGGCAGCGTCGCCAGTCTGCGGGATCTTGGCGTTCTCGATCGTGCCGCCGTTGTAGGCGCACTCGGTCTCGCTCTCGTTCTCGCCGCTGTTGACGTAGGTGGTGATGAAGCCGTCCACAGGCGTCTCCTTCACGTAATACACCGCTTCCTTGCCGTCCACAACATTGGGCAGGTTGTTGTACACATACCAGCCATCCGCGTCGGGCGCGGGCGTCTTGACGTCCATCGCCGTGTCGTTGCAGTACAGCGTCAGCTCGATCTCCGGCGCCGTCTCGCCCTCCGTGAGGCCATTCCAGACCTTGCGCACAGCAAAGCTGGTCAGCTCACGGTTGATGATCTTGCCGCCGTCGAAGGCGCAGTCGGTTCTGTCCGCATTGGGCGCTGCGTTCTCGTATGTCGTGTCGTAGCCCACCATGGTGGTCTCGCGCACGGAGTAGGTGATCGCCTTGCCCTCGGCGTCCAGCGCCGGCAGGTCAGTGTAGGTGTAGGTGTTGCCCTCGCGCTTCACCTCAGGCTGAGGCTTGAGGATCTCGCCGTTTGCGTACAGCACCAGCTCGATCTCGCCGCCTTCCTTGCCGATCCAGACCTTGTCCACCGTGAAGTCCACGGACTTGCGGGTGTTCTTGTAGTCCACCGTGCTGGCAGCGTTCTCGCTGATCGCGCCGGAGGCCGTCGCAGTTGCTGCGCCGTTGACCGTCACGTCATAGTTCACGTTGGTCTGCTCAGTCACCGTGTAGGCCGTGCCGTCGCGCAGGCCGGAAATGGTCAGGACGTCGCCGTCCTTCAGCGTCACGGTCGCCTTCGCGCCGGTCGCAGTCAGGACGAACAGCACAGGCTCGGTCGCCTCGCCGTTCAGGGTCGCATCGTAGCTGCCATTGAGCTTATCGCCGCTGGCAATGCTCAGGTTAATCTCGAAGGTGAAGGTCTCGTCCGTGCCAGCCGCGCCGATGACCGTCTTCTTCAGCGTCAGCACGCCGCGCAGCGGGTAGTCGCTCACGTCCACGCGCACGTTGCCGCCCGCAGTGACGTCTTCGTCCACCGTCAGCTCGTAAACCTCAGGATCGATCTCGTAGCCTTCAGGCGCCTTGGTCTCCTTGTACCAGTAGGTACCGGGCACCACGCCGTCCAGCGCACCCAGACCATTCTCACCCGTGGTGATCACAGCCTTGTCGCCATTGGGCAGCACCAGGACCTCCAGGCAATCCTTGTCGGTGTAGAAGGTGTATTCCGCACCGGGGATCTTCTTGGCGGGATCCAGACGATCGCTCTTTTCCAGCTCCAGACGGGCCAGACGATCGTTGGTCACAACGCCGCCGTTCAGCATGACGGTTTCACCCTCAGTGACTTCAACGGTGTAGACCTGATCCTTACCCAGGTAGTTATTGGGCGCCTTGGTTTCCTTGACGTAGTAGGTGCCTACCGGCAGGCCTTCCAGGATACCGTCACCGGTTTCATTGGTGATGATATTGCCCACCCAGGTGCGGCAGGAGTAATCGCTGTAAACTGCGAACACTGCGCCCACCAGGCCCTTGCTCTCGTCCAGGCTGTCCACCTTCTTCACGCCGATCGCGCCGACGCGTTCGGTCGCCGTGTTGGTGAATTCCACATCGTCAACCATCAGCGTGCCGACGAAGTAGCTCTCATCAACCTCCAGCTGACCCTCTGCATTCTTCGTCACGTTGACGACGATGGAGAAGCTGGTCTTGTCGTAATCGTAGCGGTAACGGGCGTCCGTAGCGGCGCCGATGCTCTCCTGCAGGGTGAAGGTGTACGTGCCAGTCTCCTCCAGCGGGATTGCATCGAAGGTCACAACGCCGTTCTCCGTGTTGGTCTTGGTCTGCAGCAGATTGCCGGCTTCATCCTTCAGCTCGAAGCTGAACTGGCCGTCCACCAGCTTGGCGCCGATCAGCTGCTTGGTCGCGCTGAACTTCACCGTCGTGCGGGCAGTGTAGGTATTGGTCAGCGTCGTCACCGTGCCCTCCACGCTGGTATCGGTCAGCTCGTAGCCCGCAGGCATATCGCCTTCCTTCCAGGTGTACACGATTTCTTCGCCGTCCGCGTACTTCGGCAGGTCTTCAACCGTCGCCGTCCACTGGTTCTCTGCGTTCAGCACCACTTCCGTGCCGTTGCTCAGTACCACCGTCAGGCTCTCAGGACGCTTGCCGTCCTGATTCTCTGCATCCTTCCAGACCTTCTTGACCGTTGCTTCGGTCTTTTCAGTCTCATAGGTATTCGTCAGCGTCGTGATCGTGCCTTCCACCTTGGTATCGGTCAGCGTGTAGCCCTCGGGCATATCGCCTTCCACCCAGGTGTATTCGATCTTCTCGCCATCCGCGTACTTCGGCAGGTTCTCGATCTTGCTCTCCCAACGATTT
>JAFQIB010000060.1 GCA_017397765.1 Clostridia bacterium | reverse complement strand
TGGTTGTACCGCAGTATGGAAGCATATAAACAAAGTGGCTTTGTCTTTGTGGAAGTGAGGAGGGGGCTTTCCGATCGCCCCCTCCACCCCTTCGGGAGCATGTTGAACTTGAAAGAATGGCTGGCTGATGGCTTGGGGGCCGTTCGGATGACTTGGACGGCCCTGTTTCTTTGGTTGTACCGCAGTATGGAAGCATATAAACAAAGTGGCTTTGTCTTTGTGGAAGTGAGGAGGGGGCTTTCCGATCGCCCCCTCCACCCCTTCGGGAGCATGTTGAATTTGAAAGAATGGCTGGATGATGGATTGAGGACCGTCCGACTGATTCGGACGGCCTTCTCTGTATGAGTATAAGCCCCGCATGTAGCCCGCGCGATGAGCGCGCGGCAGGTCAACTCCGCCTCCCGCCCCAAGCAGCACGCGGAAGCTGTATGCAAAAGCAGCCTACTCCATCGCGTACCGCCCGCGGGGGCAGCCCCGCATTATTTACGGCGGAGCCAGACAAGCATTTCGCCTTCGCCGCGGTTGGCCCAGGCGTAGTAGGGGATGAGATGAAGCTTCGCGGGTTCCTCCTTGGGCGGCTGCCAGAGCGTGTAGAGGTCGCTGCTTTCCTGGGGCAGCAGACGCTTGGCAGGGACGTGAAGCTTCACGGTCTCGTGACCGAAGGTGGTTTCGTCAAATTCCCATTCGATGCCCTCGCCGCGGTCACCGATGTAACGGGTGTCGACACGCAGGAGGTGCAGATCGGCGCCGTTGTCCGCCTGCTCGGCGCAGAAGGTCACCGGGCCGCGGCGGAAGGCTACCTTGTCCACATCCGCACGGACGGCGGGATTGGCCGCCAGCATCCGTACCTGCATGGGCAGATGGAGCGTGATCATGTCGCCGTCGTGCCATTCGCCGGCGAGGTAGGCATAGCCATCCTGGTAAAGCGGGTGCTTCTCGCCGCAGGTGATGACGGCGTCCTGAGCCCAATTGGGGATGCGGAAGGCCAGCGTGCCGTTCACCGGCGCGTCGCAGCGGAGCGTCACATAGACGTGCCCGTGCCAGGGCATGCGGGCCTTGATCTCCATGGTCAGCTTCTTGCCGCCGAAATCTTTCTCCACAGTGCCGCCCATGTACAGGTGGGTGAAGAGGGTGTCCTCGTTCTCCGTGTAGGCATAGGAGGCGATGGAGGACACAATGCGGGCAATGTTGGGCGGGCAGCAGGCGCAGCCGAACCACTTCTGACGGGTGGGCTTGACGTGCCACAGGCGCTGATCGCGGCGGCAGGCATCAGGCACTACGGCCAGGGGATTGACGTAGAAGAAGCTCTTGCCGTCCAGCGCCATGCCGGCGAGCACCGTGTTGTACAGCGCCAGCTCCATCACGTCTGCGTACTTGCTGTCCGGCTTGATCTGCAGCATGCGGCGGGCAAAGAAGGCCAGGCCGATGGCAGCGCAGGTCTCGGAGTAAGCGGTGTCGTTGGGCAGGTCATAGGCATAGGAGAAGGCCTCGCCGTGATGGGTGCCGCCGATACCGCCGGTGACGTAGAGCTTTTTGCTCACGATATTGTCCCACAGCCGGTCACAGGCAGCCAGCAGGGAATCGTCCTGGGTCATGCGGGCCACGTCCGCCATGCCGGAATAGAGATAAACGGCGCGCACGGCGTGACCGACCGCCTCATCCTGCTCGCGGACGGGCTTGTCCGCCTGATGGTAGGCAGAGCCGGTCGCCGGCCGCTGCCATTTACGGCCTTCCTTTTCGGCGCGGATGCGATCCTCTTCGGTGAAATAATTCGGCTCCTGTCCACGCTGATCCACAAAGAATTTGCTCAGCCGCAGGTACTTCTCCTCGCCTGTCACCTCATACAGGCGGATGAGGGCCATTTCGGCGATTTCATGCCCGGGATAGCCCTTGCACTTGCCCTCCTCCGGGCCGAAGCGGCTGTCGATGTAGTCAGCAAAACGGCAGGCAGCCCGGAGCAGCTTGTCTTTACCGGTGGCCTGATAATAGGCGACGGCGCCTTCCACCAGATGTCCCAGACAGTACAGCTCGTGATGATCGCGCAGGTTGGTGAAGGCGGCGTCCATGCCGTTGATGATATAGTAGGTGTCCAGATAGCCGTCGGGGTTCTGGGCGGCGCAGACGACGTCGATGGCCTCGTCAGCGATCTGCTCCAGCGCCGCATCCGGGTGCTGGGTGAGGGAATAACCCACCGCCTCGATCCACTTGGAAAAATCCGTATCCTGGAACAGGAAGCCGTAGAACTTATCCTCCTCGGGATGGGCGGGGTCCTCCGGCAATGCCTGGAAGCCGCGGTAAGTATAGGTGGGCGGCACATAGGCGGCACCCTTTTGCCGCTGCTCAGCCATCATGCGGCCTGCCACACGGAAATTGCGCATGCACCAGCTGGGCTCCGCGCCGGGAACTCGGTCATTGAGCGCATCCCACTGATAGGGGATCACCTCTTTGCGCACAAGCTCCATCTCGCGCTGCCAGAAGGGATCGGTGACGGTCACTTTCTTCAGGTCGACGGGGGAGGAAAATACCTGCTTGTTCATTTGCATGCCTCCGGGGTCTGTGACCCATTCGTAATTCTGTATCTATAGTATACAGGGAAACGGGCCGGTTGGCAAGAAGCGGTTCGGTCCTTTTCCGAATTTCCCCAGGCAGGGACGGATTGTTACAAATTCCACCCCGGCTTTCGCTTGACAAGAAACGTTCCGGTAGGGTATGATGAAAACCGGATCATGGCGGAAAAACTGCCATGGATGGAGGCTTTGCGGATGAAGAAAGTGTTGCTGCTGTTCCTGCTGCTGTTCCTTTTGCCCGCTGCTGCGCTGGCGGAGGTGCATTATATTGCGGATGAATCCCAGCTGCCCGAGGGATGGACGGAGAAGGAGCTGCTGCGCCTCACGTCCATCGATGTGCAGCGTTCCGATGCGATCCTGGTGCAGTGCGGCGGTGAGAATATGATGATCGACGGCGGCTCCGGGCAGTATTATGAGCGCCTGGCGGAGTATTTTGACGCGCAGGAGATCACCGGGTTCAAGTACCTGTTCAATACCCATCCGGACAACGATCATCTGGAGGGCCTGACCAAGATCATGAATCACCGCCTCACCGCGGAGGACGGCGAGACCGATCTGGGCCCCAAATATACCATCGGCAGCTTCTGCACCGCTGTTGAAAAGACCTACACGAAGACCAAGTACCATAAGGCTGCCGTCCGTGCGGCGGACAAGTATGGCGTTCCTTATCAGCAGGTGTATCACGGCGATGTGCTCACTCTGGGCGGCGCTACAATCAATGTGATGCGCTGCAATGAATCCTGGGGCACCAACAACCGCAGCGCCTGCACGCAGATCGTGTTCGGCGACAGCAAGGTGCTGATGATGGGCGACTGTGCCGCCAAGGCCCAGCGGTATCTGGTCAAGCACTGCGATCCCAGCCTGCTGGCGTGCGACGTCATCAAGGCGAGCCACCATGGCATCAACTTCTTTGTGGATGAGATGCTGGAGGCGGCCCAGCCCGAGGTGGTGTTTGTGACCAATTTCCGCAGCCATGACAGCATCAAGAGCGGCTATCGGCGCTATTACGACGACAAGGGCAAGCTCTATTCCGGCGACGGCACCGTCATCATGGAGACGGACGGCACGGACTGGTACATCTGGCAGCTGCCGAACTGGGCGAAAAAGTGAAAAATGTCAGGCAGTGCTCCTGCTTGACGGTCTGACAGCAAGCCGGGTATGGCTTGCTGTTTTTCATATTGAGAGGAACAATGGAGAGTGGTAAACTGGGATTTGTGGGGGGATTGCATTTTCTATGCGGCTTGGCGAGCTGCTTCACATGCCGTGTTGCAAAGAAGAAGACAGCCATTAACCTCTTACCCCCGCCAAATCCCAATTTGTTGAAATTCCTGATTTTTACCCTATCCGTATACTGCTGATGCGCGCTTCCATATGGCCCTGTGCAGCCCATCAAACATGGAAGGTGCGTCTTATTTGTGATCCGATCAAATCATCCTGTGCTGTTTTCTGGGTGCATTTCGTTGCGGTTGCATTGAAAAAACCCCGGAGCGGCTGCTCCGGGGCTGATGATTCAGGAGAAATTATGCCCAGGGATTCTCGGTGGGGTAGGGCAGGGACTTGGGCTGGTTGTAAGCGATGTCCTGCACGCCCAGGTACTTGAAGACCTCGAACAGGGCCTTGGCGCAGTGGGAGAAGGCAACCGCACCGTGGTGGGGGTAGCGCTTCTGCACCAGCACATGACGGTAGAAGCGATCCATCTCCTTGATGGCGAAGATGCCGATGCCGCCGAAGGACTGGGTGGCCACGGGCAGAACCTCGCCCTGAGCGATGTAGGAGCGGAGCACGCCGTCAGAGTCGCACTGCAGACGGTAGAAGGTGATGTCGGAAGCGGCGATGTCGCCTTCCAGGGTGCCGCGGGAGATGTCGGGCTCGGAGCCTTCGGGCTCAAGCACGCGGTGCTGGATCAGCTGATACTTGACCGCGCGGTCAGCACACATCTTGCAGGAGGGGGTGTTGCCGCAGTGGAAGCCCATGAAGGTCTCGGTCAGGCGGTAGTCGAACTTGCCGGCGATGTCCTTGTCGTAGATGTAGCCGGGCACGGAGTTGTTGATGTCCAGCAGGGTGACAGCGTCGCCGGTGATGCAGGCGCCGATGTACTCGGAGACCGCGCCGTAGATATCCACTTCGCAGGCCACCGGGATGCCGCGGGAGGCCAGACGGGAGTTGACGTAGCAGGGCTCGAAGCCGAACTGAGAGGGGAAGGCGGGCCAGCACTTGTCAGCGAAGACAACGTACTTGCGGGCGCCCTTGTGGTTCTCAGCCCAATCCAGCAACGTCAGCTCAAACTGAGCCATACGCTCGCACAGGTCGGGGTAGTACTTGCCCTCGCCCATTTCGGCGGCCATGTCGGCGCAGATGGCGGGGATGCGGGGATCGTTCTTGTGCTCCTTATAGGAGACCAGCAGATCCAGCTCGGAGTTCTCCTCAACCTCGATGCCCAGCTCGTACAGACCCTTGATGGGGGCGTTGCAGGCGAAGAAGTCCTGGGGACGGGGACCGAAGGTGATGACCTTCAGGTTCTTCACGCCGATGATGGCGCGGGCGATCGGGATGAACTCGGCGATCTTGTCAGCCAGCTCTTCCGCAGTGCCCACGGGATACTCGGGGATGTAGCCCTTCAGGTGACGCATGCCCAGGTTGTAGGAGCAGTTCAGCATGCCGCAGTAAGCGTCGCCGCGGCCGTTGATCATGTCGCCGTCGCCTTCCGCAGCGGCCACGAACATGCAGGGGCCGTCGAAGTACTTGGCGATCAGGGTTTCGGGGGTCTCGGGGCCGAAGTTGCCCAGGAACACGCAGGCAGCGTTGCACTCGTTGGCCTTGAGCTCTTCAACGGCCTTGAGCATGTCCTTCTCGTTCTCAACGGTGGTCTTGATCTCGACGATCTCGAGATTCTTCTGGCCGCACTGGGCAGCGATGGCGGCGCGGCGCTTCTCGCTCAGGGTGATCGGGAAGCAGTCACGGGACACGGCAACAAGGCCGAGCTTGACAACAGGAATGTTCTGCATATGCAATACCCTCCTCTTTTACGATAGCCGGAGTCTGCCCCGGCCTCACAAATGTCCATAATGGGACATTATCTACGCATAGTATACCAAGTTCCTGACAGTTCGTCAATGCATATTATGCTGATGAATGTGCAAATTTTGTCGGGGGATCTGGAGAATGTAGCAGTGCCGGTTTTACACGCCTGCACAGGACGTGTCATCTGTATTCCGGGACTTCCACCATCATTCCGTTGCAGCGGATGACCAGATCATCATACGCGCTGGCAGGCACATCAATGTAAAGTGTTTCGCCAAATGTATTTTCGCCCCACATGGAGGTGCGAAGCATGACCGTCAGTGTTCGGCCCTGGAGCTTGTAATTGCAATCCACGATGCGTTGCTCGGAACGTGCGATGAGAATGTCGATGGTCGTACCTGTTTCATCTGCATATACCTTCTGCAGGAGCGCCCAATCACAGGGGCGGACAGGGCGTATCAGGTGGTTGGCAATCATTCCGATGACAATTATTGCAAGCAAGAGGATGAACCAACGCTTCCTGAACAGCTTACGCATGGTATCACCTCTTCCGCATCACCGCTTCAATATCCTCCACCGTCCGCGGGATGGCAGCCGACAGATTCTCGCACCCATCCGCAGTCACCAGGCAGTTGTCTTCCAGGCGGAAGCCGATGCCCCATTCCTCGTGGTAGATGCCCACGTCCACGCAGAACACCATGCCCGGCGCAACCTTCTCCGGGCGCGCGACCACGTCATGCACGTCGTAGCCGATGTGATGCGCGCCGCCGTGCCACATGTATTTGCCGATGTTCTCCGCCTTGTCCAGCACGCCCGCGTCCACAAGCAGTTGGGCGTTATAGCGGCGGATCTCGCCGTCCACCTCCGCCATGGAGTAGCCCGGTTTGATGATCTCAAACAGATGGTTCGAGGTCTGCAATGCGCAGGTATACAGGAGCTTCTGCTTGTCGCTGAAGCGTCCGTTGCAGGGGAAGCCGCGGCTGACGTCGGTGATCAGGCTGTCATGCTGGGCGCCCACGTCGTTGAGGATCATGTCGCCGTCATGCGCCTGGCCGGTGTAGCTGTAGTAGTGGATGCAGAAATTGTTTGCGCCCGCGCTGATGATAGAGGGGAAACCGGGGCCGCAGGGGCTGTGCTGACTCAGGGCATAGTCGAATTCCGACTTGTACTGGTATTCGTACATGCCGGGGCGGCTGGCCTTCATCATCGCCAGAATGCCCTCGCCGGTGACCTTCTCCGCCTGCCGGAGGGCTTCGATCTCGCAGGGCTGCTTGATCAGCCGGAGCTGGCGCAGCAGGGCGTTGGCGTTCTCCACCTGCAGGTAGGGATAGTCTGCCTGGATGCGCCGGAGCAGCTTGTGGGCGGGCCGGTCGATATCCCGGGGGCTGACGCGGAACAGATCAAGATAGATATGGCTGATATTGCTGCTCATGGCGGAGTAATGTCCGCCTGCCAGCAGGGCGTGGAGATCTGCCTCGAAATGCTCAGCAAAGCGCACATCCCGGATGCCGGAGCGGGCCTCGGCCTCCTGGGGCTTGATGCGCCGGCCCGTCCAGCGCTCTGCCATCGGATCGGGCGGCAGGATGTAGACGCGCTCCGATACTGCGCCGGAAGCGTCTTTCACCGCCAGGAGGGCGAAGTCCCGGCTGTCCAGACCGGTGAGATAAAAGAAGTTCCGGTCGGTGAAGAAGGGCCAGTACTCATCGTTGGTCTTGCGGATCTCTTCGCCGGAAAACATGACCAGCACGGAAGCGGGCTTCATGCCGGCATAGAGCCGTTCCCGGTTGCCTGTGTGAAAGGATCTGTCCATTGGAGCCTCCCGGTTAAAAAGAATTATGAATTAGGAATGATGAATTAGGAATTGATGGTGATGAACGGGTGTTAGTTCATTATACCGCGCGCGCCTTGCCTTGACAATCCCCCGTCAACGGGATACAATACATAAATACGACCGGAAAGGCAGTGATATGATGGTTCTGTTCCTGACCTCCAGCCCCTGCGAGGACAATGTGCCGCAGGGCTGTGATCTGCCCTGTATCTATTTTGAGCGCAATGAATTTGTGGCGAATCTGCGGCGGTATGTCGTGCCCGGCGGACGCTTCCTGGTGATCGCTGCCTGGCCGGAGGCGCATGCGCGCAACGATGAGACCGCCCGATCCTTCGCCGGCTGCTTCCGGTGGCACGGCATGGGTTTATCTTCAGGGGCGGTGCTGGACAGCCGCAACCCGGAGCAGGCGGCAGCGCTGATCCAAAGCAGCGATGTGATCCTGCTGTCCGGCGGGCATGTGCCCACGGAAAACGCCTTCTTCCGGCAGATCGGCCTGCGGGCGCTGCTGGCGGATTATCCGGGGGTCATCATGGGCGTGAGCGCCGGCAGCATGAATGCGGCGGACGTCGTTTACGCCCAGCCGGAGGAGCCCGGTGAGGCGGTTGATCCGGATTACCGGCGGTTCATTCCCGGGCTGTGCCTGACGGATAAGAACATCCTGCCCCATTACAATATGGTCAGGGACAATATCCTGGACGGACTGCGGCTCTTTGAGGATATTTCCTTTGCTGACAGCCGCGGCCATACCTTCTATGTGCTTCCGGATGGCAGCTACATCCTGGAGGCAGAGGGGACAAGCACCCTGTACGGCGAAGCTTGGAAGCTGCAAAACGGCGTGATGGAAAAGATCTGTGCGGACGGGGCGTCCGTGATACTGACTTCACAGGAGTGAGGCAATGATGGAAAAAACGTTTGACTTTGCATACGGCGGCGCTTCGGTGCCCCTGACGGTGCGGGCGGGGACAATCGACGTGATCGAATCGGTGACCCCTGCGTCCATCGCTGACCTGAAGGAGGCCTTCCGCCGTGCGGTGGAGGAGGAGGCGGTGGATGCCGCGCCCCTGAAGGAGATCGTGCAGCCCGGGGATCAGGTGACCGTCCTGATCAGCGACGTGACCCGCGCCTACATGCATCAGGAGCGGATCTGTCCGCTGCTGCTGGACTATCTGCATGAAACGTGCGGCGTGCCCTATGAGCACATTGTGTATCTTGTGGCGGTGGGCACACACCGGGCCCAGACGGAGGAGGAATTCGCAAGGATCGCCTCTCCCTATGTGGCGGAGCGGGTGAAGATCCTCAACCATGACTGCGACGGGGAAACCGTCCGTGTGGGCGTGACCAGCCGGGGCACGGAGGTGGAGGTGAATCCTCTCGTTGTGGGCCGGAAGGTCATTCTGCTGGGCGGCACGGTGCATCACTTCTTTGCCGGCTACGGCGGCGGCCGCAAGAGCATCCTGCCCGGCGTGTGCAGCCGCAGGACGATCATGCAGAACCATGCCCATGCCCTGGACCCGGCAGCACCCCAGCCCAATCCGCTGTGCGGCCTGGGCGTGACGGCCCTCAACCCCGTCCATGAGGATATGGCGGAGGCGGCGGCCCTGGTGGGGCCGGTGTTCGGCATCAACATGATCTGCGACGGGCAGGGCAGGCACCTGGCGCTGCCCAGCGGTCACTGGCTGCACGCCTGGGAAAGGAGCTGCCAGCTGGTGGACGCCTTCAACGGCGTGGAGATCCCCCAAAGGGCGGACGCTGTGGTCGTCTGTGCCGGCGGCTATCCCAAGGACATCAACCTCTACCAGAGCTGCAAGAGCCTGATCAACGGCTTCCAGGCGGTCAAGCCCGGCGGCAAGCTTGTCTTTATCAGCGAATGCCGCGAGGGCGGCGGCCCGGCGGAGTTCTTCGGCTGGAGCCGGTATCTGCCGGACAACACTCTGGACAGCGCCCTGCGCGCGGGCTTCACGGTGGCGGGCTACATCTTCTATGAGTGCGTCGCCATCGCAGACAGCGCCGAGGTACATGTGCTTTCTGCGCTGGATGCGGCGGATCTGACGGCGATGCACATGCATCCCCATGCCGATCCGGCGGAGCTGCAGCAGCTGCTGGACTTCGGGGATCAGCATGTGATCGTCATGCCCCGCGGGGCCAATACCGTTCCGATGGCGAAGGAATAAACAGGAGGAGAGAAGAATGGCAAATCAGAAGCAGGCAGCCCGCGCTGCGGCAGCGGCCGAAGCGGCGAAGAAGGCTTCGCAGAAACAGAAGGAAAAGCGGTTCATGCTGATCGGCGCCGTGGCGGTGCTGCTGGCCGCGGCAGTTGGCCTGTGGGCTGTGCTGGGCGGCGGCGCGAAGAAAGCCGACGGCCGTCCCGAGGGGGAGTACCTGAGCGGCAAGCACTATGTGCAGATCGACGTGCAGGACTACGGCCTGATCACGGCTGAGCTGGATGCGGACGCCGCGCCCATCACCGTGACCAACTTCGTCAAGCTGGTGAAGGAAGGCTTCTATGACGGGCTGACCTTCCACCGGATCATTGACGGCTTCATGATCCAGGGCGGCGATCCCCTGGGCAACGGCACCGGCGGCTCCGATGAAACCATCTGGGGTGAATTTGCCGCCAATGGCTGGAATAATCCCATCCTCCATGAGCGCGGTGTGCTGTCCATGGCCCGCTCCCCGCTGCCGGACAGCGCCTCCAGCCAGTTCTTCATCATGCATGAGGCTGCGCCCCATCTGGACGGCTCCTATGCTGCCTTCGGCCATGTGCTCAGCGGCATGGAGGCGGTGGACGCCATCTGCGCCAATACCCCTGTGACCGACGGCAACGGCAGCGTCGCCAAGGCCAATCAGCCGGTCATCACGTCCATCCGCGTGATCGAAAAGCCTGCGGAATAAGAAGGAGAGAATCGCCATGAAGAAACTGATTGCAATGCTGCTGTGCCTGCTGCTGGCGCTGCCCTGCCTGGCAGCGGCGGAGGAAAGCGTGGATCTGGAGGCGCTGCAGGCACGTCTGACGGCCTACAAGGCAGAGCTGGAGGCCGAGCGCGCGGTGCTTGAGACCGAGATCGCCGAAGTGAAGGCAAATGTTGAATATGTGGTCTATGTGCTGGACATGACCCAGGCGCAGCTGGAGATGCTGCAGGGGGAAAAGAAGGCGCTGGACGCCAAGCTCACCGCAGCTGAGCAGGCGCTGGCCCAGCCCCTGACGGCGGAGAATGCCCAGGCTGTGGAGGCGATTCTGCCCCCGCCGCCCCTGACCGGCAAGCATTATGTACAGATTGATATCGCCGGCCATGCGCCCATCGTTGCCGAGCTGGATGCGGACGCCGCGCCCATCACCGTGACCAATTTCGTCAAGCTGGTGAACGAGGGCTTCTATGACGGGCTGACCTTCCACCGGATTATCGAAGGCTTCATGATGCAGGGCGGTGATCCCCAGGGCAACGGCACCGGCGGCTCTGCGGCGCAGATCAAGGGCGAGTTCAGCCAGAACGGCTGGAACAATCCCATCAAGCATGAGCGCGGCGTGCTGTCCATGGCCCGCTCCAGCGCCCCCAACAGCGCCTCCAGCCAGTTCTTCATCATGCATCAGACCGCCCCCCATCTGGACGGCGCCTATGCAGCCTTTGGCCGGGTGCTCAGCGGTATCGATACGGTGGACGCCATTTGCGCCAACACCCCTGTGACCGACGGCAACGGCAGCGTGGCCAGGGAGAACCAGCCAGTGATCACCAGTATCCGCGTAATCGAAAAGCCTGCGGAATAATGCCGAAGCCTGTTGCAGGAATCGGAAAAACATGGCATAATATGCACATCAACCCCGCAAGGAGGAACCCTATGGCAACCGCCCTGTGGCTGCGCACCATCAAGCATCAGCGGATGGACCGCCAGCATGTGGAGCCCTGCACCCGCGACGACCCGCAGACCGCCCTGGAGGAGGCCTGCCGCAAGCTTGATATCGGCCGCCCGATCTGGCTGGACAAGCATGAACGCGAGTGGGAGGAATTCGGGCAGACAAGATTCCTGCCGGATGATTTTCTGGAATCCGTCGACTTCCAGCGCATGGAGATCGAGTTCATTGATCCGGATGCGAAGAAAAAGAAATCAACGGACTACAGGAACGCCTTTTAAGCCGCGGCAGACCCCTGCCCGCGAAGAACGAAAAGCAATGAGGGAGGCACACCGTGATGGACAAGAAGCTCTATGACCTGATCGATTCCTATGCCGAGGCATTTGCAGCCCAGCTGAGCCGCTGGATTCAGGTGCCCTCTGTAAAGACGGACGCCGTGCCCGGCGCGCCCTTTGGCGAGGAAGTCCGCCGGATGTATGATATGGCCCTGGCGGACTGTGAAGCCGAGGGCTTTGTGACCCGCGGCTTTGACGGCTATGCGCTGGATGCGACCCTGTGCGGCGCATCGGAGGAGGCCATCGCCGTGCTGGGCCATCTGGACGTGGTGCCTGCGGGCGACGGCTGGGAGGTTGATCCCTTTGCCGCCGTGCGCGTGGGCGATAAGATCATTGGCCGCGGCACCAGCGACGACAAGGGCCCTGCCCTGTGCGCGCTGTATGCCATGAAGGCCATCAAGGAGGCCGGCGTGCCGCTGAAGAAGAGCATCCGCCTCATCCTGGGCTGCGACGAGGAGAGCGGTTGGGAGGATATGGATTACTATGCCGCCCATGCGGATATGCCCGAGGTGGGCTTCTCCCCGGATGCTTCCTTCCCGCTGATCAACACCGAGAAGGCCATGCTGCACATGATTCTGACTGCGCCCGCCGCGGCGGAAGGTCTGCAGGTGAAGCAGCTGTACACCGGCGAGCGCCTGAACGTCATCCCCGGCGAGTCGAAGGCGCTGCTGGCAGGCGGCGAGGAGCTGGCTGCCCAGGTCGCTGCCTATGCGGAGAAGACCGGTCTGCCCTACACGGCAGAGGTTTGCGCCGAGGGAGTGTGGGTCACTGCCGAGGGCATCCCCGGCCACAGTGCCTATCCCGAAGGCCGCCGCAACGCCATCGGCATGATGCTCAAGCTCCTGAAGGCGCTGGGCGTTCAGGGTGCCTTTGCGACCCTGGCGGACGCCGTGGGCATGGAGAGCAACGGTGCGTCCCTGGGCTGCGCCTGCCAGGATGAGGTCTCCGGCCACCTGACCTGCAACATGGGCATCCTGCATCTGGAAAACGGCTTGATCACCTGCACGCTGGACATGCGCGTACCGATCACCGCCGATCTGGACAAGCTGGAGGCGAACGCCCGCGCTGCGCTGCCCGGCTTCACCCCTGAAACGGTGGAGAAGAAAGCCCCCCATCATGTGCCTGCGGACAGCGAGCTGGTGTCCAACCTGCTGGCTGCCTACACCGAGGAGACCGGCACCCCTGCCGAGCCCCAGTTCACCGGCGGTGGCACCTACGCCAAGGTGCTCAAGCAGGGCGTGGCCTACGGCGCGTCCTTCCCGGACGACGAGGATCTGGCCCATCAGGCCGGTGAATATGTGACCCTGCCCAAGATGCTGCTGGCGACGAAGATCTACGCCAACGCGCTGGTGCGCCTGGCGGGGGAGTAAGCTGGATCGCAAGGGAAAATGCGCTGAAGCTAAGCAGTATCTTCTGTCCTGATCTGCACCCCAATATAGGACGGAATAAAACATCTGCTATGGAGGTATACACATGAACAGACGTTGGCTGGCGGTTTTGCTGACCCTGATCCTGCTGTTGAGTTCCACATTGATGGCGAGTGCTGTGACCTATCCCTGCGAGGGCGTGGCGAATACGCTCAGCGTTCGTATGCGCAAGAAAACTACCACGCAGTCCAAACAAGTCGCGACGCTGGATAAAGGCGAAAGTGTGACAGTGCTGGCTGAGGAAATCAAGAAGAACGGTGACGTTTGGTATCAGGTGGAGACGGCCAAAGGTAAAACCGGTTACGTGTTGTCTGACTATCTGAGTATCCCTGAGACGGAACGCATTCAGGCAGCGCAGGAGAGCCCTGATGCCACTCTGATGAGTCTACAGGTGAGAGCGGCCTGCCGGGATACCAACGGCGTGGGCAAGAAGTGGACCCACTACTATGAATGGAATGGCGTAACCACTGCAAAAGGAGAAGCGGAGGGCGTTGTTGCGCCGGATGTAGAACTGACGCTCTATGCCCGTATCCGCGAGCAAGACTCCAAGCCGGATACTGCAATGGAGAAGCTGACATACCTGCCTTCCGCTGAGAATATAACTAATGGCTTTGTGGTGACACAAACCTTGCGGGTGACGGAAAACTCTGGCAGGTATAAGGGCAATGTGGCTGTCTGGACGGTTGAATACACTTTTACACCAGTGGAGACAGAGCTGCTTCCAGCAAACGAACAATGAATGATTTGATTGACAAACCCGAAATTCTATCAATTGGCGAGCATCCGGCACTTTGGGGCTGGATGCTCGCGCTTTTGTCATGAGGGGAATGTTTTCATACAGGCTCTTTCTGTGTGCTTGCCCCGTGACAGCCTGCGTTTTTTCTGCGTGATCAGGAAGCTTGTATACAAAAGCTTGCCAATTATGCGGATTTATCGTATAATAACTCTGATTATGCAAATTCTGAGGAGGAAAGGCCATGAAGTATGATTATCTCATCGTGGGCGCAGGTCTGTTTGGCTGCGTGTTTGCACGGGAGATGACGGATGCGGGAAAGAAGTGTCTGGTCATCGACCGCCGGGATCATATCGGCGGCAATGTGTACTGCGCGGATATCGAGGGTGTGTGCGTCCACCGTTATGGCGCCCATATCTTCCATACGGCAGATGAAGAGGTTTGGCAGTATGTGCAGCGCTTTGTGACCTTCAATCATTATGTCAATTCCCCCATGGCCCGCATCGGGGATGAAATCTATAACATGCCCTTCAATATGAACACCTTCTCCCGGCTGTGGGGCGTGAAGACCCCCGCTGAGGCCCAGGCGAAGATTGCCGAGCAGACCGCTCCCTACAAGGATATCGAGCCTGACAACCTGGAGGAGCAGGCCCTGAAGCTCGTGGGCCGCGACATTTACGAGAAGCTGGTCAAGTCCTACACGGAGAAGCAGTGGGGCCGCAAGTGCACCGAGCTTCCGGCGTTCATCATCCGCCGCCTGCCCCTGCGCTTCACCTATGACAACAACTACTTCACCCATCCCCATCAGGGCATCCCGGTAGAGGGCTACAACGCGCTGGCAGAGAAGCTGCTGGATGGCAGTAACGTGAAGCTGGGCGTGGATTACCGCGACTTTATCGCGGACAACCCCGACATTGCCGCAAAGACCGTCTACACCGGCGCGATCGACGAGTTCTTCGACTACCAGCTGGGCCGCCTGCAGTACCGTACCGTCCGCTTTGAGGATGAGGTCATCGATACCCCCAACTGGCAGGGCGTGGCGGTGGTCAACTATACCGGCGATACCGAAGCCTTCACCCGCATCATCGAGCATAAGCACTTCACCTTCGGCCAGGGCCAGAACCCGGACAAAACCGTCGTCAGCCGCGAGTATCCCACCGAGTGGACCCCCGGCATGGAGCCCTATTACCCCGTGAACGACGACCGTAACTCCAACCTCTTCGCCCAGTATCAGGAGCTGGCCAAGTCCCGCCCCGACGTCATCTTCGGCGGCCGCCTGGGCAACTACCGCTACTACGACATGGATCAGGTCATCCGTGCCGCGCTGGACAAGGTGAAGGAAGTTCGGAATTCGGAATTCGGAATTCGGAATTCGGAATTGAGATAGTGAGCGTGGCGGCTGTGATGGCTGCAGTATATCACGTCCCCCTCCGCAGGAGGGGGCCGCCTCTCACTACAATGAGAGAGAAGACAACTTTGCGCGACGCGAGGACTCTGTGAACTTGTTCACAGATCCGAGCCAAAGCTCACGCAACAACGCGCTCAGTAGAAAAAACGCCGCATGACCGCACAGGCCGATAGCCCGCGCCATGAGGGCGCGGCCAGCCAACCCCGCCACTGCCCGTATCAACACGCGCGCGCAACCGCAAGGAAACCACCCAACTCAATCGCGAAATGGGTTTCGAAAGGGTCGAAGACCCTTCGCAGGTGCAGGGCAGCGCCCTGCCCGCCGGAGGCCCATGTACAGGAGGATAACCACATGAAGCTGCTTTCCGTTGCCATTCCCAGCTATAACTCGTCCGCCTATATGCGGCATTGCATCGAAACCCTGATGACCGGCGGCGATGAGGTCGAAATCCTCATCGTCAACGACGGCTCCCAGAAGGACAATACCGCCGAGATCGCGGATGAATACGCCGCGAAGTACCCCGGCCAGTGTGTCGCCGTCCATAAGGAGAACGGCGGCCACGGCGACGCCGTCATGCATGGCCTGATGAACGCCACCGGCTTGTACTTCAAGGTGGTGGATTCTGATGACTGGGTGAATGAAGAGGCACTGAAGAAGGTGCTGGATTTCCTGCGTGCCCATCAAAATGACGGCCTGGATATGCTCGTGGCGAACTATGTCTACGAGAAGGAGGGCGCGGCCCATAAGCATGTGGTGCGCTTCCCCAAGGCGCTGCCGGAGGGCAAGATCATCACCTGGGACGAGATCGGCCGCTTCGGCTACGGTCAGTATATGCTCATGCATACGCTGATCTACCGCCGTCAGCTGCTGCTGGACTGCGGGCTGACGCTGCCCAAGAAGACCTTCTATGTGGATAACCTCTACGCCTACAAGCCCCTGACCCACGTCAAGACCCTGGCCTATCTGAACGTCGATCTGTACCGCTATTTCATCGGCCGCGACGATCAGAGCGTCAACGAGAAGGTCATGATCAGCCGCATCGATCAGCAGATCCGCGTGAACAAGATGATGATCGCTGTCACGCCGCTGAGCAAGGTGGAGAACGTGAAGCAGCGCAAGTACATGCGCAACTTCCTGGAAATTGTGACCTGCGTCAGCTCCATCCTGTGCGTGAAGAGCGGCACGGAGGAGAACCTGGCCAAGAAGAAGCAGCTCTGGGCGGACATGAAGGCCGAGCACCCCGAGCTGTACAGGACGCTGCGCTGGCGTCCGCTGGGCGTCTGCCTGCACCTGCCGGGCAAGGCGGGCCGCAAGGTCATGATCTGGGGCTACACCGTTGCACAGAAGATCTTTGGGTTCAACTGATGCATCTATCCCCCGCTGAAAGCCGGGGGATTTTCTTGTGTTTTAATGCGATATAAAATTATTGACTAACGATAAATTGCGGGGTATACTTGTGCTGAATAGGAGGTGCAGGTATGGGACGATTGGGCGAGAAACCAAAAGAAGTGCTTTGGAGTGCAGCGATCATCGCCGTTGGACTGTTGCTGTCGTTTGTGCTGCTGATGCTTTTCTGGATGATAGCCATCGGCGGGCCTGTCGCGTTGTCTGGCCTGATTGTGGGTATGATGGGGACGCATTGAGCTGCTGGAGCTGTTGAGGTGAACCGCGCCCGACCGTGCTGAAGCTCAGTTGGCGACCGTTGCGCGGTCTCTGCTGCGGAATGCGGCTCCTGCAAGGAACGAAGTTTTTGTGAAATGATGGATGCGGTCAGCTCCCCGTGCAAAACTGCCAGGAATTTGCCCATTTCCCATCTTCCATTTCCCTGCGATCTATGCTATACTAACCTTGTATGTGCCTATGCAAATTCGACCTGTTGATATAAGGAGTACAGCCCATGGTTACAGTCAGCAATGTTTCCCTGACCTTCGGCGGTCAGAAGCTTTTCGCAGGCGCGGACCTGAAGTTCATGCCCGGCAACTGCTACGGCGTCATCGGCGCCAACGGTGCGGGCAAGTCCACCTTCCTGCGCATCCTCTCCGGCGAGCTGGAGCCCACCACCGGCTCCGTTACCTATCCTGCCGATCAGCGTATGTCCACCCTGAAGCAGGATCAGTTCAAGTACGACGCCTACACCGTGCTGGACACCGTCATCATGGGCAACCAGCGCCTGTACGACATCATGCAGGAGAAGGACGCGCTGTACGCCAAGCCTGATTTCTCCGATGAGGACGGCGAGCGCGCAGCCGAGCTGGAGGGCGAATTTGCCGAGATGGACGGCTGGAACGCCGAGTCCGACGCGGCGACCCTGCTGACCGGCCTGGGCATCGGCGCGGATATGCACTACAGCATCATGGGCGACCTGAAGGGCGGCGAAAAGGTGAAGGTGCTGCTGGCGCAGGCGCTGTTCGGCAACCCCGACATCCTGCTGCTGGACGAGCCGACCAACAACCTGGACAACAAGTCCGTCGCCTGGCTGGAGGAGTTCCTGATGGACTTCCCCGGCACGCTGATCGTTGTTTCCCATGACCGCTGGTTCCTGAACAACATCTGCACCCACATCGTCGATATCGACTTCAACCAGGTCAAGCTCTACGTGGGCAACTACGACTTCTGGTACGAGTCCTCCAAGATGATGCAGGCCCTGATGAAGGATCAGAAGAAGCGTCGCGACGACAAGATCCGCGAGCTGCAGGCCTTCATCCAGCGCTTCAGCGCCAACAAGTCCAAGGCCAAGCAGGCGACCTCCCGCCGCAAGCTGCTGGATCAGCTGACCATCGAGCAGATGCCCGCATCCTCCCGCCGCTACCCCTGGGTGCACTTCAACCCCGACCGCGAGGCCGGCAAGGACATCCTGAATGTGCAGAACATCAGCTACAGCCAGGACGGCGTGCAGCTGCTCAAGGATGTTTCCTTCCTGGTCACCAAGGGCCAGAAAATCGCCATCGTCGGCTCCAACGAGCAGGCGCAGACCGCGCTGTTCAAGATCCTCAACGAGGAGCTCCAGCCCGATTCCGGCTCCTTCAAGTGGGGCGTGACCATCTCCACCTCCTACTTCCCCAAGGACAACGGCCCCTTCTTCGATGGCTGCCCGCTGAACATGATCGACTGGTTCGCCCAGTACTGCCCGGACATGCTGGAATCCGACAAGCGTGACCTGCTGGGCCGTATGCTCTTCCGTGGCGACGATGTGTACAAGATGGTTTCCGTCCTCTCCGGCGGCGAGAAGGTGCGCTGCATGCTCTCCCGCATGATGCTTTCCGGCGCGAACTTCCTCATGCTGGATCAGCCCACCAACCACCTGGATCTGGAGTCCATTACCGCGGTCAACAACGCGCTGATCAACTTCCCCGGCAACGTGATCTTCACCAGCCAGGACCATCAGTTCGTGACCACCATTGCAGACCGTATCATTGAGATCAAGGATGACGGCACCATCGCCGACTACCTGTGCAGCTACGAGGATTACCTCGAGCGCACCCGCAACGAGCGGTAAGAATGAAATAGAAACCGCCCGGCAGAGCGAAAAACTCTGCCGGGCGGTTCTTCATGCTTGGCCTGTCTGCCGGACAGGTCTTTTGTTTTACACTTCCTCGATGTATTTCGCGGCCTGCATGGCGGCGATGGCGCCGTCAGCGGCGGCGGTGATCACCTGGCGCAGGCTCTTCACCCGCACGTCGCCGGCGGCAAATACGCCGGGCACGGCGGTGTGCATGTCCTCATCCGTGCGGATGTATCCGCGTTCCAGCGGCAGATGCCCTTCAAAGAGCGCGGTGTTGGGCTCGTAGCCGACGAAGCCGAACAGGCCGAACATGCCGTCCTTCTCATCGGCGCGGATGACGGTCTGCTCGCCGGTGACCACGTTGCGGACGGTCATTTCATTCAGCACGTCGGCGCCGTTCACCTTTTCCACCACGGTGTTCCACAGGAAGGCGATCTTTTCATTGGCGAAGGCCTTTTCCTGGATGCTGCGCACGGCGCGAAGCTGGTCCCGGCGGTGGATGATGGTAACCTTGCGGGCGAAGCGGGTGAGATAGATGGCCTCCTCCACGGCGCTGTCGCCGCCGCCGACCACATAGACCTCCAGCCCCCGGAAGAAGGCGCCGTCGCAGGTGGCGCAGAAGGAGATGCCGCGCCCGGTGAAATCTGCCTCGTTTTCGCAGCCGATTGGCTTGGGGTGCGCGCCGGTGGCGATGATGACGGTCTTTGCGCAGTATTCACCCTTCATGCCGGTCAGGCGCTTTTCGCTGCCGGAAAAGTCCACGGCGGTGATCGTGTCATAGGCGTGTTCCACGCCGAATTTGTCGGCCTGCTTCGCCATGCGCTCGGTCAGGGAGAAGCCGTTTTCGCCCTCCAGGAGCTGGCCGGGGTAGTTTTCAATTTCGTCCGTCAGGGTGATCTGGCCGCCGGGCATGGCCTTTTCGATCAGCAGCGTCTTCAGGCAGGCACGGCCTGCGTACAGCGCGGCGGACAGGCCGGCAGGGCCCGCGCCGAGGATGATTACGTCATAGCACATAAGTGGGCTCCTTTCAGTCTTCGTTGCTTTCCGGCCAGCCGAGCTGGGCCAGCGTGCCCTCGGCCTGGCGGATAAGGTCGTCAATATCGACCATGCTGCGCTTGTGCTGTGCCAGCAGCGCTTTTTGCTCCTTGGGGGCCAGCTGCTCCAGCTGCAGCCGCAGGGAGGCGCTGCGCAGGGCGCTTTCCACCTCCGGCAGCGCCAGCAGCGTCCGCAGGGTGGCTTTGGCGTCCTCCTCCAGCATCAGCTGGCTGAATTTGGCGTGCAGATCGTCGTAATGCTGGTTTTCCAGCCGCTGGATTTTCCCGGCGGCGGACTTCATCATGCGGCGGATGCGATCCTGCCGCCAGTTGTCAGCAAGCTCCGGGGCCACGATGGGCAGGGGAATGGCTTCTGCCCTGTGCAGGCCCTCGGCGACGGAGGATTGCAGGATGCGCTGGATGGCGCCCAGATCCGCAGGGTTGCGCCAGGGAGCGGGCATGCCGTGCTGACGGACTTCCCGCAGAAAATCATCCACCGGCTGCTTGCGCACCATGGCGTCCATGGGGGCGAAACGGGCCGCGTCCTCGTAGGCGGCGTGGTAAAGAAGCAGCACCGGCGTGCCGACGGCCAGGCAGGCCATGGCGCAGTGCAGCCGCCGGGTGAAGACCATCTCCGCCGAGGCGTATTGGGCGAGCAGGGCTTTGGCATCAGCCATGCGCCGGTCAAAATCGGGGGAGGGAGAGGCCATGGCATGGGTGAGAACGGTCACATCCTTGCGGAAGCTGCGGATGGCTGCGACAACCTCCTCCGGCACATCGCAGCAGACGACGCCGCTGCGTTTTTGTGCAGGATGCTCCAGCGTCAGCGTCAGGCAGCCGGTCAGCGTGTGGGGAACGTTCAGCTTTGCCAGCCTGTTTGCGGTGCGGACGTCTCTGGCGCCGATGGGGGCAAAGGCCTTCAGGGCCTCCAGCCCCGCGCCGTCCAGCGTTGAGATGGGCAGCCCCCAGGCGTCCTCCTCGGAGATATGAACGCCCACGCATACCGGCGCAATGTGCTTTTCCGGCGGCCAGTGCGCGGAGGAGCGCAGCGCAAGCCCGGGGGTAAGCAGCACCAGCCGGTCATCGTCTTTCAGACCGGGCAGGGGCGCGTCCAGGGCGTCAGCATCCAGGATGTGATCCACCCGGGGAAGCTGCTGCAGGGCTGCCAGCGCAACCAGATCATCACCGGCGTTGTCCGTCTCGGGCCGCCAGGTCAGGCCATAATAGATCATCGTACTCCACCTCAGTTGGCGTATTTATCGATGTATTCCTCCAGGCACAGCTTCTCATCCCGCATGATGAGGGAATGGGCGGTGCCGACGTAGCGGATGTGCCAGGGCTCGTGGGAAATCTTGGTGATGGCGGTTTTATCCGCCGGATAGCGGAGGATGAAGCCGTATTCCCAGCAGTGCTGGGCGAGCCAGACGGATTGCTTGGTGGCCCCGAAGGAGGGCTCGCCGGTTACTGCCAGATCAAAGGCCAGCCCGGTGTGATGCTCGCTGGAGCCGGGGTCGGCAACCGTCTGCCGCACCTTGGCCCTTGCCTGCACGCCGGTCATGCCCTCCTGGCGGTAGGCGTATACCCGCTCATCGAACAGCTCCTGCTGATAGGCAATGGAGCGATAGCCAGCATTGACCTGCCACTTCTTCAGCCCCTCCGCCTGGGCTGCCCGGATCATCGCCTGCAGCGCGTCCACGGCATATTTTTCGCCCAGGATCTCGCTGCCCTTGACTGTCACGATATCGGGATCGCAGTAATCCCGCATGTTGACCAGGCAGACGGTCTGATAATTGTCGGGGATGTAGTTGTCGTCATTGACGAGGATGGGGTAGCCGTTGGCCATCAGGCCGGGCACCAGATTGGGATCGGGAGTCGGGGTGGTCACGACCGGGTGGGCGGCGTCGGAAAAGAGAACAGCGCCCGTGGCTGGGCCGTAGATGCCGTCGTCCGCAAGGCCGTGCTGCTGCTGGAACAGCTTGACGGCGGACTTTGTGCCGGGCCCGGTCAGACCGTCCACCGTACCGGTGTAATAGCCCAGATCCTTCAGCCGCTGCTGCACCGCGCCGATGGAGGTGGTGTCCACGGTCGGGGCGGGGGTAGCGGTGGGCGCGGGGGTCACGGCGGGCCTGGCGGCGGCGGAATAGAGCACCTCCCGGGTCTCTGCGCCGACGATGCCGTCGGGCTGCAGGCTGTTCTGTTGCTGGAACAGGGTGACGGCGGTGCGGGTGCCGGGGCCGAACTGACCGTCCAGAGAGCCAGTGTAATAGCCCAGCTCCTTCAGCCGGGTCTGGAGCTTCACCACGGTTTCGCCGGAAGCGCCGGAACGGATTACGGGCTCCGGCGTGGGCAGACTGGGATCGGGGGTGACCTTCAGGATGCTTCCGAACTCCGGCAGGGGCGTGGGGGTGAGTGCGCGTACCCGCTGAACCTCCGCATTGGTTTTGGTGACGATACTCAGGAGCACCGCCGCGGCGATCAGCAAAGCAGCCAGCAGGATATAGCACACCAGCTGCGCGATGGAAGGACGTGTTTTCATCATGACCTCAACTGTGTTTTTCATGCGGTGAGCCGCAGATTTGTCTATATTCAGTATACGACATTTGCCGTCCTTTCGCAAGGGCGGGAATGGTTTGTTACAATTGCCGCCTGCAAAGCCGGATGCTGGTATTTTACCACAATTTGCGCTGTTTGAAAACGAAAAGTTCATCGTAATGCCATGGAAAGGGGAAAGAATGAAAGGCGAAAGGAGCTGAGGGCATGAAGGCGCTGCTGGACATGGTGGACGTCAATCGGGTGACGGAGGACAGAAGGAGGCTGCATGCGTGTGCGGAGACGGGCTTTGCGCTGGAAAAGACCTTCCGGGTTGTATGGGAGCGATTGGAAGAAATGGGCCTGGCACCCAGGCAATGCGGCCGCTGCGGCATCATTGCGGAGGTGGGCAGCGGCGCGCGCTGCGTGCTGCTGCGGGCAGATATGGACGCGCTGGCGATACAGGAGGAGACCGGTCTGGCTTTTGCTGCCCGGAATGGCTGCATGCATGCCTGCGGCCATGATCTGCACACGGCGATGCTGCTGGAGGCGGCGCGGCTGCTCAAGGCGCAGGAAGACAATTTGCCGGGCAAGGTGCGGCTGATGTTCCAGCCGGCGGAGGAGAGCCTGGAGGGCGCAACCGATATGCTGAAGGACGGCCTGCTGGAGGCCCCCAGGCCCGAAGCGGCGTTCATGATCCATGTGCTGACGGGGCTGGAGCTCCCGGTGGGAACGGTGATCGTCTCTGCACCGGGGGTGAGCGCACCGGCCGCCGGGATGTTTGAGATCCGTGTGCAGGGCAAGGGCTGCCATGGCGCATCCCCGGCCACGGGGATCGACCCCATTCTGGCTGCGGCGCACATGGTGCTGAACCTGCAGCAGATCCAAAGCCGGGAGGTGTCCCTGCATCAGGCGTGTGTGCTGACGGTCGGTATGCTGCAGGCGGGCGACGCGCCCAATGTCATCCCGGACAGAGCGGTGCTGCGGGGAAGCTTCCGCGCCTTTGATACGCAGGCGCAGGCGTACATCATGCGCCGGATCGGGGAGATCGCCCATGCCACGGCGGATCTGTGCCGCTGCAGTGCGGAGGTGCGTTGGCTCGGCAGCTGCCCGCCCCTGAAGAACGATGCGCAGCTCAGCCAAAGCACGCTGGATGCGCTCCGGACGCTGTTGGGAGCGGAGCGAGCGCTTCTGTCCAGTGAGATTGCCGGCAGTGAAACAACCAAGAATACCGGGTCGGAGGACTTTGCCAACATTTCGCAGGAGGTTCCTGCCCTGATGGTGGCGCTGGCAGCCGGACGCCCGCAGGATGGACATGTGCATCCGGCTCATCATCCCGGCACGACCTTTGATGAGGCTGCGCTGCCGGTGGGGGCGGCGGCATATGTCTGTATGGCGCTGAATGCATTGAAAGGCCTGGAATACTGATTATCGGCTGCTTCCTTGACAGAAAAACGTTGTATATGGTAGAATCAACCATAAGAGATAATGAATTGCTGCAGCACCGGTGCTGCGGCGTGCGGAGGTTTCCTGCAAGGAGGTGCACAGATGCACACGACGCTTCTGATCATGGCTGCGGGCATGGGCTCGCGCTTCGGCGGCAACAAGCAGATCGCCAAGGTTGGCCCCAACGGAGAGCTGCTGCTGCACTATTCCATCCACGATGCGGTCAAGGCTGGCTTTGACAAGGTGGTCTTCGTCATCAAGCGGGCGATGGAGAGCGAGTTCCGCGCGCTGATGGACAGCAGCATCCCGGCGGGGGTGGAGGTGCACTATGCCTTCCAGGAGTTTGACAACCTGCCCGGCGGCTTTGTGCCTCCGGAGGGCCGCACGAAGCCCTACGGCACGGTGCATGCCGTGCTGGCGGCGGCCCAGGTCATCCATGAGCCCTTTGCCGTCATCAATGCGGATGATTACTACGGCCGGGAGGCCTTTTTCACCATGGCGGAAAGCCTGCGCAGCATGCAGGGCCGGGAGATTGCCGCCTCCATGGTGGCGTACTGCCTGAAGAACACGGTGTCCGAAAACGGAAGCGTCACCCGCGGCGTGTGCGAGACGGATCAGGACGGCTTCCTGACCCGGGTGACGGAGACCTACGGCATCAAGCCCTTCCCGGACGGCACGATCCGCGACGTCCATGGCGACGAAACGGGCGTGCTCCTTGATCCGGATGCACCGGTTTCGATGAATTTCTGGGGATTGACCCCCTGGTTCTTCCGGGCGGCCGAGCAGGATCTGATCACCTTCCTCAAGTCGGACGCCGGCGATCCGATGAAGAAGGAATGCGTGCTGCCCGTGGAGATCGACCGCCTCATGCATACCGAGAGCCTGAAGGTGGAGGTGCTGCATACCGATGCGGTGTGGTTTGGTGTGACCTACCTGGCGGACAAGGACTATGTGTCCGGGGAACTGGGCAAGCTGCATGAAGCGGGTGTTTACCCGGCGCTGGTCTGAGAAATCGGCGATCCCAGAACCGTAAAATTTTTGTAACTGTCTCCGGAGCCCTTGCCCCGGGGACAGTTTTTTGATACAATAAAAGATGGTACTCAAGATAAAAAGTCATGAAGGTTGAAGGAGAAGCAGAACCATGAAAATTCTTCTGACCGGCGGCGCCGGATTCATTGCGACCCATACCTGTGTGGAGCTGATGGCGGCAGGCCATGATGCGGTGATTGTGGACAATTTCGTCAATTCCCAGCCGGAGGCTGTCCGTCGGGTCGAAAAGATCACGGGCCGTCCGGTAAAGGTGTATGAGGCGGATGTGTGCGACAAGGAAGCGATGAACCGCATCTTTGAGGAGAATACCTTCGACGCGGTCATCCATTTTGCCGGATTGAAGGCGGTGGGCGAGAGCGTCTCCATCCCGCTGCGCTATTACCGAAACAATCTGGATTCCACGCTGACGCTGTGCGAGGTCATGGCGGCCCACGGCTGCAAGCGGCTGGTGTTCTCATCCTCCGCTACGGTGTACGGCGTGCCGGACGAGGTGCCCCTCAGGGAGGATATGTTCTGCAAGGGCTGCACCAACCCCTATGGCTGGACGAAGTACATGATCGAGAAGATCCTGATGGATCTGGTGAAGGCGGACCCTGCCTGGAGCGTGGTGCTGCTGCGCTACTTCAACCCCATCGGCGCGCATGAATCCGGCCTGATCGGCGAGGACCCCACCGGCATCCCCAACAACCTCATGCCCTATATCACCAAGGTCGCTGCAGGCCAGCTGGAGAAGCTGACCGTCATGGGCGATGATTACAACACCCACGACGGCACCGGCGTGCGCGATTATATCCACGTTGTGGACCTGGCCAAGGGCCATGTGGCGGCCTGCGATTATGCAGAGGGCCACAAGGGCTGCGAGATCATCAATCTGGGCACCGGCGTGGGCTATTCCGTGCTGGACATCGTCAAGGCCTTCAACAAGGCCAATGATCTGGACATTCCCTATGTGATCGGCCCGCGCCGCCCCGGCGATGTGGACGCCTGCTTTGCCGATCCCCGTAAGGCCCGCGAGCTGCTGGGCTGGGAGGCCACCAAGGATCTGGAAGACATGTGCCGCGATGCATGGAACTGGCAGCGCAATAACCCCAGGGGATACAACGCTTAAGTCATACCTTGCAGCGCGGAGGCTCATGCAAACGGGCTTCCGCGCTTTTTTCGGAAACGGAGGATGCAGCCATGAAGCGGTATGTGCTTCTTGTGGGCGGTACAGGCGCAAGAATTGCCGATGCGCTGCTGTGCGCCGCCTGTGCGGGCGTGTTCCCGGCAGAGACGCTGAACGTCCTGCTGGCGGATACAGATCGCCGGGGCGTGCAGGGCGCTGGCCTTGTTGCGGCGAAAATGGCGGATTATGCCCGCCTCCATCAGGCCATGCCATCGTCGGAGGGACCCTTCCGGACGGAGCTGGCCTTTTCGTCGTGGCCCGGCAGATTGCCCGAGGACGCATCCACCATCGCCCAGTATACCGCTGGCTCCGAGGCGGACGCGCTGCTCTGCCAGGCCCTGTTTGACCGGGATGCGGCGGCGCTGGATCTGCACGAGGGCTTCCACGGCCGGCGCATGCTGGGGCAGGTGACCTTCGAGGGCCTTCTCCATGAGGCGGAGCAGAATCCGGAGGATGCGCTGAATGCCATGGCCGGGGAAATGGCCGACGCCATCGCAAAAGGCGAAGAGGTGCGTGTGGTGCTGGCAGGCTCGGTCTGCGGCGGCACCGGCGCGGCAGGCATTGCGGCGCTGACCCGGTTCCTCCGCATCCGAACCCAGGATCAGGCCCATATCGGCGCGGTGCTGCTGTGCGCCAATGACGATCATCAGGATGCAGTGCATGCCCATGAGGCGCTGTCTGCCTATGCCCGGGAGGGTCTGTGCGATACGGTCTGCGTGCTGGGTCTGCCCCGGGCCAGCCGGGGTGCCGCCCCGGCGGAGTATGCTCACCTGTCCGACTGGCTGGGCGTGTACGCCATGGATGTGATGCTCCACCGCCCGGACTGGCTGACAGGCGTATTCACCGTCAAGGCCCCGGAGGGCCCGCTGAGCTGGGAGATCTTCGGCAAAGCGGCCCAGCGCTATCGCCTGTGCTACGGCGGCCTGATGAAGACGGCACTGGTGTGGACGAACGGGCTGTCTGCCCGGCTGGAAAAGGGCTTTGGCAAGCCCAATGTGCTTCGGGACGGGCTGCTTGGCTGGTATCCCCATTTCTTCCGCCGCATGCAGGCGGATCGGAAGACCCAGCTGGAGCTGATTGCGCCCCTGTCCCGGCTGATGAATGTGTGTCTGATCTGGCTGGGCGGCGTGTGCCGCTCGCTGCCGGTGGATCTGGCGCATGCATCGGAGCTGCTGGCGGCCCGCCGGGAAGCCGAGACGCATTACCGCGGACTGACTGAGCTCGCCAGCCGCATTACTGTCATGGACGACGATGCGCTGCGGGGCGAGTTGTATGAGGATAACCAGGTGTACCGCAGCCGGAACAGCACGGAAGCCGCCGAGGTGGAGGCTGCGCTCCGGCGCATCAGCTCCGCCAAGGAGGAGCTGACCCGGCAGACGGCTGCCCAGGAGGCGCTCAACCGGCGGCTGGGCGGCGTATCGGTCATGGATCTGTTGGAAAACGCCCGGGAGGCAGCCCGGCAGGAGTGCGACGATCTCCGCAGCCGCTATGACGAGGCGGTGCGCCGCATCGACCATGCCGAAACCATTGCCGCCCAGGAGGATCAGTACCGGATCACCGATGCACGCACCAAGCTGGCCCGCATTGGCCGGCATCAGCTGATGCTGGACAGCAAGCTGGCCCGCATCGAAGAGGATATGGCCCGGGCGGAGGCACAGGGGCTGCGTTTTGACAAGCCTGCGCTGTCCAATACGCCCGAAGAAAATGAAATGTTCCTGCCGGAGGCGGCCGCGCTGCTGCTCCAGCGGGAGAAGCTGAACCGTAAGGCTGCAGCCGCGCTCTGGCCGCGGATGGTCCGCCCCGGCGTGACGCTGACGATGAAGCAGACCATGAAGGTGCTCCGCCGCGCGCCCGTGAACCGGGAGGAGCCGCTGGGCAGCCTGCTGCAGGCCCTGGTGCTCAGCGCGATGAAGGAGGGGTGAGGATGAAGGAGCTTGTGTTTCTGCCCGACCGGGAGGGCCGGGATGAACTGACGGCTGCCTCCGGCCTCGTCCGCGTCGGTGAGGATCTGGAAAGCCTGACCAGCCGACTTGTCCTGCCCCGCGCAGAACGCCCCTGCAACAATGGCGAGATGTGGCGCGGCGTGCTGGCGCTGGCGCTCCTGTGCGACGCCTGGCCCGGCGAAGCGGTGAAGGTGACCACCCTCACCGTGGACAGCACTACCTCGCTCTTTGCCGCCTGGGTGCTCAGTGCCCGTCCGGCAGCCCAGCGCCGGGATGCGCTCCACCTTGTCCTGCTGGAGAAGGGGGACGAGCGCCGTCTGCTGGGCATTGCGGACGCCCATGCAGGTATCGTGCTGCCTGCCACTGCCACGGTTTTTACCGGCTTTGTGCCGGCGCGCGCCGCCTGGTATGATGCGGACAGGGAAATCTGGCATGATCCGGTGCCCTTCCTGAACGAGCATGACCGGGCCATTCTGCTGGCCCGCTTGACGATGATGGGGCTGGATGCGCCGGAGATCGTGCAGCTCAAAGAGGAACTGGCCTGTGCGGATAAGGCGCAGGTGGAGGCAGTGAAGCGTGAGGACGCCGCCGCGCTGGAGGCGCTGAGCACGCGGATGGAAGCGGTGTGCGGCCTGAAGGACTTCGAGGCCTATTCTGTGCGGATGGAGCCCTGCGCGGTGACGCAGGATAATCCCTTTGTGCGGCTGTATTCCGCGGTGGACGTGCGCTACACTGCCGAGCGCGTGAGCAGCACCTGCCTGTGGAACGGCGTTCCCTTTGCCCGCACCAGCGCAGCCCTGGGCCTGACCGGTACCAATGACCCGGCGCAGGACAAGGCGCTGGCGGAGATCCGGGCGGAGACTGACCGGCTCCGGGCGGATTCCGTCCGCTGGAATGCGGACTGTGCCGACGGCATCACCGACTGGCTCCTGAGCCAGGACGACGCTTTGCTGCCTCAGGTGAAGAACCAGGCGGAGGAACTCCGCCATCAGCATATGGACCGGGCCCGGGACGTCCAGCAGACGGTGACGCTTGTCTGGCCCTGGGACGCCTCCTCCGGCGCGGTGAAGTATCTGCTCCGGGAGAATCTGGGCGACGGCTGGCTGAGCGCGGCGGCCAATCCCTTCTCTGACGTGCTGACCAAGCTGACCGGCCATGTGCTGGGCGATACGGCGCTGGAAAACTGCTGCGCCTGCGCAGACGGCATTCTGCTGCCGCCCCTGTCCCGGGAGATGGCGGCCTGCACGGCAAATGCGGCGGAGGGTATGGGCCTGGCGCTGGATATGCTGCGCTTTGAGCCACGGGAGGATGGCGGCATCACCGCATCCTTCCTGCTGAAGGGCGCAGGCGAGGTGCGCATGGTGCGCACCTATCCCATTGACGAGATCCTTGTGCTGAAGGAGGCGGCTTCCCCCAGCGTGGCGGTGTGGCCCTGCCTGCCCATGGAGCACTGGCATGCCTATCATGTCTTTGCCCGCTGTGCAGAGACGGAGGTCGCGGTGCTTTCCGGCGGCGAGTGGGAGAGCCTCCCGGCCGAGCCGGCACAGGACGAGGCAGAAACGCAGAACCGTCCCTGGCGCTGCCTGCGGACCGCTGCGTATCCGGCCTGCCTGTGCATCCTCCAGGGAGACCGCTGCCTGGGCGCACTGCCCAATATGCTGCCCCTGCTGCAGCTGGAAGCCAAGGGCGAGGCGCGGGTCGCCATTGATATGGGTGCGAGCGCCACGGCCGCGGTCATCACCGTGGACGACAGGCCTGTATCCGCCTCCGGCGAGCCGCTGACCCGTCTGCTGGTCGCACCGCAGGACATGCCCGCGGACGACTTCCTGCTCAGCCTGACGCCCATGGAGCTGACTCCCTCTGCGGTTCAGCTGACCGGCGAGGGCGATGAATTGTTTGCCGACGGCCATGTGTATGCCGTTACCCGCTTTGAGGCTCTCCGGGCGCTGACGCCCGGCACGGTCTGCACGGCGCTGAAATGGCGCGCGGACGCAAAGAGCGTGCGGGCGCGCAGGATCCTGCTGCACCAGGTGATGCTGGGCGCGAGCCTGAATGCCATGATGGCCGGCGCAGAGAGCATCCGCTGGCGGCTGACCGTGGCGGACGAGATGGCGGACGAAGGCCGTACCGCGCTGCTGGACATGGCGGAAACGCTGGCCCACGGCGTGGCGGAGGAAACCGGCCTCGCGCTGACGAAGGGGAAGGCGCCCGTCGCCTGGGCGGAGGAGGCTGCGGCGCTCCATGCCTATCTGCGGGGCGAGGGCGGCATGAAGGGCACCTTTGCCGTGCTGGACGTGGGCGGCGGCAGCACCAAGCTGCACCTGTGGCTGCAGGGCCGTCAGAAGCCCATCGGCGGCGCGGTGCTGATGGAGGGCGCCTCCACGGCGCTGCTCAGCGCACTGCGCGATCAGCCGGAACTGCTGCGGGAGGACTTTGCGGATTGCGGCAACGAACCGCTGATCGCTGCGGTGGACGTGCTGTGCGAGCAGCTGATGCTGGCAGGGGAGTCCCTGGCCCAGTCCGACAAGGCGCTGCTGATGCTGGATGCGCTGCTGGAGGAATTCCGCCAGCCCATCACCCAGCATCTCTATGCCCGCTTTGCGGCTCAGCAGGTCACGAACATGCAATCCATCCTGCTGGAAATGCTGGCGGCAGCGGTCTTCAATGTGGGATTGATGCTGGAGCAGGCAGGCAACGATACCAATATCAACCATTATTTTCCCGGGGATCTGACCATTTGCGTCACCGGGCGCGGCGCGTGGCTGCTGGACAGCCTGACGCCCCAGCTGCGCAACGGATTGCAGCGCATCGCCCATGAGCCCATGCAGCTGCGCCATCCGGTCCGGTCGCTGTCGCTGACGCCGACGGCCATGCCTGCGCTGGGCACGGCGCTGGGCCTGGCGGCAATCAAGGACCCCGGAACCACCAACGATACCCCCATCATCCGCACCCGTCAATCCTTTGCGGAGCTGATGGGCATGCTGATGACGCAGCTGCACCGGAACTGTCCGTTACATGTATGGAAGCTGCATCCGGGGCTGTTCGACGCCTGGGGCGTGATGACAGCTGCCGGGATGGACACCATCCGCCGGGTCGCCAGCGCCTGCTACGGCGAGGGCGAGGATATCCCCGGCTCGGTGATGACCTTCGTGCGCAGGCTGCGCCGCACGCTCATCCTGGTGGATGAGGCGGCTTCTCCCGGCGAATAAGGCGAGGAAGGTGGAACTATGGCGAATCTGACAGGCAAAACAGCCAAAAAGCCGGAATCCGAAATACATAAGCGGATCAGGGAATATGCCCTGCTGACCCTTGGCACGGTCATCATGGTGCTGGGCATTTACTTCTTCAAATTCCCCAACAATTTCTCCACCGGCGGCGTGACGGGCATTGCGGTGATCCTTGCCCGGTATTTCCCCGGGATCTCCCGGGCGGATTTTGTGATGGTCATCAATGTGGCGCTGCTGGGCCTGGGTTTGGCAGTGTTCGGGAAAAACTTTGCCGGCAAGACGGTGTATGTGAGCTTGCTGATGTCCGCGCTGACCTGGGTGCTGGAGCGGGCGGTGCCGCTGGCAGCTCCGATGACTACCCAGCCCTTCCTGGAGCTGATCTTCGCGGTGGCCCTGCCTGCGCTGGGCTCGGCGATCCTGTTCAATCTGGACGCCTCCTCCGGCGGCACGGATATCGTGGCGATGGTGCTGAAGAAGTTTACCTCCCTGGATATCGGCAAGGCGCTGATCTGCTCGGATCTGGTTATCACGCTGATGGCCTGTGTGGCCTTCGGCATGGAGACCGGCTTGTATTCCATCCTCGGCCTGGTGATGAAGAGCCTGCTGGTGGATATCGTGCTGGAGAACATCAACACCCACAAGTATTTCCATATCATCACCACCAAGCCGGAGGAGATCGAGAAATATATCACCGGCACGCTGGGACGCGGCGCAACGGAGCTGCACGGCGAGGGCGCCTATACCCATGAGGGCCGCACGGTGCTGCTGACGGTGATGAAGCGCCATGAGGCCGTGCTGCTGCGCCGGTATGTGAAGCAGGTGGATCCGTCCGCCTTCGTGCTGATTATCAACACCGGCGAGATCGTCGGCAAGGGCTTCCGGGGCGTGAACTGAGCGATAACATACAGGAGAAAATGCATGACTGAGCATATCACAAGCCTGAAGAATCCCAAGGTCACGACCTGGAAATCCCTCAAGGACCGCAAGGGCCGCAGGGAGACCGGCTGCTTCCTGGTGGAGGGACGCAAGATGGTCGAGGAGGCCGTCGCGTCTGCCTTCCCGGTGGAGGCGGTGCTGGCGGATGCTGACCGCGTGGACGAATTCAGCCTGCCTGCCGGCCTGCCGCTCTTCACCATGCCGGCGCATGTGCTGGCGGCGGTATGCGACACCAAAACGCCCCAGGGCATTGCGGCGGTCGTCCGGGCGGCGGAGATCCCGCTGAAGGGCCGCCGCTTCGTAGCCATGGACGGCGTGCAGGACCCGGGCAATGTGGGCACCATCATCCGCACGGCGGATGCGGCAGGCTTTGACGGCGTGATTCTCTCCGCCCAGTGCGCGGACGTGTTCAGCCCTAAGGTGCTGCGCGCCACGATGGGCAGCATCTTCCGCATGGGCGTGCAGGTGACGGGCGATCTGCCCGGGATGCTTGCCGGCATGGTACAGGCGGGGGCAAGCGTGCTGTCCTCCCAGCTGGATGGCGAGCCCTTCTATCAGTGCAGCCCGCTGAACGATAAGTTTGTGCTGGTGATCGGCAGCGAGGGCAACGGCGTGACGGACGAGGTCAAGGCCGTCGCCACTCACCGGGTGAAGCTTCCCATGCGCGGCGGCGCAGAGAGCCTCAATGCGGCTGTTGCGGCGGGGATCATGATGTATGAGCTGACGAGGGATATGGATTGAAGCAACAGAAAAGCCGCGGTGCAGCGATGAAGCTGAACCGCGGCTTTTGCATGCCTGTTAATGAGGGAGAGAAACGGAATAAACCTCGCTGTTGCTGATGACAATGGCGTAGCCGTTGTTGGTCAGGCCCACAAAGGAGGTGACCGGCCGGCCCTCAGGCAGATTCATATCGTGGGCGTAGAAGCGCTGGCTGTTGACGCCGCCGGCGTAAAGATAGCTGTCCGAGAAGGCGAAGATGCGGCCGCCGTCAATGGCAGCGCCGACGCAGGAGGCAGGCAGCGTGTAGCGCCGGTCCAGGGCGGAGGAGAACACACGCAGCTCGGTGATGGACTGAACGGAGGAGGTCTGCGCGGTGGGCGCCAGCAGGAACTGAGTGGCGCCGCGGTCCGGCACGGCGTGATCCAGGTACTTCCAGCCGTACACCAGCATGGTATCGTTGACGTTCTGCACGCCGCGGTAGTCGTAGATGTACATCTGCTGGGTGGTGAAGACGTTGAGCAGATTGTCCGAATAGACCACCTTGTAGGCCAGATGCTCGCCCAGGTTGACTTCGCCCGTGTTCATCTTGCCGACCTGGAAGGTGTGCATGACGGAAGATATTGCAGGATTATAGATGTCGTAGGAGAGCGTCCACATGTATTCGCTGCTGGCGCCGAAGAAGCCGCAGTCCAGGATCAGCATGCCGTCGAAAATCTCCCCGGCGCTGTCCGCCTCGGTGCCCTGCAGATCGCGGATGGTGAGGTTGGACTTCAGATCATCGCCGGTGACGATGGCGGCGTACTTGTTGCCGATGCGGGCAAACTGGATGGGGGCCTCCAGCGAATCATTGTAGGTGGAGCGGCCCTTGGCGTCCACGATGAACAGCTGCGTGCCGGCCCAGATGACCAGGTGATTCTCGGACACGGAGAAGGACGCGCCGTCGCCCACGGGATAGGACCATTCAATGCCGCCGCCCGCGTTGACAAAGTGGATGGACGCGCCGTCGTAATACAGCACGCCGTCCTGGAAAACCGTCACGTCCTGATGGGCGTAGCAGGGCAGGGCCAGCGCGCTCACCGAGGTGGTGCGGCCCAGAAAGCTGACCAGGTTGACGATGCCGATGATGGCCAGCACCACGGTAACGAGGATGATCCAGCTGCGCAGCTGCCTGCGGCGGCGCTTGGCCGATTCCTGATCGGAGATGAACGTTTTGTTCTTGTTTTGCATATCAGACTCCTGTGAAGAGGGGGTGTCGCATCAAAAAGAGCGTGTCCGGCAAAGGACACGCTCTATTATAGCAGGAAAAGTCAGCCCTTGCAAGGCGATATTACAGCTTTTGCAGCATCTGCACCATCTCGGCGAAGGTGCCCATGGGCCCTTCCCAGGGCTTCTCCTTGTCAGGGAGGCGGCAGTCCGTCACCAAATAGCAATCCATGCCAACGGCGGAGGCGCAGTGCATATCCTCCTTGTCGTCGTTACCGATCATCAGGCAGCGCTCCGGGTCCAGCTGCAGCCGCTGGCAGATGTCGATAAAATAGGCCGGATTGGGCTTGCTGTGCCGGTCGGAGGTATAGCAGGTGACCAGATCGAAATCCTCGGGTGTCAGGCCCAGCCAGCTCAGGCGGGTCTTTTGTCCTGCCATGGGGAAGAGCGGGTTGGTTGCCAGCACCACCTTGTCCGCCTTTTCCCGGGCCAGCCGGACGGCCTCCTTCGCCAGGGGATTCTCCCGGACGGCAGCGCGGGCGGCCTGGAAGCCGGCGGCATAAAACGCATCGCACACAGGCTCCACCTGTGCCCGGTCCACGCCGGTCATGGCGGTGAAGGTTTCCCAGAACACGTCGGCGTTGAGCTTGCCGGTGGTGTTGCCCATCATGGCCTTGGTGGCAGCCCAGAAGGGCTTGAAAAGAGTCTCCGGCGTGAGGCCGAAGGGCGCAAGCTCCCGAGCCAGCGCGCCGAAATAGAGTTTGGCAAAGGGCTCCAGCTCCATGGGCAGGAGCGTGCCGTCCAGGTCGAAGAGGATGGCTTGATAACGCATAAGAGGCGCCTCCTTCGGGAATCAGGATTGGATACAGGCATTATACACCCATCCTGCCCCGAATGCAACGGCTGCATGTGCCGCTTCAGACTGCTTAACAAGGCCGTTGCAACTTGCTGTCGGCAGACTATAAATCGGAAATCGGCGAGCCCCATCGGTGCGAATAAACGGGGCGAAGCCCCTGCGCCGCTCATTTTTCTGCACGTTGGCTGTAGATGCGCATGGCTGCCGCGAGGAATGCCGCCGTGCCGGCACCGCCTGCCTGATCGATATTGCGGGTGAAGTCGCCGCCGCCGTCATACATGTCCGCCAGGCCGCGGAGGATGGGCGGGGTGCAGGTGTAGAAATGGGCGGAAATGAAATCCCGCAGCTGCTGCACCATCTGCTGGGCTTCCTCGCAGGCGGGGTCGATGTCACGGCGTGTGCCGAATGAACCGATCAGCACCATCAGCTGCTGCCCGGCCTGCCGGTTGTCTTCGGGGGAATGGCTGCGGGCTTCGTATTCTTGCCAGGCCTCTGTTTTCCCCCAGGCAGCTTTGGCCTGGGCGGCGTAATCGTCGATTTTGCGGGTGTCAAAGGCAGAAAAATCCATATGCTTCACTCCTGTCAGTTTCAGTCCCCGGGCCATGAGGATGAGGTTGTCAATGTGTTCGCGGCGCAATGTCAACAGCGTGATCTGCCTGTCCAGCGCATCCGTGGGATCAAAGTCCGGGGCGTCGATGATCCTGCGAATGTCCGAAAGGGAGAACTCCAGCTCCCGGAACAGCAGGATCGTATGCAGCCGTTCCAGTGCCGCTTCGTCATACTGCCGGTAGCCTGCTTCGGTGATGTGCGAGGGCCTGAGCAGGCCGATCCGGTCATAGTGGCGCAATGTGCGGACGGATACATGGGTCAGGGCGGACAATTCGCCGATGTTCATCATGGAGACCGCCTCCTTTCCGGGTGCTGAGACTATGATAAACCCTGACGCAGGGGGAGAGTCAAGCCCCTTTTGAAAAAAAGAAAAGGCCGCCTGTGCGGCAGCCTGAACGGGTTGAAAACCTCTGCTTCAGTTCGGCCTGGCGGCAGCATTGACTGCAGCCGTCCGCTGAAGAAACTCATCTGCGCCGTGCAGCACGCTGAGCGCCTCCGACAGCCGGTCGCTGTCCGGGTCTGCGGCGGCATAATCCCGCAAAGCCGCCATCACGGCCTGCAGCTGGGCTGTGCAGTCGGAGAAATCCTTCTCCCAGGCAATGCGCTGCAGATCAAAATTCACCTGCTGCCGGTCCGCCGTGCGCTGCAGCTCGGCACATTTGGCGCTCAGCGCCTCGTCCGGGGACTGGATGGCCTCCGCCTTTGCGGCGCGGCGCAGCAGCTCCTTGAGCCCCTCCAGCAGATGATGGACGCAGGGCTGGGCCATCAGGCGGGCAGCTGCGGCGTCTTCGGGGTCGCAGAAGGCGGCGTCTGCCTGCTCCAGACGGGGCAGGGGCTTGGGGGCGGCGTCCGGACAGGGGAGCCCCTCCTGCCGCAGCTCCTCGCAGACCTGGGCGATCAGCTCCGGCCGGGTTTTGAGGATCGTACGGTACTTGTTCTGGTAGCGCAGCATCCGGCTGTGGCTGCCCTCGGAGAGCGCCATCACGCAGGCACGGACGCTCATGCCTTTGCCGCGGGCCATCAGCACCTGCCGCAGCAGCTCATGGGTTTCCTCCGGTGAAAAGGGGCGAAAAGCGGGCGTGCGCTCCGTGGTCTGGGGCTGCTGGCGGAGACAGGCGTAATAATAGTTGCGGATGCTGTTGGGCTTGCGGCCCAGATCGCCGGAGAGGGATTCAAACACACTGCGCAGGGGTGCGCCGCTGGCGTTGGCTTCCCGGACGGCGGAAAAGAGACGGGCGGTTTCCGCTTCCTGCCAGCCGGTGCGTCCGGGGCGGCGGATCGGTTTCATCGGACAGGTCTGACTCATGGCAATGATCTCCTTCATGGGCGCGGAAAACTCCGTGCCCGGTCGATTTGTCCTTACTCTATCCATTGCGGCAGCATTTTATGCACTTTCACATGAGCGGCAGCAGCGCCTGGGAAAGTTCGAGCTGTCCCTGAAAAAACTGCCATGCGGCGGATGCAATCCGGGCCGGATCGAGATAAGCATTTACGGCGGACAGGGCGGTGTGGGCGGCTTGCTCGGTCTGCGCAGGCGCGCCGGCGGCATATAGCGTCAGATCGCGGCGGACAGTGTGGAGGGACTGACCGGTCAGCGCCTCCTGGGCGTCCACGGAGACCAGAAATCCCAGCAGCTGCGCAGCTGCAGCGGGCGCCTCCGGGAAGAGGCTGGCCAGCCAGACCTGATCCGTGATGATTTCCTGTGCAGTCATCACCCGGAAGGGGAAGCCGCTTCCGCCGCTGACAAGGCCGGAGAAGGCTGCTGCTTGCCCGGTGGTCAGCATGGCGGAGGCGCACTGCCGCTTCCGGAAACAGGCGTAAACCTCTTCGGAAGTCGGAATGGCAAAATCCTCCGGCAGCGGCGGACGCTCCTGCAGCAGCAGCCCCAGGGTGAACAGCGCTGTGCCGCCCGGGGACTGCAGCGCACAGTCGGCCTGGGCGGCGGCGGCCAGGGGATAGGCCGGTGCCTCCGACGGCGCAGCCGGCACGGGCCCGGGACGGCCAAGCAGCGTCGTAGGCGCGGGCGTGACGGAGCTGCCGGGCTCCAGCGCGCTGTCGATGGCCAGCAGCCAGCCTGCCCAGCATAGGGGCAGACCGTACTGCTGCCCCTGCCAGCGTCCACAGCGCAGCAGCTCCTCCCGCAGCAGACCGTCCTCCCGGGTCATCAGCTCCCCGGCCAGCGGCAGGAAATGCTGCTGCGGATCGGTCAGGCTGCCCGGCATGTAGAGCAGCATGTCCGGCAGGACGGCCTCCGGATCGGAAAGCTCCGCTGTGCTGACGGTGCGCAGGTAGGTGGAAATGCCGGGATGGGCCTTCTCGAAGGCGCGAAGCTGCTCCTTGAGCCAGGTCAACGCGCCGCCGGGGCTGTCCACCGCCCAGATGCGCAGCAATATGCGATCCCGGGCAGACAACCCGGGAACCTGCGCGGCCCTTGGCGTATCCCCCCAGACTGCCGCGGTGCACAGCCCGATCAGCAGCAGACAGAGGACGCCGGCGATCCGGCGGACTGCTTTTCGCTTGTTCATTTCTGCGCCTCCCTGTGTTGATGAGACATGTGTATGCAGCCGGTCAGGCGAATATGAAACATCAACACAGGTTGAACTTGTCGGCAATCGCTTGAAAGCGGTAGGGAACTATGGTAAAATATGTGCCTGACCTGTTGCGAAGGAGAACTGTCCATGGGAAAGCTGTTCAATTTTCTGGCGCGGATCGCCTATCCGCTGCTGCCGGTGAAGCGGGCGGAGTTTGCCGAGGAGATCGGCGACGAGCCCTGCATCTTTTTAGCCAATCACCTGGGCGCTGTGGGCCCGATGTACATGTCCGTCACCTTCCCCTTGCGGGACAACGTGGCCATCTGGTGCAACGAGGGCATGATGGATGAGAAGCTGGTTGTGGAGTATGTTCGCCATGACTGGTGGTGGCGGCCTGAGAGCAAGCTGGCGCCCCTGTACAGTGCGACCCTTCCCTATGCTGCCAAGGCGATTGTGCCCAAGGTGCTGCGCAGTGCGCCGACCATTGCTGTGTGCCGTGACGCAAGGATCATGACCACCATGCGCAAGTCTCTCAGGGCGCTCAGGGAAGGCAAGCATATCGTCATCTTCCCGGAGCTGCCCAATGGCTTTGGCACCCATGCCGAGCAGCTGCAGATGGGCTGGCTGAATCTGACGACCATGTATTACCGGGCCACGGGCAAGCCCCTGCGGATGTTCCCGGTCTATATTGATGAAAAGGCACGGGTGTTCCGGGTGGGCAAGGCGATCCTGGCAGATCCGGACAGGCCCCTTGAGGAGCAGACAAGCAGTATCGAGGCGTATCTGGCAGCCGGTATCCGGGGCGGGAAGGGACGGTAAAGCGCCCGTGCGGAGGACGGCTGCGGGCCGATCTGCGTATGGCGCTGCGCAAAGGAATAACGAAGCGCCGGTGTGAATAGGATAGAGGGGGAGCAGCAATGAAAAAATCCCTCCCGAAATCCGTACAAAAAAAGGACAACCCCTTGACGGAATGGGCGGATTTGGCTATAATATATACCGTCTACAAGTCTGGTCAGGCTTGATGCGGGACGTGCGGGCGTAGTTTAGTGGCAAAACTCCAGCTTCCCAAGCTGGCCTTGTGGGTTCGATTCCCATCGCCCGCTCCAACACCGCATCAACCAACCGGAAAGCAGTGGAATCCGGGAATGCAGGCAACTGCAGCACCGGCTTTCCGCAGTTTTACGAGGGTGTGCCAAAACTCAGGCGCACTGGTATTAAAAGGAGGAGTTACCCATGGCTAAGGAACGCTACGAGCGCAAAAAGCCCCACGTTAACCTCGGTACCATCGGTCACGTTGACCACGGCAAGACCACTCTGACCGCCGACATATGCATGACGCT
>JAFQIB010000007.1 GCA_017397765.1 Clostridia bacterium | reverse complement strand
GTTCTTTTTGCTTTGATATTTGTTGCCGCTTTTGTGCAAATGTCAAATGGACTAAGAATTACTCTCATTGTATTTGGATTTGTTTTGTTCTTAGCGGGCTGCTTCTATGCACTGCGGATGGAGCAAGTGGCAGGATATTATACATGCAAAGAATGCGGACACCGATATGTACCGACATATAAAGCCGTTGCTATGGCTCCGCACATGGGCAGAACAAGATATATGCATTGCCCTCAATGCGAAAAAAAGTCCTGGCAGAAAAAAGTGCTAAGCAAGAATTAAACCAATTCCAATTTGCCGAGCAGACGTAACTCTTCTTTCCCATCATTTCAGGAGGGCGCAATTATACGCACTGTACCAGTGCATTGCGTTTATACAGGTACATATAAGTAAACGTGCATCCGGCATATCACCGGATGCACGTCTTTTCTTGTTGCTGGATAACTTGTTCCTTGACAGTTCTCCCGCCATGCGGAGAGACTCCTGAAAAATGGCGGTTATTGCGCCAGGCCGCTTTTCGGCAGCTCGTAGAGGTGGCAGTTGCAGTGCACGGAGACCATCTTGCCCTGCCGCGCTGTATCCTTCCGGCGGAAGCCGCACTTCTCCAGCACCCGGTTGGAGCCGGTGTTGCGTATGTCAGCGGAGGACTTGCGTTCCCGGCAGGTGCAGACCTCGTCCAGGCTCAGCCACTCGGCCAGGTCGGGCGCGACGGAAGGAACCAGCGGGCGCAGCAGGAGGCGCAGCGTATCCAGGACGGGGGTGTTTTCGCGATGAAGGTAGTCGGACATTTACAGGTTCCTTAATCTGTTGAGAGCTTGCGCCATACCTGTACCTCGATATAGTGACAGGTATCAGCGATCTCCTGCATGAAATCATCAAGCGTTCCTTGGTATTCGGCCGCTTGTCGCAGCAGCATTTCCTTGGTGAAGACAGGGAGGACGCCATCGGGGCGGGGCGCGGACATGCTGTCGCCGCGGGTGAAGCTGATCACCTCATCAGGTATGCTTTTGAGGGGCAGCGTAGTGACTGTGCCATGGTCAAACCAACTGTGCAGATAGTCGCTGCCTTGCAGCACGAAGGAAAGGGGATGCTCCACCTCAGGCTTGCCGCCGAGCTGGATAAAGGCATCATACAGCAGCCGATCAGTCTCCATGCGGCGAGGATAGTAATTCTCAAAATCTGCAAAGCGCCAAAAAGCGGTGGCGCCGGCATTGGCTTGTGCAAGCTGGCGGGCGAGCATATAGGCGTCGTCTGCCGACAGCCACATGATGTTTTGCAGGGGTGTACAGCTGGGATGGCAGTAGTTGACGATGTGCAGGAGGTTGGGATCGATCATGATGGTGCCCTCCACGGAAAAGCCGGGCCGGATATACTCCGACCCGGCTGATTCGATTACATCACCACGGTGATCTGGCAGCCGTCGGTCAGGACGTCGTCGGTCAGCACGCCGCAGACTTCCTTGCCGTTCACCAGCACCTTGGAGGGGTTGCCTTCCTTATGGGCGGCGTTGTCCACGGTGATGTGGAGGCGCTTGCCGCGGAAAGTCTTGTCCATGGTGAAGCCGTCCCACTCGGCGGGGATAGCGGGGAAGACCACCAGGCCTTCGGGGGTGGGACGCAGGCCCAGGATGCCCTCGACGCAGCCCACCATGACGGTGGAGGCGGTGCCGGTCAGCCAATGCACATGGGCACGGCCGGGCTGGGGAGACTCATGGCCCTCGATGAACTGGCTGTGGACGTAGGGCTCCACCTCGCGCAGCTCGGCACGGTCGTTGTAGGCCGCGGGGCAGGACTCGGTGAAGTACTCAAACGCGCGGCCGCCGTGGCCCAGCAGGGATTCGGCCAGGATCGCCCAGCCCTGGGGCTGGCAGAAGATGCCGCCGTTCTCCTTGGTGGTGGGGTTGAACAGCTTCATCAGCGCGCCGTCGAAGTAGTGCTCCTTGTAGCAGGGGCCCATGACCTCAATGCCCCAGGGGGTGTTGAGCTTTTCATAGACGGTCTGCATGGAGGCTTCGGCCTGCTCGGGGGTGGACAGGCGGGAGATGACGCCCCAGCACTGGGGGTTCATCCACATCGCCGCTTCGGGATCGTTCTTGGAGCCGATGATGAAGCCTTCCTCGGAGTAGCCGCGGCGGAAGCGGTCGTCCTCCCAGAAGTGCTCGTTGATCAGCTTCTTCTGCTCCTCGCCCTTCTCGCGCAGGTACTTGCGGTACTCGGCGTTTTCGGCGGTATCGGGCATCAGCTCGTCCAGCACGCGGGTGGCGTAGTACAGCTGCATGGCGACGAAGGAGGATTCGCCCGCAGCGCCCAGGCGCAGGCAGTCATTCCAGTCGGCGTGCAGGCCGGCGGGCATGCCGTGGGCACCCAGATGGTTCATGGAGAAGTCAATGGCGCGCTTGAGGTGGTCCAGCACGGTGCCCTCGTCGAAGTCGGCGTAGGGGATGACTTCATTCAGGAAATCCTTGTTGCCGGTCTCGGCGACGTACTTGTACACGGTGGGGAAGAGCCACAGCGCGTCGTCGGCGCGGTAGTGAGGATGGCCGGTGGAGCGGACATAGCTCTCGTCCTCGGGCTTGTCCTCGTGGCCTGCATTGTGGTCGAACTTCACCAGGGGCAGGCCGCCGCCGTGATGCACCTGGGCGCTGAGCATGAACACCAGACGCTCCTTGGCCATCTCGGGATCGAGGTGGATGATGCCCTGGATATCCTGCACGGTGTCGCGGTAGCCCAGGCCGTTGCGCTGGCCGCAGTAGATCAGGGACGCCGCGCGGCTCCACACGAAGGTGGTGAAGCACTGGAAGGCGTTCCAGGTGTTGATCATGGTGTTGAAGTTGGCGTCGGGGGTGTTGACCATCAGGCCGGACAGCTTGCCGTGCCAGTACTTGATCAGCTCAGCCAGCTCGGCGTTGACCACGTTCTCGGTGTCGGCATAGCGGTCGATGATCGGGCGGGCCAGGGAGGGCGCCTTCTGCATGAGAAGGAAGGCGATGGTCTTGCTCTCGCCGGGCTGCAGCACCAGCTGGGTATGCAGCGCGCCGCAGGGGTTGCCGTTGAAGTTGAGGATATTGCCCAGATCGCCGTTCTCGACAGCCTGGGGATTACGGAAGCGGTTCACGCCCACGAACTTCTCGCGGCGGCCGCAGTAGCTCTTCACGGGTGCACCGGCCAGGGCAAACACGCGCTCACGCCAGTTCTCGCCCTTTTCGTTCACGCCGCAGAACTGGTTGATGTGCTGCACGATGCAGTCGCCCTCGAAGGTGGTATTGGTGATGAACTGGGTATACTGGAGGTTGACCAGATCCTGCTCGTAGTTGCTCTCGGTGGTCAGCTCGCAGTAGGACATGGCGGAGATGGTGCGCACCTTGTCAGAATTGTTGGTGACCTTCACGCGCCAGACCTCATGGGTGGCGTTCATGGGCACATAGTACAGCACCTGGGACTTGATGCCCGCATACTCGCTCTCGATCTCCGTGTAGGAGGTGCCGTGGCGGGTGATGGTCTTGTACTGATCCAGGGGCTTTTCCACCGGACGCCAGGAGGCAGACCAGTAGTCGCCGTTCTCGTCGTCCCGCAGGTAGACATAGCGGCCGGGCTCGTCGAACTGGTTGAAGGTGTAGCGCAGGATACGGCCGTTGGCGCCGGACTTGACGAAGGAATAGCCGCCGGCATTCTGGGTCACGATAGCGCCGTACTCAGGGCTGCCCAGGTAGTTCGCCCAGGCCATGGGCGTACGGGGGTCCGTGATCACGTATTCCCGTGCTGCGTCGTTGAAATAGCCATACTGCATGGTCATTTCCTCCTTTGCGTGGTTCTGTTATGATGTTTCTAAAACGTTTTCGGACTTGCGCAGACATCGCCTTGCAGAAAAACGATGGCGTCGATTGCATTGTATCATAGTTCCTGCTGGATTTCAATGCGTTTACAAAGGCTAACAAGAACATTTTTCTCACAATGTTTGTTAATTGATTCACAAGCCTTTACGAAGTCAGAAGGGTCATGTATAATAAATCCGGAAATAAGGAAATGGCGGAGGTGCTGCGAGATGAAGAAATGTCTGATCGTAGTGGATTATCAGGTGGATTTTGTGTCCGGCAGCCTGGGTAATGCGGCGGCTGCTGCGCTGGATCAGGGGATCGCTACCCGCATCCGCCGGGCGCGGGAAGCGGGAGAGGACGTCATATTCACCCTGGACACCCATGCGGCGGATTATCTGTCCACCCGGGAGGGAAAATACCTGCCCGTGCCCCACTGCCTGCTGGGCACGGCGGGACACGGCCTGTACGGCGAAACGGCGAAGGAACGCCGGGCGGAGGACGCGGTCTTCTGCAAGGAGACCTTCGGCGCCAAAGCGCTCTTTGCCCATTTGCAGGGAAAGGGCTATGAAGCCATCGAGCTGTGCGGCGTGGTGACGAACATCTGCGTGATTTCCAATGCAGTGCTGGCCAAGACGGCGCTCCCGGAGGCGGATGTGCGCGTCAATGCGGCCCTGTGCGCCTCCAATGATCCGGCGCTGCATCAGAAGGCGCTGGACGTGATGGCCTCCTTCCAGGTGGAGATCATCTGAACGATATTCCAGACAGCAATCAATCAGCGGAGGATCGAATATGGCTATGGCAGAACGGAACCTTTCCATGCTCTGTGATTTCTATGAGCTGACGATGAGCAATGGGTATTTCCTCAACGGGTTTTACAAGAAGCATGTGATCTTCGACGTGTTTTACCGCAGTGTGCCCGACGGCGGCGGCTTTGCCATTGCGGCGGGCCTGGAGCAGATTGTGGAATACATCCGGCAGCTGCACTTCACGGCGGAGGACATTGCCTATCTGCGGAGCAAGAATTGCTTTGGCGAGGGCTTCCTGGACTATCTGCGTACCTTCCGGTTCACAGGTGATATCTATGCCGTCCCGGAGGGCACGCCGGTTTTCCCCAACGAGCCCATCCTGACGGTCAGGGCCCCCGCCATCGAGGCGCAGCTGATCGAGACCTATGTGCTGCTGGCCATCAATCATCAGTCCCTCATCGCCACCAAGGCAAACCGCATCGTCCGGGCCAGCCAGGGGCGCACGGTGCTGGAGTTCGGCTCCCGCCGGGCCCAGGGCGCGGATGGTGCGGTCATCGGCGCGCGTGCGGCCTATATCGGCGGCGTGAACGGCACGGCCTGCACGCTGACGGACGAAATGTACGGCGTGCCTGCCGGCGGCACCATGGCCCATGCCTGGGTGCAGATGTTCGACTCGGAATATGAGGCCTTCCGCACCTACTGCGAGCTGTATCCCCACAACGCCACCCTGCTGGTGGATACCTATAATACCCTGAAATCCGGCATCCCCAACGCCATCCGCGCCTTCAAGGAGGTGCTGCTGCCCCAGGGGATCACCAACTGCGCCATCCGCCTGGATTCCGGCGATATCTCCTACCTGTCCAAGAAGGCCCGCCGGATGCTGGATGAGGCCGGGCTGCCCAACTGCCGGATCACCGCGTCCAACTCCCTGGATGAATACCTCATCCGCGACCTGATGATGCAGGGCGCACAGGTGGATACCTTCGGCGTGGGCGAAAGGCTGATCACCAGCAAATCCACGCCGGTGTTCGGCGGCGTATACAAGCTGGTGGCGGTGGAGGAAGCGGACGGTACGGTCGTGCCCCGCATCAAGGTGTCCGAGAATGTGGCGAAGATCACCAATCCCCATTTCAAGCGTCTGTACCGTCTCTACGACCGGGAGAGCGGCAAGGCCATTGCGGACGAGCTGACGCTGCGGGACGAGGTCATCGATGAGAACCAGCCCCATACCATCTTTGATCCCGTTGCCACCTGGAAGACCAAGGAGCTGACGAATTTCACCGTCCGGGAGCTGCAGGTGCCTGTGTTCCTGCAGGGCGAGCTGGTGTATGAGCTGCCGACTCTGCGGGAGATCCGCAGTTATTGCCGTCAGCAGGTCGGTACCCTCTGGGACGAGGTCAAGCGCTTTGAGAACCCCCATACCTACTATGTGGATCTGTCCCGGAAGCTGTGGGACTGCAAGCGCGCGCTGTTGGAGGCGGCGAAGCAATAAGCCCAAGCGTAAATACGGAAAGGGAAACCGCCGGCGTGCAGGAGGACTGCAGGCCGGCGGTTTTCTGGTGCGATTGACCGGGCGGCTTAAGGCCAATCGCTGCACTGGCAGGCAACTGAGCTTCTGGTATTTGGATGCTCAGTTGCTTGATAAATTGGGATTTGTGGGGGCGATCGTGCCTGCCGCTAACGGCCTCATCCGTCACGGCTTGCGCCGTGCCACCTGCCCCCGAGGGGGAAGGTTTTGAAGTCGCCGTTTCCTGGCTTCTCTTTGTGGAGAAACTGTCATGGCAGCAATTGTTGGGGGAGAAAAAGGGCGGATCAGTCTTCGATAAATTGGGATTTGGCGGGGAGATGGAGGATTGCCGCTAACGGCCTCATCCGTCACGGCTTACGCCGTGCCACCTTCCCCCGAGGGGGAAGGTTTTGAAGTCGCGGTGAATTATACTATCAAGTGCAACACAATAGGAAATAAAAGAAGTTCATACAGATCTCTGGTATAATAGAGTTACCACACACCAGAATACCGAAAGGAGAACTGTATGAACTACCATCATCTTACCATAGAAGAGCGCT
>JAFQIB010000059.1 GCA_017397765.1 Clostridia bacterium | reverse complement strand
TCCCACCATTGATTGCCACCCCCTCTGGACTCCCCCCGCCCCCACATAGTAGTCTTTAGGTGGAGTTGTACTCCCCGCATGGGCCTCGCGGGGGCGTAGCATTTCTTGACTTTTCCTTTGTTTGTTGGTGCGCCGCTCGCCTGAACGGTCTCGCGACGCTACCTGAACAACGGGCTTCTCTGCTGCTTGTTTCCTATTGTAACAAGGGAAACGGCCAAAGGCTCCCTCTCGAGGGAGCTGGATTCGTGAGCGGATGGAACATCCGTGAGCGAAGACTGAGGGAGAATGTGCGGGCTGCTATACACTACAGGCATAAAGAAAACGCATTTTCCCTGCTAAATCCCAATTTGCCGGTAACCGAGCTTACGTACTTCTACACCATCAATTGCTGCTGCGACAGTCTCTCCACAAAGAGAAGCCAAGAAACAGCGGCATCATAACCTTCCCCTCTGGGGAAGGTGGCACGGCGTAAGCCGTGACGGATGAGGCCGTTAGCGGCATGCTTGCGCTCCCCGCCCAATCCCAATTTGCCGGGCATTTTGCGCAGCAGCCAAGGCCCTTCAGCCTGTGCAATGATGCGCCTGGCATATCGCAGCGGCCCTGCGCATAGCTTTTGCCAGAGAGAAGGAGGGATGAGGATGACAGCAACGGCAACTCGCCGCAGAAAAACCGGCAGCCGTACCCGCTGCGGTAGGGGCGGATGGATGCGAATCCTGAAGGGGCTGGGAATGGCGCTGCTTGTGACCATCGCCGGCGTAGCGATCTTTGCATTGCTGATGCAGTGGCTCCGGCCTGCCGAAGCAACGGTCCGCATCGTCAATCAGGTGCTGAAGCTGGGGGCCATCTGTGCAGGGGTGTACGTCTGCGTTGGCCGGGGCTGCGAGGGCGGATTGCTGCGCGGCGCGCTGGTGGGGCTGCTTTACATGGCCGTGGGCGTGGGAGCATATGCCCTGCTTTCGGGGCAGAGCGCGCCCCTGAGCGCCTATCTGGCAGACCTGAGTATGGGCGTGGCCGGCGGCGGTATTGTGGGCATGATCCTTAGCAACCTGTAGGTTTTTCATCCATCTGCGCTGATTTTTTGCCAAAATGATTGCATTGACGGAAAATATCGTGTATAATGTCATTTGACCCCAATAAACCATGGAGGATGATTCTTATGAAGCATATCGATACCATCCAGAAGCCCTGCCTGCAGAACTCCCTGGTGCACGGCGGCTGCGGCGAGTGCCAGGCCTCCTGCCAGTCTGCCTGCAAGACCAGCTGCACTGTGGCCAACCAGAGCTGCGCCAACAAGGAGAACAGCGACGTGCTGGCGGGCAACGAGGGCAAGCTGAACCGCAACTTCGGCAAGAAGTAATCGGTCACGCACCCCGAGAAAAGGGCGGAGCAGCTGCGCTGCCCTTTTTTGATGTGTAAGAGGCTGCGAACCATTTCCTGCAGCATCCCATATATGATCTGCCGTATGTGCATGATCACATGCCGTTTTCCGCTCTGTGGAAAACATTCCTCGCAAAAATGCTGTCAGCATTTTAGCGAATCCGATTCAGGAGGAAACTGCTATGATCCATACCTTCAAAGCCGTGGGCCAGCCGATGCTGCTGGACGTGGGCAGCGGCGCGGTGCATGCCATCGATGAGCTGGCCTATGACGTGCTGGAAAAGTGGAACAACCATCAGCCGGAGGAGATCAAGGCCGCGCTGAAGGATAAATACAGCGAGGACGAGCTGGACGAGGTCATCACCGAGCTGCATCAGCTGGAGGAGATCGGCGCACTGAATGCGCCGGATAATTATGACGACGTCAAGCAGATCCGCGATCCGGGCACGATCAAGTCCATGTGCCTGCATGTGGCGCACGACTGCAACCTGCGCTGCAAATACTGCTTTGCCGCCACGGGCGACTTCTGCATGGGCGAGCGCAAGCTCCTGCCCTATGAGGTGGGCAAGGCCGCGCTGGACTGGCTGGTGGAGCACTCCGGCAAGCGCATCAACCTGGAGGTGGACTTCTTCGGCGGCGAGCCGCTGATGAACTTCGAGGTGATCAAAAAGCTGGTCGCCTACGGCCGCTCCATCGAGAAGGAGAAGAACAAGAAGTTCAAGTTCACCACCACCACCAACTGCGTGCTGATGAACGATGAGATCATCGACTTCCTGAACAGGGAAATGTCCAACGTGGTCATCTCCATGGACGGCCGTCCCGAGGTGCATGACCGCATGCGCCCCACGGCCAACGGCAAGGGCAGCTATCACCTCATCGCCGAAAAGGCCAAGGAATTTGCCAAGCGCCGCGGCGACGGGGAGTACTACGTCCGCGGTACTTTCACCGGCTACAACAAGGACTTTGGCAACGACGTGCTCTTCCTGGCAGACGAGGGCTTCGAGCAGCTGTCCATCGAGCCCGTGGTGACCGATCCGGACTGTGAGTACGCGCTGAAGGAAGAGGATCTGCCGCAGATCCGCGATGAATACGAGCGGCTGGCCCAGATCTACATCGACCGCCGCGCCAACGGCAAGTGGTTCAACTTCTTCCACTTCATGGTGGACCTGGAGGGCGGCCCCTGCCTGCGCAAGCGTCTGACCGGCTGCGGCGCGGGCAATGAGTACATCGCTGTCACCCCTGACGGCGACATCTACCCTTGCCATCAGTTTGTAGGCCGTGATGGCTTCCGCATGGGCAGCGTGCTGGACGGCACCTTTGACCGGGAGATCCAGGCGAAGTTTGCCAACAACACCGTGCTGACCAAGGAAAAGTGCCGCGACTGCTGGGCGAGGTTCTACTGCTCCGGCGGCTGCGCGGCCAATGCCCATGCCTTCCATGGGGATATCAGCCAGCCCTATGATATGGAATGCCAGATGGAGCGGAAGCGCCTGGAGTGCGCCATGGCGATCTATGCCAAGGAGCGCGCCGCCCGCAACGCGAAATAAAGGGTCAAGGGGCGACGCCCCTTGCGCAGGTCCAGGGCCGCGGAGGCCCTGGTCGCCGAAGGCCCCGCGCCGCAGCGCAAAAACCAACATAACGCCTTTGAGGGGCTCTCCTGACGGAGAGCCCCTCAAACAGTTCGCCCAGCCGCAAAGGAACCCGCCTCACTCGACGCTCCTGTGCAACGTCAGCCGGAATCCTCCGGCCCCATCAGCAACAAACCGCCGCTGCACATCAGGCTGCAGCGGCGGTCTTGCTTGTTCGGTTTTATTCCTTGCTGTCCTCTACGCCGTTGTCATTCCAGTCGCAGAAGCGGCAGAAGGGATCATCGGCGCCCAGCGTGCCGTAGCGGCAATTGCCGTCCTTGCCGGAGCAGGCAAAGGACGCAGCCTCCGGCGCGGGCTCTGCGGTGGGTTCTGACTCAGGCACAGCCTCAGCAGCCGGCGCATCCGCCGCGGGCGGTGTCAGCGCCACCAGCGCGGTAATCACGGAATCCTCCTCCGCCTGCACGGGCACGGTCGCTGCCGTGGGGGCCGGCGTAGGTTCGGGCGTGGGTTCGGGGGTGGGGGTCGGCGTGGCGGTCGGCAGCGGCGTGGACAGCGCCGGATCACCCGGCACCCAGGGCATCAGGAAGCAGTACACATAATACCGCTGGGACTTGTAGCCGTTGGTGGGCGGACCTTCCATGAGGATGTACTCCGCGCCCTCCACCGTGCGCTCGTCTTCAGGCACAGCGGACAGGTTGGAGGACTTTGCCGCGTTGACATTCACCTCGGCGTTCATATCATAATCACGGACGTACATGGTGATGGAATTGCTGGTTTTGCCGTTTTTGACATTGCCCTCCAGGGTGGTGATGCGGAATTTGCCGTCGCCCAGCTCTTCCACGTCAAAAACAAGGGCGGTATGAACGGTTTCATTCCAGCTGGTGCCGTATACGATGATGAAGCCCTTCTGGGGCACGGCAGTGACTCGCTCCATGTACTGATAGCCGCTGAGAATCTTGCTGGGCAGGGCTTCCTCGCAGTGATACAGGCCCTCCTGCAGCACAAGCCGGTCTTCCGACTTCTTTGACGCAGACTGGAACTCGCCCAGATTCATCATGGGGATGCCGGCTTCCAGCATGCACCAGGTCACATAGCCGCCGCACCACTGGAAGGAATAGCCCTTGCCGCGCCATTCGGTGAATTTGTTCTTATCCGTCAGATTCTTTCCGTCCGTCTCCTGCCACTCGGCATAGGCGATATCCAGCACCTTCTGGATCTCCGGCGGAGGCGCCACCTGGGTAGTGGGAATATCTCTGAGCGGCGTGGGGTCGGGGGCTTTCGCCAGCGCGGTGGGACACAAGAGGGTCAGCAGCAGCATAAAGGCGATGATTCGCACGATGCTTTTCATCCGGACAGCTCCTTTCATGGGTTCACATGTCTATCATACCACGGATTTTGTCAAATGGGAAGCCGTCACCGGCAGATTTTACAGGATGAAAGCAAAGGCATCAGCTTGCCGGCCCGCCTTGCCAAGCCCCGGTCTTCATGCTATACTGAAAATCAACAGGAACCGATATCCAGGAGGAGGCGGACCGTATGAAGGCGCTGGAGATATATGAGCAGGACCTGATCGACCGGGAGCAGGGTGAGCCCCTCCCCCGGCAGCAGTATTATACCGCGCTGCGGGATGCGCTGCACCGGGAGCTGATGCAGCAGGGCTTCAGCGATTTTCTGGAGCAGACGCTGCTGGAGATCCGCGGCGGCGACAGGGAAAAAATCTATGTGGCGGATTATGCCGTGCTGATGGAATGCCACAGCATGATCGTGCTGGGCCGGGAGATGCGGGACGCCTCCGAGTTCGTGCCCCATCTGCATCTGCGGGGAGAAAAGGCCAGGTGGGCAGCGCTGGAAAGGCCGGGTGCCTTCCTGATGCCTGTCACCCGGGATATGACAGAGAAATTCAAGCAGCTGCGCGCCGTCAGCCGTCAGCTGGTGGACGCCCGGGATGATACCGTCATCCCCCAGGCGGATGACGCAGCCCAGCGGGAGATCGAGCAGGTGCATACCCTGAACAAGCTCCTGGATGAGCGCTGTCGGGCGCTGCAGGCCGAGCGGGACGAGCTGCAGCAGCGGCTTCGGCTGCTGGAGGAGGGCGTCATCACCGAGCAGGTGCGCTATGCCATTGAGGCGAGGCGGCTGCAGGAGGAGGAAGCGCTGCGCCAGAGCTACGAGGCGCAGCGGGAGGCCGCCCGCGCCGCCTACCGGACACAGCTGGCCCAGGAACTGGCTGACGGTCAGGCCCGCGAGGAGGCTGCCCGCCAGGAGACGGCGGCCATCCGGGCGCAGGCTGCCCAGGACTATGCTGCCGTCCGGCAGGAGATGGCCCGGGATCTGCAACAGCTGACCGGCCTGCTGGAGGGAAAGCTCACCGCCTGGCAAAGCGGGCTGGATCGGAGCGAATGCCGGCTGCTGGCGCTCTCCTATGCGTCGCTGCACGACCTGTGGGCGCAGACGCTGCCGCAGCTGATCCTGGACGCCCAGTGCGCAGGAGCCGCTCCTGCACTGATGGATGGGCTCACCCAGCTCCGCAGCCAGCTCAGCGACCGGCTGAACCAGCTGGAGCAGGCCCTGCTGCGGCTGGGGCTGATCATCCTCCGTCCGGCGGCAGGCGAGACCTTTGACAGCGCGAAGCACCTGCCTGCAGGCGCTTTGCCCGGGCAGGGCGCCCAGGCGCTGATCGCCCGGTGCCTCCGCCCCGGTGTGGCTGCGGCGGACAGCCCGGCAGCGCTCCTCAAGGCGGAGGTGGCGCTGCAGGAGAGCTGAGCTTAATGGCGCGTTTTTCTCAGAAAACAGCAGGAGCACCCGGTGAAGCAGGCCGGGTGCTCTTTCTCTTTTGGTGCTGCGATGCTTGCGCCTCTATTGACGATTTTCTGCTGTTTCAATTATAATACATGACAGCAGTTATTACCTGAATATATGACAGCGGTTTTACACCTTTGAGAAAGAAGGAACCCTGAAATGAGACGCATGATCGCACTGGTGTTGACCCTCTGCCTGATGGGCGGCGTGCTGCCGCTTGCCATGGATACGACGGCCCTTGCGGAGGCCGCGATCCAGGTGCAGAGCAAGGCGGCGGAGGCCCTGGTGGAAAGCACGGCCCTCTCCTTTGAGGCGATTGCCGGGGAGGCCCGGGCTCGTCTGGACAGGGAAAGCCCGAGGGATGACGGCGAGTGGCAGTATATCCTGCTGCCGGAGCGCGGGATGGCCGTGATTACCGGACACCGGGATCAGGGCCGTGCTGCGGTGCGCATCCCTGCCGTCCTGGAGGGCTGCGACGTGGTTGCGCTGCTGGAGGGCGTTTTCAGCGGCCATGACGCGCTGCTGGAGGTGACTGTCACCGGCAACGTGTATTATGCTGCGTCCGGCGCCTTCCCCCGGGGCGTGACGCTCTGCGGCTATCACGGCTCCTATGCCCAGAAGTGGGCGGTGGAGAACCGGTATGCCTTCCGGAACCTGTCGGAATGGGATTTCCAGCCCGGCGTGGTGGATCTGGCAGACGTGAGCACGGCCCATTTTACGCGGCACAGCGAGAATCTGGTGACGCTGCGGGCGCTGGAAGCCCATCGCCTGCAGCCGGGCAGTTTGTTCTTCCTGCTGGACCCGGCCAACATGTATGCCATCTCCTACTACAGGGTCGTATCCGTCGCCCCGCGGGCGGACGGCTTTGTTGACGTGCACTGCGACACGCCGGAGGTGCCGATGGTGTTCAACAGCTTTGAGCTGGTGGACGCGCCTGCGGTGATCGACTGGGATACGGTGGTGCCGGCAGAGGGCGTGCAGATGATGATCACCCAGTCCCGCGACAGCAGCGGCAGCGCCGGCATCAGCAAGGGCCTCCACTTCAAGCCGGAGTTCAAGCTGAAAAACGGGGCAGAGCTCTCTTTTGATTTGGGCTATGATACTTCTTCTTCTGTGTCTGCCTCCTTTTCGGACTTTAATGTCGATACCTTTTCCATCAAAACGACGGAAACCTTTACTGTTGGCGGCAAGATAGAATCCAGCACCAGCGTCTTTGATGAGCCGACATATGACGGCAAGAGCGCAGCAGAGCTGCTGGAGGAGCTGAAAAAAGACACAAAATGGAACCAGACCGGCAAGAAAAAAATGGAGGCTGACAAGTCCCTTGCCAGTGTCAAGCTCTATACAGTGGGCGGTATCCTCAACTTTACGCTGAACATTGATTTCAACATTGAGTTTACCGGCTCTGTGGAAATCACGGGCAAGTTTGTCACGGAAACGACGCATACCTACAACGGCAGTACCAAAAAGCTGGTGTCTGCGTCCAAGGACAAGAAATCACCGAGCCTGGAAATCAAGGCGACGGCAGAGGCGAAAATCGGTTTTTCCCTGAGCCTGAAAATGGAACTGGGCAAGCTGGATCTCATCACGCTGAGCGCCTTTGCCGGTCTGAAGCTTTCCGCCTCTGCTTCGGCAAAGCTGGAGTTTGAGCTGGATGACAGCAAATCGCCGGAAGAGCTGTTCCAGGCAGTCATCCAGCATAAGGAATCCGTTGCGCCGCTGAATATGCTCGATTGTATCACCCTTCAGGTGAGCTTTATTGTTGAGTTCAAGGTGTCGGCAGGCATTGGCGAATGGGTGCAGCTTGGTTCTGCGCAGGTGACTTTGCTGGAAAAGCCGATCCTGAATACGCATTATCATTTTATGCCGTTCAAATTTGTGCCGCTCAACGGCAGCATGAGCTATGTGCCCAAGGATGCAAAGGATATCCTGCACGATGCAGACCGCTGCACCCTGTCGGATTCTGTGCAGCTGATGGTGCCGGAGCTCTCCAAGACCGCGCCCATGGGCTCAGTGCCCCTCTATGGGCGGTCAGTGCTGATGACGGCGCCTGAGCTGAATCTGAAGGACGCCCATGTCCGTGTCAGGGACTGGTATCAGGATGAAGCGCTGACCCAGAAGATCGATGCCTGGCATACGGTTGACCTGGAAAGCGGCGACCGCATCTATGGGCGTGCGGAAGAGATCAGCATTGTCCAGATCGTGGGCTATGACGGAGAGGTGCTGAAAAAGAAGGACGGCTCCGATGCGGTGTATATGCTGGGCATGTTTGATACCCTCACTGCAATGGATCTGGAGCTGGCGGAGGAAGAGCATCTCATTGCGCTGATGGAGGTCGAGGGCCCGGAGGACCTGAGCCCTCTGGAGGAACGGACGGCCAGGGAGGATTTTGAAGCGAAGAACGATCAGGAGGACCACACCTATCTTGCCATCCGGGACAACGACCTGACCATCAGGTTCCGCGACAGCTACGGCAAGGATCTCGGCGAGCTTGTCACCGGCCACTTTATCACCGTGCCGCAGGATCATCCGGATATTCCGGCTTTCCCCGTCCGGTGGGACCCCAAGGTTGCCGTTGCCAACTACGCATGGTATGCCTGGGACGGTCCGCTTTCAAAAACCATCATATCCTTCCCCTTCGAGGCGGACGAACAGATCGGCAGCACTTTGACGCTGAAGATGACCTACACGGGCCTGGAGCGAATCTTTGAGATCCTGAAGGATCCCTCCATCCTGGGCGAAATTCTCGGTACGCCCTCTGACGCGAAGGTTCAGTCTGCCAGGGAGTATTATCACTATTCAACGTATTCGGATCATGTAACGATCCGCGGCTTCATTGAAAGACACACGGCTGAGGATGAAGACGGCAACACGTATGAGTGGACGGAAAAGCCGGACGCACTGGTCATCCCTGCCTATATCGACGGTGTGCCTGTGACGGAAATCGCCGACAGCGCCTTCAAGGGCTTGGAAACGCTGCGTTCCGTCAAGGTGCCCGCCACGGTGACGACGATCGGCAGCAATGCCTTTGCCGATTGCCCCAATCTGGTGCATCTGGATATTTCCGCCTGCAGCGGTCTGACGGCGCTGCCCAACGGCTTTGCTCGCAATGCGGCTTCCCTGAAGGGCATTGCCATCCCCGGCAGCGTTGCCAGCATCGGCGACGAGGCCTTCATGGGCTGCGCCCGGCTGACAGCGGCAGATATCAATGCGGAGATCGGCGCCTGTGCCTTCAGCGACTGCACCAGCCTGTCCAGCGTGAAGCTGCGCACCCGTGTTTCTGCCATCGGCAGCAGGGCCTTCTCTAACTGCTCGGCCCTGAAGACCCTGACGGTGCCCTGCTCCGCAAAACAGGTGGGCGATTCCTTCATCGAGGGCTGCACAGCGCTGACCACCCTGACCTTTGACGGCGCGCCGGCCACCATCACCCGCAACATCATGCGGATTGGCGAGGGCACCAGCCTGAAGACGCTGAACCTGGAGCTGGGCGTGACGGAGATCGGCAACAACGCCTTCGCCGACCAGCCCAAGCTGACGACCATCAACCTGCCCGAAGCGCTGGTCTCGGTTGGTGATGGCGCACTGACCGGCACAGCGGTGGAGAAGCTGACCGTTTATGACCTGGGCATGCTTGGCTCCGGCTTCGCCCGGAACTGCCAGACGCTCAAGGAGCTGACCTTTGAGATGGGCGTGATCAATGACTACGCCTTCAAAGACTGTACCCATCTGGAAAAGATCACGATGGGCGACTCTGTGCTTGCCATCGGCAGAGACGCCTTCCGCAACTGCTCGGCGCTTACGAGCGTGGTGATTGGTGAGGGCGTGGAGCGCATTGGCTCCCATGCCTTTGCTTCCTGTGCCGAGCTGCAGACGGTGAAGCTGGGCAGCAAGACGCTGGAGATCGGCGAGGGCGCCTTCAGGGACTGTCCCCAAATGACCAGCGTCGATATGGGCACGTCCCTGAAGACGGTGGGCAGCAGTGCATTTGCAAACTGCACCTCCGTACAGGAGCTGCTCTTCCCGCCCACGGTGGAAAGCTTTGGCAGGAATGTGTTTGGAAATTGCCGGAGCCTGAAGACGCTTTCGATCGGCGGCCCTGCCATGCCGCATATCGAGGGCTATGATAGCTTTGGCACAACGGAGAACCCGCCGCTGGAGACGCTGATCCTCAACGAGGGCGTGGAGTCGCTTGGCTGGAGCTGCTTCAGCAGCGGATATGGCAATCAGCAGTATGAAGCGCTGAAGTATGTCACGCTCCCCTCCACCTTGGTGGAGATCGGCGGCAGAGCCTTCACCGGCGCGACATCCCTGCAAGCGGTAACGCTGCCGGCGGGGCTGAAGACAATCGGAGAACAGGCCTTCGCTTACTGCCCCAGCCTGACGCTGAACTGCCCGGCGGATCTGGCGCTGGAAAGCATTGGAGAAGGGGCCTTCAACGGCTGCTCTTCCCTGACCGCCATCAATCTGGGGCATTCGCTCAAGTTCGTGGGAGACTATGCTTTCCGCGACTGTAAAGCATTGGAAACGCTGAATTTCCCGTCCAGCGTGGAAAGCTTCGGCAAGAACATGCTCTGGTACTGCTCGGGCTTGAAATCCCTGACGATCGGCGGTCCCAATACGCCGCATATTGACGGGGAAAACTGGTTTGGCCCCATCCCGGACGGTCAGATCGAAACGATCGTCCTGAACGAGGGCGTGGAGTCGCTTGGCTGGAGCTGCTTCAGCAGCGGATATGGCAATCAGCAGTATGTAGCGCTGAAATATCTTACGCTCCCCTCCACCTTGGTGGAGATCGGCGGCAGAGCCTTTACCGGCGCGACATCCCTGCAAGCGGTAACGCTGCCGGCGGGGCTGAAGGTGATCAGTGAACACGCCTTCAACGGTTGCTCCAGCCTGACGCTGAACTGCCCGGCGGATCTGGCGCTGGAAAGCATCGGAGAAGGGGCCTTCAGCGGCTGTACCTCCCTGACCGCCATCAATCTGGGGCATTCGCTCAAGTCCGTGGGAGACTATGCCTTCCGCGACTGTAAAGCATTGGAAACGCTGAATTTCCCGTCCAGCGTGGAAAGCTTCGGCAAGAACATGCTCTGGTACTGCTCGGGCTTGAAATCCCTGACGATCGGCGGTCCCAATACGCCGCATATTGACGGCGCAACCTGGTTTGGCCCCATCCCGGACGGTCAGGTGGAAACGATCGTCCTGAATGAGGGTGTGGAGTCGCTTGGCTGGAGCTGCTTCAGCAGCGGATATGTCAATGAGCAGTATGATGCGCTGAAGTATGTCACGCTCCCCTCTACGCTGGTGGAGATCGGCGGCAGAGCCTTTGACGGCGCGACATCCCTGCAAGCGGTAACGCTGCCTGCGGGGCTGAAGACGATCGGCGAAAGTGCTTTCGATGGCTGCAGCAGTCTGACATTGAACTGCCCGGATGAGCTGGAGCTTGAAAGGATTGGCAAGAGAGCCTTCAGCAATTGTACCTCCCTGACCCGCATCAACCTGGGCCATTCGCTCAAAACCGTGGGAGATGATGCCTTCAACAGCTGTTCGGCCCTGGAGGAGCTGCATTTCCCGCCCAGCGTGGAAAGCCTTGGCAAGCGTATCATCGGCGGCTGCTCTGCCCTGAAAACGCTGTCCATCGGCGGTCCGAATATGTCTGTACTGGATGGCGGAGAGCAGCTGGGCAACAGCGACTACCCGCAGCTTGAAACCCTGATCGTCAACGAAGGGGTAGAAACCATCGGCTGGGGCTGCTTCACCGGCGGCTATCTCAGGGAAGAATATGACTGCCTGCGCGATGTTTCCCTTCCGACGACCCTGACGGGAATCGAAGGCAGAGCCTTTGCCGGCGCGTCTTCGCTTTCTGCCATCACCCTGCCGAGCGGCATCCAGACCATCGCAGACGACGTCTTCTCTGGCTGCGACGCGCTGACCACCCTGCATTCCCCCGCCTACAGCAAGGTCATCGACGCCTTTGCCCAGGCGAAGGGCCTGACCTACACCTATGACGACGGGCAGGTGCTGCTGACGCTCATGGACGGCGAGAAAACGCTGTACAGCGGCGAGACGGCCATCGGCGCGTCCCTGGAAGCGCTGCTGGCGGCCCATGTGCCTGCCGATCATGACGGCACAACCTTCGATGGCTGGTGCGTCAATGCGGAATGCACTGCCCCCTGGGCGCCGGAGACCATGCCCTCCTTCGGGCTGACGCTCTATGCCCGCATGGTGCCCGTGCATATGGCATATTTTACTGCCCAGCAGGGCGGAGTACAGGTGGCTGCCGGCACGTTCTCCGTCGGCGAGGGGCATGTGATCCCCTGGCCCGAGGAGCCGGAGGTGAAGGGCTGGCGCTTCGGCGGTTGGTTCACCGATACGGCCCTCACCCAGCCGCTGGCGGCGGAAACGGTGATGGGCATGGCTGACGTGAACGTCTACGGCAAGCTGACCCCGGCTGCAGGCTCTGTGTACCTGCCGACGACGGGCGGCCTGATGCTGGCCCGGTATGTCCCGGCCAGCCCCGAGGATACGGAGGTCTGGCTGCCCACCAGCGTGAACGGTCAGCCCGTGGTGGCGATCGATCCCGCTGCCTTTGCCGACGCAGCCCAGGTGACCGGTCTGCACCTGCCGGATCAGCTCGGGCAGATCGACCCGGCGGTCTTTGAAGCCCTGCCCAACCTGACCCGCATCACCACCGGCCCCGACAATACCCGCTACAGGGCGGTCAACGGCATGCTCTATACCGCCGATATGGGAACGCTGGTGAGCCTGCCCCAGCGCAAGCCCATGGTGACCCTGGTGCTGCCCGCCACGGTGCATACCATCGGCGAGGGCGCCTGTGCCGGCCATGCCTGGCTGCAGAACGCCGCGCTGCCTCAAAGCGTGACCAAGCTGGAGGCGAATGCGTTTGCCGGCTGCACGCAGCTGGCGACCTTCAGTGCCTACGGCCTGAAGCAGATCGGCAGCGATGCGCTGCCCCGGATCTCCGACATGGCGGTCAACGGCCCTGTCCGTACCGGCGTGCTGCGCGATTATTTCCTGCTGGAGGACGGCGATATGCCCGTGTTCTCCGTCAACTACAACATGTATCCGCTGCACCTGTTCCTGGATGGCAGGGAGGTGTCCACGCTGGGACTGGAGGCCGGCGCGCCGCTGCCGGAGGATTTCCTCTACGGCGAGCAGTCCGACGGAACCGTGGTGTACACCTGGTTCGCCGACAAGGCCATGACGACGCCCTGGAAGCGGGGAGAGGTCATGCCTGCGGAAGAACTGAACCTCTATACCGCCAAGACCCCGGTTTATGAATACGAAACCGTCACCCTCACCGTGGACGGCGAGGAGGTCACCGGCGTGCGCCTGACGGCCTATAATGGTCAGGGCGGCGCGCTGGTGCTGCCGGAAAGCATCGGCAACCAGCCGGTGCTGGCCATTGGCGAAAGCTTCCTGGCCGGCGCCCACGGAAAGGTATCCTCCGTGCAGATCGGCAGCGGCGTCATCGAGATCGCCGATACGGCGCTCGACGCCCCCGAGGCATATCCCTTCGGCAATGTCGTCCGGGCAGATGAGGGCAGCTATGCGGCGCAGTGGGCCGTGGAAAACGGCTATGAGTGCAGCAGCAGCGTCTATCTGCTGACCTTCGAGGTCAACGGCGGCGGCAGCATCGCCGAGCGGACCGTCTCCGGAGGAACGGCGGTGAAGCTCCCCGTCCCGGTCAAAACGGGCTGCACCTTCCTGGGCTGGTTTACCGACAAGAAGCTGACGATCGCGGCGGAGCTGACGGACGGCTGCTTCATCGTTCCGGCGGCAGATACGGTGCTGTATGCGGCCTGGGAAGGCACGGCAACCGTATGGCCTTTCACCTTTGAAGAAAACGAAGACGGCATCGTCATCACGGGCTATACCGGCGATCAGGCGGAGCTGACGATTCCGGACAGCATCAACGGCCGGCCGGTGACGGAAATCGCGCCCAGCGCCTTTGCCGACGCAAAGCTGAGCAGCATCACGCTGCCGGAAACCATGGAAACGATCGGCGACAGCGCCTTTGCGGGCGCGGCGCTGGAAAGCGTGGAGCTGGGCGGCGCGAAGGATGTGGGCAACTACGCCTTCTCCGGCTGCGCTGAGCTGACTGACGTGACCATGTCCCATGCCGAAAGCCTGGGCGAGGAAGCCTTTGGCGATTGCACCGGGCTGGAAGCGATCCATCTGCCTGCCTCGATGGACAGCGTCAGTGCCAGCGCCTTCAACGGCTGCAGCCGCCTGGCGGCTTTCACCGTGGAGGAGGGCGGCACACTGTCCGCCGAGGACGGCGTGCTCTACGACGGCAGCAAATTGTTGCGCTATCCCCCGGCAAAGCGCGGCGATACCTTCATCGTTCCCGAAACCGTCACGGCGCTGGAAGCCTATGCCTTCAGCGGTAACGATGCACTCGCATCCGTTTCGCTTGCAGAAACGGAGATCAGCGGCATTCCGCAGCAGGCCTTCTCCGGCTGCTCCGGATTGACGGACGTGGTGCTTGGCGAAAAAACGCAGCGCATCGGCCCCAACGCCTTTGCCAACTGCGCCAGCCTGACGGACATTACTATTCCTGCGGAAACGACCAGCATTGACGAGCATGCCTTCCTGGGTGTGCCCGCCTCCCAGCTGACCATCACCGGCACCATGGGCACCGAGGGCTGGAACCATGCGCTGAGCCAGGGCTACGCCTTTGTGGACCCCTCGCTGGTGCAGCTGACGGCGCTGACGATCCAATGCCCCGCAGAGCTGGAGCAGGGCTCCGTCACTGAGCTGACGGCAGTGCTGACGCCTGCGGACGCGGTGCTTACCAGCGACCTGGTCTGGGTCAGCAGCAATCCTGAGATCCTCTACATCTTCGGCAACGAAGCCCATGCGCTGGCGGGGGGCGAGGTGCTCCTGCAGGTCACCGCGCCCAACGGCGTGAATGCGACCCTTGCCGTCAAGGTACGCCAGACGGCGCCCAACCTGTCCGCCGGTGCAGCGACGCTTGCAGCCGGTCAGAAGGTGCAGCTGGACGTGATCGCGCCTGCGGAGGACGGGACGCCTGCGTACACCTGGAGATCCTCCGATCCGGCGGTTGCCGAAGTGACCGACGGCGTCATCACGGCGCTGGCAGAGGGCCGGACCACCATCCTGTGCGAGACGGCGGACGGCCTGGTGCTGACGACGGAGATCACGGTGGCGGCGGACTTTGATACGCTCTCTCTCCTGGCTGTGATCACCACAGTGGAAGCGGAAGCCTTCCGGAACGTGGACGCTGAGCGCATCTGCCTGGGCGATTCGATCCGGAGCATCGGCAGCCTTGCCTTTGCGGACAATGAGGCGCTCAAGCAGGTGATCCTGCCCGCGGCTGCAGCAATTGCACCGGACGCCTTTGCCGGCTGTCCGAATCTGCTGGTTCTGTGCGAGCCGGATTCGCAGGCGCATGCCCTGGTGAAGGCCCTGGGCCTTGCCTGTGCGCATCCGGTCGAATGATTCGTTGGAAATATGCATGAAAGGTTATGCCTGCCCGTTCAACGGGTGGGCATAACCTTTGTGATCCAGGCACTGCACCGGTACAGAGCAGGCGCAGTGAGCTTCACCCCAAAGGGCAAGAGGGCGTGTTTAGCTGCCCGGTAAATCAGCCTTTGACATGTTGATAAACTGGGATTTATAGAGATGCATGATCGTTAGATGTTTGTATCTTTGTGGCAGGTCACTTGTGAGAGATCTTCTTTCTCGCTCCCGAGAAAGAAGCATACCGGCCCACAACAGGCACAAAGCCTGCTGTGGGCTTCGCGTTATCAACGCAAGCGCTGACAACGCTCGTCGCGCAGAGCGCGACCTCACAAGGGCCAGAGGGGGTGGCAAACTTCCCACCATT
>JAFQIB010000058.1 GCA_017397765.1 Clostridia bacterium | reverse complement strand
GGCTTTGCCGCCGGGGCGGGGCGTTTTCCCCCTCGGCCATCACACAGCCAATGCTGTGTGGTGGCTACGCTCGGTCAACGGAACCGTTGACCGAGCTAGTCGGACTGAAGTCCTCCCTCGAACTGCCGAAAACATTCCTTAACACGGAGGAGCAGCCGGGAGGGTCTTTCAGACCCGACCAGCGACGGAGTGCAATCCTCGAAAAAGTGCCTAATGCACTTTCCCGACACGCAGCAGCCCTGCAGACAAATGCTGCAAGGCTGATAATACCACTTATTCCTTGACCGGGCCGACGGACTCGCCCTTGATCAGGCGGGTAGGGATCAAGCCGGTCTCGCTCACGGCCGTCCGGGGATTCTCGATCCGTTCAATCAGGTACAGCGCCGCCTGGCGGCCCATGCGCTCCGTATCCTGGGCAACGGTGGTCAGCCGGGGCCGGGTCATCTGGGCAATATGGCTCTCGTCATAGCCCGCAATGGAGAGGTCCTCCGGCACCCGCAGGCCCATTTCCCTGGCGGTATCCAGCGCACCCAGCGCCGCCAGGTCATCGGGCAGAATGATGCAGGTGGGCGGCACCGGCAGCGCCATCAGCTGCCGCACAGCCTCCACGCCGGCCTCCGGGCTGCCGTAGATGGAGGGCAGCAGATAATCCGGGTCCGGCTCGATCCCGCAGGCGGCCAGGCCCCGGTAATAGCCGGTGATGCGGTTTTCCGTCACGCTGGCCTTTTCGCCGTGGGCATAGGCGATCCGCCGGTGTCCCAGCGAGGCGGCATACTCCACCAGGGCCTGCAGGCCCTCCCGGTTCTGGGAAAGCACGCAGGAGCGGTTGGCAAAAGCATGGTCGATGGTCACCACCGGGATGTCGCTGCTCACCAGCGCCATGACCTCAGGCTCATAGAAGTTGGCACACACCACGCACACGCCGTCCACATTGCGGTAGCGGCAGTGCTCCAGATAGGTCATACCCTTCCAGCTGATATTGTGGTTGATGAAGGTGATATCATAGCCATGCCGTTCGCACTCGGTCTTGAAGGCCTGCAGCACGGCGGCAAAGAAGGCATGGGTCAGACCGGTTCCCCGCTCCTCCTGGAACAAAACGCCCAGATTGTAGGAGCGGTTCGTCTTGAGGGTGCGGGCGATGGCATTGGGATAATAGCCGATTTCCTTGGCAGCCCGCTGCACCAGCTCGCGGGTTTCCACGCTGATGTCGGCATAATTATTGAAAGCTTTGCTGACCGTGGAGATCGACAGGCCGCATCTTGCTGCAACATCCTTGATCGTTACCGCCATCTTCAGCCCTCCTTCTCTTCATTACTATATACAAAACAGCGGCTCACCGGCTTCCGGCAGTCGCCCCTGGGGAATAACAAACGTCCTAAACCGGTTTCGTATACACAGTATACAATGAAATAATACAAATTGCAAGAACCAATTCGCTCAAATGTCAGAAAATGCAGCAAAAAATGCAGTCTGCGTACTTCGCAGGCTGCATTCCGTTTCCTGTCTTTATGCAAACCAGCCTTCCGGCAGGTAGCTGCGCTGGTTTTCCAGCATATCGTTGAAGAGCTTTTCGCCCTCCGCCGGCGTGACCGCCCCCATCTGGGGATCGTTCAGGAAGGTCGCCAGGCCCAGCTTCCGGTCGCAATTCAGGGCGGCCTTCAGGGTGTTCTCCTGATTATGCACATGGCGGGCGATCAGCGGCAGGATGCTCTCCGGCACCGGGCCGGCATACACCGGCTCAATGCGATCCCGGCCAAAGAGCGCATTGGTCTCCACCACCGCGCCCAGCGGCAGATTCGGGATCTGCCCCCGGTTGGGCACGTTGACATTGCTCACCAGGTCGCCCAGGCCCAGGATCGCCTTAAGCAGCAGGTGCCCCTCCTCGCCGGAGGCCTTGAGCACCAGCTCCTCCTTGCCGGAGATCAGATCATCCGAGCGCTGCATGCGGCGCTTGAGGTCGTCCTTACGCCAGTCGACCGAAGTGAGGCCGAACTTCCAGCTGCGCACCGTCTCCGGGTCGCGCAAATACCAGGGGGGCAGGAATTCCGCCAGGTGCCGGTCGCCGGCCGCAGCGATCACGCCGTAGCGGCGGAACAGATCGAACTTGACCATCTGCGCACAGGCAAAGGAGGAATTCATCCAGTTCTTGTCGCCGCCCTTGTCATAGCCGTCGGCGTACTTTTCGGCAAACTTTGCATACAGGGGGTAGATATCCACATCCTTATAGGAAGCGCGGGTCAGCCAGGTAAAGTGGTTGATGCCGGTCACGGTGGTGTAGATCTCGTGCCGGTCCACGCCGTGGATACCCAGCTCCTCGGCAAGCATCTCGCACATGAGACGCTGGGTGCCGAACACCTCGTGGCAGCAGCCGAAGGCCTTGATGCCGGGGAACACCTCATACAGCGTGCGAATGCACAGCGTCATGGGGTTGGTGTAGTTGATGACCCAGGCGTCGGGGGCATAATCGCGGATGGCCTGGCCGATCTCCACAAACATGGGGATGGTGCGCATCGCACGCATGAAGCCGCCGGGGCCTACAGTGTCGCCCACAGACTGATATACGCCCACCCGCTCGGGCAGATGCACGTCGGAGGCCATTTCGTCAAAGGTGCCGGGCAGAATGGAGATTACCACAAAATCCGCGCCGGTCAGCGCCTCCTGAAGGGAATCCGCCACCACATACTGCCAGCAGGATTTGGCGTCCGGATGGGCGCTGATCTTGCTGCCGATGATCTCATTGCGCCGGGCAGCGTCCCGATCGATATCGTAGAGATGAACCGCGCCGCACAGCGCCTCGTCCATCGCCAGATCCATCATGAAGCCCCAGGCCCAGCCGCGGCTGCCGCCGCCGATATAGGCAATTTTCAGGTTCTTTGCCTTGCCGGTAATGCTCATATGCTCGTCCTCCCGTTCGTATAAACAAGTTGTTGTTTCATTCTATTTCTACCTGTTCCAGCCAATTTCCTGCCGGATCGGTCATCAATCTCACACCGCATTTTCCGCAGTAGATCTCCCTGCCGTCGGCAAAGGCCCGGGCAGTCTTTCCGTCGCCTTCCGTGCAGTACACATGCTCTCCCCAGGTCAGCTCATAGCGCCAGGGCGAGCCGGAAGCCATGCTGAACCAGATCTGCCCCCGCACCATCGTCACACCCCAGATGTGAGCGATATAGGTCAGCACGGACAAAAGCGTCGGGCCGTAGGCGTCCTGGAAGGGCTCGTCGCTGTCCGGGGACAGCAGCGCCTTGGAGACCGAGCCCACCCGGCTGGGGGCTCCGGTGAAGGGATCAAACTGCTGGGTGAACACGCAGCCGCCGTCGATGACCGCCTGCAGCAGCTTCCGGCCCAGCGCTGTCACCAGCTTGTGGTATCCATAGCGTTCCAGCGCCAGGATCGCCCGCTGGTAGGTCAGCCCCTCGCACTGGCCGGACCAGTTGTTTTCCGGCGCATTGCGGAAGGCGGGATCGTTCACCGCCACGCTGGGCAGGGGCAGCCGCGTCCAGAATTCCTCCGGGTTCAGCAGATGCGCCCGCAAAAAGCGGTCCGCCATTTCCTGCGACAGGCTGCCCCAGTACATGCACCTGAGCGTGTTGTGGCACAGCACATCGATCCTGCGGCCATGCCGGTCCTTGTCAAAGCAGGCGCCGATCTCTTCGTCCCAGAGCTTCTCGCGGATTGCAGCAGCCACCTCGTCCGCAGCCCTGCGCCACGCCCCTTCCCGGCCGTCCTGGCGGATGCGGCTGATCTCGCAGAGCGTATCCCGCGCGGCATAGGAGAAGGACATCACGTCCATGGAGGCCATGGGAACGATCTCATAGCCCTGGGGCGGCACATCCTCCGTGCAGTACACCGGCGCATCGCCGTAGCGCACCGCATTGTCCTCGCCGGTATCATACACACACCAGCTTTCCAGCAGCCCGTCGCCGTCCGAATCCCGCACGCGCCATAAAAATGCATCGAAGCGTTCCAGGCAGTCTGCCAGCCGATCAAGATAGGCGCTCCTTTCTGCGGGTGTGACATACGGTGCAAGCCAGTAGTACAGATTCAGCGCAGGCCAGGGAAAGCAAAAGCCCTGGAATTTATTGAACTGGGCCTCCACGCTGCCGTCCGCAAACCCCTGGATGGAGCCCGGCAGCCGCCCGTCCGCCCGCTGATGCCGCATGAACAGCAGCTGATTGTTCAGCGCCGCCTCCAGGTCGTAGGGCGCATACATCTCCCCGCCCATGGGCTGGGTTTCCAGCCAGATTTTCTCATAGCCGCCGCCCTCCACCAGCACCCGATCCTCCCCGAACCGGGCCAGGTTGTTCAGGCACTTGCGCACCGCCTCGTCATACAGCTGCTGCAGCGCAGCGTCCCCGGACTGGAAGGACACACGATTTTTCGGCAGCACAGCTTTCTCCCCTTCCCTGTAGTGAAAAAGCTGCCAGCGGATGCACTGACAGCTTGCAAATCGTTTACTTGCTTTCGGAGATCAGATTGCGGATATCGCCCACCACACCGGCCATCCCGGAAGAGGCGTCCTTCACGCCTGCCGCGATCTTGTCGCAGCCGTGCAGCACAGTGGTATGATCCCGGTTGCCAAAGACCTGGCCGATCTGCGGCAGGCTCAGGTTGGTCAGCTCACGGGTCAGATACATGGCGATCTGGCGCGGCACGGTGATTTCCCGGCGGCGGGAATGGGAAACCAGATCATTCACGGTGATGGAGTAGTAGTCCGCCACGGTCTGCATGATGGTCTGGGCAGTGATTTCCCGACGGTGCTGATTGCTGAACAGATCCTTGAGCGCCTCGTTGCAAAGGGCCACGGTGATCTCCTTGCGGGCCAGGTTGGCATAGGCGACAAGGCGGGTCAGGCTGCCCTCCAGCTCACGGATATTGGAATCGATGTGGCTGGCGATGGTCTCCAGCACCGCCTGATCGACCCGGATGCACTCGCTCTCCGCCTTGCGCTTGAGGATGGCAATGCGGGTCTCAAAATCCGGCTTCTTGATGTCCGCCAGCAGCCCCCAGGCAAAGCGGCTCTTGAGCCGGTCCTCCAAACGGGCAATCTCCTGCGGCGGCCGGTCGGAGGTCAGGATGATCTGCTTGCCGGCCGTATGCAGCGCATTGAAGGTATGGAAGAACTCCTCCTGCGTGGACTCCTTGCCGGCAATGAACTGGATATCGTCCACCATCAGCACATCCACATTGCGGAAGCGGTTGCGGAACTGCACGTTGCGGTTCTGCTGGATGGCGGAAATCAGCTCGTTGGTGAACTGCTCGCCGGGGATATAGAGGATGCGCTTGGTGGGATCTGCCTCCAGGATGAAGTGGCCGATGGCGTGCATCAGGTGGGTCTTGCCCAGACCCACGCCGCCGTAGATGAACAGCGGGTTATAGGCCTGCGCCGGTGCTTCTGCCACCGCCAGGGAGGCTGCATGGGCGAAGCGGTTGCCGCCGCCCACCACGAAGGTTTCAAAGGTGTACTTGGGGTTCAGGGCAATGCCGCCGCTGATCTCGTCCGCATCCTCGGCAGACACCTCCGTCCGGGGCGCGCTGCGCTCCTGGATTTCCGCGCTGGTCAGGATCTCCACATTCATCCGCCGGCCTGCCGCGCGGCTGACCGCATCGGTGATCCGGGCATGGTGCATGTTCATCAGCTGGCGCTGCATGTTCTCCATGGAGATGCGCAGGATCAGCGTATCGCCCTCCAGGGCAGTCACTGTCAGATTATTGGCAATCCAGGTCGTATAGACGACCCGGTTCATTTCCGATTCCATCAGGGCACAGGCCCGTTCCCAGATTTCCTTCATTTCCATCGACGCTGCGTTCCTTTTCTTATGTTCAGCCCGCACGCCCGGTATTGGCGGAGGCGGTCTTAAAAAGGGCGGTATACATCCCCATATCGGGCCGCCCCACTCTTTATGCAGGCCCGCAGCATCAACCGCTGCAGCCTGTAACATGCTGTGGATAACTTTTTCTTCTCCGATATCATACCACAGACCCCGCGAAATTGCAAGCTTTGTCAAACCGGCTCCCCGGCTGCATGCGTCCCACGCCTGTTGATAACTTGACGCTGAACATCTTGTGCCGGGACATTTGTTCGGCACAATCCATGCGATTTGATTTGCATTTTTATACGCGCATCTGCATATTATGCACTATCCTTTGGGGGATTTCCGGAAAAAAAGCTCGAAAAAAAACAAAGGGCAGGAATCCGCTTCCTCCGCGTCGAAATATGTTTGAAGCCGGAAAGCCCGGCAACGCTGCAAAAGATGCGCAGGAGGTGTCTGCTATGTCCGTCCCGATCCATGCAAAAAGCGTGCGGGATGCCCTGGAGCCCATGCTGGGCGCCCGCTTTGTGAACACGACGCCCCTGTGCGGCGACGCAGCAGACTGCCTGAGCCTATACGCCCCCTCCTGCATGACCCTTGCCGCCATGTACGACCGGGTGAAGGACGTCATCTTCGGCGATCTGTATGAAGCCCTTGGTCAGGGCATGGTGCTGACGCTGGAAAGCGGCGTTCGGCTCCGGCTCCGGCTGAAGGACGTGGATACCCTGGCGGACGCCGCCCTGGGCGTACTGATGGATGCGCTTGCGCCGCCCGCCCTGACGCTGGAGAGCCTGCGGGAATACGCCTTCGGAACCGGCTCCCTGAGCGCGCTGCGGGTGCTGCTGCAGCGCTACGGCAATCAGCTGCCCGAGCTGGAAAGGAACATGCTGATCCGCATCATCAAGGAAAACCATCCCGCCGACAGATATTCGGACTGGCTGGAATAAATCCTGTTGCTGAATCGTTCTGTTGTCGGAAACGTCAATCTCTATTTCGTTATGGAAGGAATCCCCCATGAAGAAGCTCCTGGCCCTGCTGCTTTGTCTGATCCTGCTGCCCGCCGCCGCCATCGGAGAGGCCGACAGCCAGATCGTCACCTCTTTCTATCCCATTTACCTCTTCACCCTCAACCTGCTGGACGGTATTGAGGGCGTGACTGTGACCAGCCTCACCGACACCGGCGCCGGCTGTCTGCACGATTATCAGCTGCAGGCCGGCGATATGCGGGCGCTGGCCCATGCCGACGCGTTTCTGATCAACGGCGCGGGCATGGAGGGCTTCCTTGAGGACGTCCGCAGCGCCATCCCCCATCTGCCGGTCGTAGACGCCTCTGCCGGCGTTGCGCTGCTGGAGGACTGCTCCGATCACGGCCATGACCACGATCATGACCACGCCCACGCCTACAACGCACACATCTGGCTTGATCCGGAGAACGCCATGCTCATGGTGAACAATCTGGCGGACGGACTGATCCTGGCGCTGCCCACCCATGCCGAAAAGATCGCTGCAAACAGAGACGCATACATCGCCCGCCTGGCCGCGCTGGACGCTGAGCTGACCGAATCCCTCTCTGCCCTTCCCCACCGGGACGTGATCACCTTCCACGAGGCTTTCCCCTACTTTGCGAAGGCCTACGGGCTGAATGTGGCTGCCGTGATCAACCGCGACCCGGACGACGCCCTCTCCCCCCGCCAGCTGGCAGAGCTGTGCAAAACCGTTCAGGCCCTGGGCGCGCCGCCCCTCTTCGTGGAGCCTCAGTATGAGGACATGGCTGCCCAAACCATCGCCCGCGAGACCGGCGCTGCCATCTACATGCTGGACCCCATTGTCACCGGCCCGGAGCAGGACATTCCCCTCACCCGCTATGAGGATGTGATGCGGCAGAATCTGGCCGTGCTGCTGGAAGCGCTGAGCGACTGACCGACCGCAAATCCTGTAGTTTTTCCACAGATTCTCAGCTTTCTCTTGACATTCCCCGCCTGGTTGTGCTATCATGATCAAGCTGCGCGCCCGTAGCTCAGTTGGATAGAGTGTCAGACTCCGACTCTGAAGGTCGCTGGTTCGAATCCAGTCGGGCGTACATATGTGAAACCCTGCAATCTGAACGATTGCAGGGTTTCATTTGGTTTGGATTGCGTTTCGCGGATACATGCGGTGCAGGCACTACGGACAGCATGCATTCTCCCCTGCTGCATTCGCCATGCCAAAGCCATAGTCATCCGTTGAAAAGTTCAAGCAGATATTTCATGCTGATCCGGCCATTCATGACAGTCTCTTGCAGTTGCTGCTTATCCCGCGCACACTTCACTGCATACAGCGAGGCACCTGGATACAGCGTATGTCCGTTTCAACAAGATGGCGCAATTTTGCATGTATAACGGCCTTACGCCGGTTGAAAGCCGGAGCAAGGCCGCAGGGTCGATTTGTCTGCAACAGACGTACTTTGTCTGCTGTCCGGGGAACAGCGCCCTTCGCTCGCAGCGGTCACAGTGGGCGACGCTTTCGATGGTGCAGGCATATACCGGTTAATTTGCGACGAAGAAGATATCGGAGCAGCCTTCAAACGCATCATCCGCCACCGTGGCGTCCTCCGGGAGGCGAACATACACCAGCGCCGTGCAATCTGCAAAAGCGCGGGAACCGATGGATGTACAGGTGGACGGCAGGAGGACCACCTGGACGGGCAGATGCATAAAGGCTTCTGCTTCGATCACGGTGACCTGGGCAGGAAGCGACAGGACACGCATGGTATCCATATAGTCATCAGGCAGAACCCCATCGGTCAGAATAAGCGACGCTGCCCGGAAGCCGTTCGAGACGGCCCAGGCTTCAACGTCGGTGCCCAGGTGACAATACACGGTCAGATCACATTCCGGGAAGACGTCAATGCCGATTGCAGGCAGGGTGTCAGAGCGAATGGTCAATGAAGAGAGTGCGCTGCAGCCACTAAAGGCATTGTCCTGAATCCATACGAGGCTGGCGGGGAGGTCGACGCTTGTCAGTGCAGTGCAATTCTCAAAAGCGCAGGGGCTGATGCCAAGGAGTCCGTCGGGAAGCGTGACGCTCTCCAGCGATGTGCAGTCCTTGAAAAGCTGATATCCGGCGTACTCCGTCTTCTCCGGCAGCGTCACGCACTTCAAAGAGGTGCAGCCGTAGAAGACCCCCTCGCGGAGATCTGTCAGAGTATCCGGCAGATCAATGCTTTCGAGCATTGAACAATCCAGGAAGGCAAAATCCAGCAAACTGGTGAGGCCATCCGACAGATCGATATTCTTCAACCCCCGGCAACCCGCGAACGAACGATTGCCGATTTCGGTGACGCTTTGCGGAAGGCTGATGGATTCCAGGTTGAAATGCCTTGCAAAGGCACTGCTGCCCACCGCGGTGATTCCCTCGTCGATGATAACAGACTTGACACAGGTGGCATACGGGGCCCATGCGTCGGAGCAGCAGGGCTGAATAGCGCCTGTACCTGTAATGTGCAGGACGCCGTCCTCGGACAGGCTCCAAGCGATGTTGTCGCAGGTTCCGGAGACGTCCCAGGGGAGGCTTGCGTCACGGAACAGGAACCCGTTGGCATCAGCCCATGTCTGTGCTGCGGAGCCAGGCTCACCAACGATGATTACGCTTTCGGCGTTGGCAAATACATAGCTTCCATTGATCTCGGTCACAGAAGCGGGGATCACGACCAGTCCCAGTGAGCGGCAATCGAAGAATGCACCGGATGATATGGTGGTCACCGATTCGGGGATCGTGATCTCCGTCAGCCCGGTGCAGCCATAAAACGCATATTCACAGATGTCTCTAATTCCCTCGGACAGCGCAATGTGCTTCAGGTTGCTGGCGTTGTCGAAGGCGTGCATCTCGATGGTGGTCACATGATCGGGGACGGTGTAAGAGGTGTCCGGCTTCCGGGCAGCATAAACGGCCAGTTTGCCGTCACGCGTGAACAACACATTGTCGACTGCGTAGTAATTAGGATTATTTTCATCCACGGTGAGTTTCTCCAGAACGGAGGAAAACGCGGGGAAGACACATACGGCCTTTGCCGGAATATGTACTTCCGATACCTTGGTCGATTGGAAGGCGTACTGTCCGATCTGCATGCAGTTGGCGGGGATATTCGCCTTCTCGAGGGAACCGCAGCCGCTGAAGGCCCAATAGCCGATGGACGTGACAGATTCGGGGAGGACGATTTCCTTCAGATAAGCATTTCCGGCAAAAGCCTCACTGCGGATCTTCTTTACGCCGTCAGCGATGTGCAGCGCAGTCAGCTTGCTCTGCGGAGGATAATAGATCAATTCCGACAGATCTGCGGTATACAATGTATTGTCGATCACACGCAGCCATGGATTCCCGGCGGCGACGGTGACGGTTTCCATTGCGTAGCAGTATTCGACAAAGCCGTCCATACCGGTGACGATCGAATCGCTGGTGTTGGCAGGCAGCCGTGCGGTGGAGGGCAGGGAGATCGACGTCAGATAAGGGCAGGAACTGACAAACAGGGAGGAAACATTTTCGATGCCCTCGCTGACCACCAGGGTCTTCAAGCTGCTGTTTTCGTAAATGCAGTATTTCGTCAGGCGCTTGACCTTCCGCCCATTGAGCTCTGCGGGGATCACCAGGTTTTCTTCCGATCCGCTGTAGGCCACAATGGTGATATCACCCAGGCCTGCGTTGAAGGAGAAACCGTCGCAGCTGTCCAGCCGGGCCGTTGCGCTGCCGGGGTAGGAGGTACTTGCGAGATTGTAATCGGAGATGTTCAGCCCGTTTTCGGAGGAGATCCGATAATCGCCCAGGTCGCTCCAGCACTTCAGGAAAGCGCTGTAGTTTTCTGCGTTCAGATCGTTGGTGGCGTCCAGGAAGTACCACTGCCCGTCCAGCTTCACCAGATTCCAGGCGTGCGCTATGCCGGACGGTGCAAAGCCAATGACGGTTTTGCAGGGAACGCCCAGCTTGTTCAGCAGCAGCGTGATGGCCTCCGATATGCCTGCACACACCGCCTTCTCCCCGCACAGCGCTTCATAGGCGGTCTGACCGTAGCCGGTGCTGACGCCGTCCCACTCGGGCGGCGCATCAAGGACCTCCCAGTCATATTCAACCGTTTGACAGATATAGTTATAGACGCTGAAGATTTTCTCGTAATCCCCCTCCCCGGACAGATTGAGGTAATCGAGAATAGCAGACGTCTTCGCATTCAACGCCGCTTCATCCGGAAGGTTGGCTGCCATCGCCGATCCCGCAGCGAAGACAAGCATACAGATGTAAACGAGCAGTATCACAAACCGTTTTTTCATGATCAAAGCCCCTCTGCTTTCATGTACTATGTCGATAATCGGTCATCATGTATCATTCAGCATTTTCAATATTATACCATAGCATCAGTATATCAGCAAGCCTCTGAATTGCACAAAATTGAATCATAACATCCGGCAGCCAGATAGAAAAACGCCTGCTGCAGCTTCTGCACCGCAGCAGGCGTGGGCTGATGCTCAGTAAAGCGCCCTGCGTCATTTCTTCCGCCACTTGCCGGAGAAGAAGTAGATCAGACCGATGACCAGCGGCATGAAGCCGGCCAGCGCATCGCCGTACCAGAAGCCCTGGCAGCCCATGCCGGCGGCAAAGCCCAGCAGCGCTGCAATGCCGATGCGGCTGATCATGCCGTCAATGATGGCGATGGCAAAGTTCAGCCGGGTATTGCCGGAGCCGTTGATGAGGGAGAAGCTCATCGAGCGGGTTGCAGAGCCGTACATGTTGAGGATGGCCGGGATGACAACGATGGAGGCCTGGGCAAGCACCGCTTCGTCGGGCGTGAACATGCGGAAAATTGGCCCGGAGAAGAACATCAGCGCAAGGGTGAAGAGGGTGGAAATCAGCAGACTGCAGGCAAGTACCACCTTCATAATCTGCGGGACGCGGTCGTACTTCTTGGCTCCCAGGTTCTGCCCTACCATTGAGCTGCCGGCAGTTGTGAAGGACTGGGAGACGATGCCGATCATCATGTTGATCTTGTTGTACAATCCCGAGAGGGCTGAGAAGACCACACCGTAGAGGTTGATCCAGGAGGTCAGGACGATTTTGGACAGGTTGATGGCTGCGGACTGGATCGCCATGGGAATGCCCAGCGCCACCAGCTTGCGGAAGGCCTTCGGTTCGATCTTGAAGGAGGCGGGCCTGAAGTCAAAGCCGAAGCTCTCCCGGTGCCGGTACAGGTATGCCAGCGCAATGACGAAGCTGACGCCCTGGGAGATGACCGTTGCCAGCGCAGCGCCGTAAACCTCCATATGGAAGACTGCCACAAAGAGCAGATCCAGGATGATATTGACGATTGCCGCAATGGCAATGAATACGAAGGGGCGTCGGCTGTCCCCCATGCCGCGCAGGATCGCGCTGATGATGTTATAGCCATAAATGAAGAACAGGCCGATGATGCAGGTCACGGTGTAATCCATCGTGTAGGCGTAGGATTCGCTCGGCGTATTCAGCAATCCCAGCATGAGATCACGGATGAAAAAGCAGCCCACGGAAATGACCAGCGAGACACCCAGCAGGAAGGTGAACATGGTGCCGATTGTCTTCTGAACAGCGTCCATATCCCTTGCGCCCACATACTGGGCAATGAGCACCTGCCCGGCAGAGGAGAAGCCCATGGCGACGAAGGTCAGCAGATGCAGCACGTCGCCGCCGATGGAAACGGCAGACATGCCCGCGCCGCCGATATACTGGCCGACAATAATCATGTCAACGATGTTGTAAATAGCCTGCAGGGCGTTGGAGACAAATAAGGGGAAGGCAAACCTGAGCAGCAGCTTCGTGACGCTGCCGCCGGTCAGGTCGGTTACCATGGATGTATTCCGGACGGACATGGTTGTTCCTCTTTTCTGTATCAGATGGCGATCAGCACACATTATAGCAAATTGCGGCAAAATGCGCAATCACCTGCTGAACAGCCGCCCGTTTCCCCAATAAAAAAGCAGGCTCCCGGATTCATTGGAGCCTGCTGCTGAGCATTGTTTTTCCTTCACAGCATGAATGCGCGCTGCTGTCCCGGCTTTGCGCTGCTCAGTCTCTGTCATCTGTTTGTCTTGATTGGATCGGCATATGCGCTGACTGGATTATTTCAAGAGCAGCGCTGCCTGCTCCGCGGTCATGGTGTAGACCTTCTCGCCCATCTGGCCGTAGTTGACGGTGATTTCCAGATTGCCGTTATTCTCCGCGATGGTGGAGCCGTAGGCCATGTCCAGCACCAGCTTGCCGCCTTCGGCCTTCCAGGTGCCGTCCATCATGGTCTGCTCATAGTTCGTCCAGCCGGTACGCAGCTTGCCGTCCGCCTTCAGCGCCAGGATGAAGGGCTTGTCCGGCACGGAGGTCTCCAGCGCCAGCGTCACGTCTTCACCGGCAGGAGCGGCAACTTCCGCACCCGTCAGCGCAGCGAGCTGCTCGGCGGTCATGGTGTAGACCTTCTCGCCCATCTGGCCGTAGTTGACGGTTATTTCCAGATTGCCGTTGTTCTCCGCGATGG
>JAFQIB010000133.1 GCA_017397765.1 Clostridia bacterium | reverse complement strand
GACGTGGAAGCCCGCGAGAAGATGGCCAACGCCGCCACCATGGCCGGCATGGCCGTCGCCAACGCCTTCCTGGGCGTGTGCCACTCCATGGCCCACAAGCTGGGGGCGTTCCACCATCTGCCCCACGGCGTTGCCAACGCGCTGATGATCGAGGAGGTCCTGCGATTCAACGCCGCCGAAGCTCCCGCCAAGATGGGCACCTTCTCCCAGTACGATCATCCCCACACCCTCAGCCGCTACGCCGAGGTGGCGGATTACCTGGGCGTGAAAGCCGAAACCGACGAGGAGAAGCTGGAGGGCCTGATCGCCATGATCAACGACCTGAAGCACAAGGTCGGAATCAAGGACACCATCGCCGAGTACGGCGTGGACGAGAAGGTCTTCCTGGACAACCTGGACGAGATGGTCGAGCAGGCCTTCGACGACCAGTGCACCGGCGCTAACCCCCGCTACCCGCTCATGAGCGAGATCAAGCAGATGTATCTGAATGCTTACTACGGTAAGCACTTCGAGGAGCTGCCCACCCCCAGCGAGAAGGATCTGCCCTCTGATGTGCAGGCTGATCCCGTGAAGGTTACGTACAACAAGGGCCGCATGGCTTAAGAGAGGGAGGTAACAATAATGAATCTGGAAAATGTGATTGCGCAGCGGAAGAACAAGACCATCTACCGTGATGGCGACAAGTGCATCAAGGTGTTTGATGCTGAGTATTCCAAGGCTGACGTCCTGAACGAGGCGCTGAACCAGGCGTGCATTGAGGAGACGGGGCTGAACATCCCGCGCGTTCTGGCTGTCACGACCGTGGATGGCAAGTGGGCGATCGTGTCTGAGTTCATCCAGGGCAAGACCCTCGCGCAGATGATCCAGGAGGACACCGAAGGTGAGCATACGGAGGAGTATCTGGAGCTGCTGGTCGATCTGCAGCTGAAGATGCACTCCATGACCTGCCCGATGCTGAGCAAGCTGAAGGACAAGATGAACCGCAAGATCAGCCAGGCGCAGCTGGATGCTACCACCCGCTACGATCTGCATACCCGTCTGGAGGGCATGCCCAAGCACAACAAGGTGTGCCATGGCGATTTCAATCCGTCCAACATCATCATCACCGAGGACGGCATGCCCTACATCCTGGACTGGTCCCACGCCACGCAGGGCAACGCCTCTGCTGACGCGGCCCGCACCTACCTCCTCTTCTGCCTGGCTGGCAATGAGGATATGGCTTCGAAGTACCTCTCCCTCTTCTGCCGCAAGAGCGACACCGCCCGCCAGTACGTGCAGAAGTGGATGCCCATTGTTGCGGCGTCCCAGTCCGTCAAGGGCAACGCCCATGAGCGCGAGTTCTTGCTCTCCTGGGTTGGAGTTGTTGACTGGCAGTAAATAAATATCGGGGCTGTTGCATGACGCAGCAGCCCCTTTTCTATGAAGATATGACCTGATGCATAGAGTCTATGCTAAGAAAGCAGCGCCAAGAGCTGCTGGATATTCTTCTTGCCAAATGTCACCTGATCCCCATTGAGTACAAGGCAGGGGACACTCATGACCTGATAGCGCTCCTTCAGCCGCTCAAAATGGGCAAGATCATATACTTCAGCCGTCACCTGCGGATTGAGGGCCGCGATGTGCTGCGCCGCCACGACCAGATCCGGACACATGGTGCAGGAAAGGGACACCAGCACCTTCATATTCACTGGTTTATTCAGTGCAGCGATGGCCTGCCGTGTTGCATCATCCAGCGCCTGACCAGGCCCTGCTGCATTATACAGGCCCAGCACAAAGGAAGTGAACTCATGTCCACCGGGAACGCCGTGGAAGGCAAGTCGGGTAGGCGTGCCATCCTGCAGACAGACGCGCACGCAGGGAGCCTCCTGCGAAGAAGCGGAACGTTCCGCCACTTGCATAGTCAGCTTGTCCGTCATGCCGGTCAGCTCTGTCATGAAGCGTTCCAGTTCCGCGGAGACGGGGCGTTCATCAAGATACAGCGCAAGCTGCAACGGACGCTCCAGCCGGCTGAACACTGTCTCCAGCTGCTGGCACATTTCCGGGGTGAACAGGCTACCTTCAGCAGTTACGCTTGTCTCCGGTGTGGAAGGCAGCTCCTTGACTGCCGGTGTCGGCTGCTGAGGCTGCAAGCTGGTCTTCCGCTGCATGGCAGCAGCGTATTTTTCCAGCTCCGTGGCGGCCAGAGCGCCATCGCCAGTGGCCGTGACCACCTGCCGCAGAGGCTTGATACACACGTCGCCCGCCGCATACACGCCGTTCACGCTGGTTTTCAGGGAGCCGTCAGTCAGGATGTAGCCCTTCTCATCAAGCTCCACAAGGCCCTTCACCAAGCTGCTTGCCGGTTCATACCCGGCAAAAACGAACACACCGAAGGATTCGCCGTCTTTGCTGCGATACTCCGTTTCCTCACCCGTTTTGGTATTGCGCCAGCGGGCGTAGGTCAGGCCGTTTTCTCCGGCAACCTCCAGCAATTCCGTAGTGGGCAGGATGGAGATCTTCTCGTGCCTGCGGGCGGGTTCGGCGGCCGCTTCGGCGCAGGTGAAGTCCTCCGTGAGCATCAGGATGGTCACATGGTGGGCGAATTTGGTCAGGAAGACGCTCTCTTCCGCCGCCGCAAAGCCGCCGCCCACCACAAAAACCTCCTTGCCGGTGAAGAATTCGCCGTCGCAGGTGGCGCAGTAGGCAACGCCGCGGCCCTTGTGCTCGACTTCGCCCTTGAAGCCCACCATTCGTGGATGAGCGCCGGTGGCCAGCAGCACACCGAAGCATTGGAAATCACCGCGCCCGGTGTGGACGGTCTTGATGTCGCCTGTCAGGTCAAGGCCGGTCGCCTCTGTCAGCAGGAATTCCGCGCCGAAGGCTTCCGCCTGCTGCTGCATGGTGTCCGTCAGGGCTTTGCCGCTGGTCTTGCCAATGCCAGGGTAATTCACCACCTCGTGGGTGATGGTGATCTGCCCACCGAACTGCTCCTTCTCCAGCACCAGCACCCGGTAGCGCGCCCGGGCCAGATAGATGGCGGCGGTCAGCCCCGCAGGTCCGCCGCCGATGATGATCACATCGTAAAGATTTTTGGTGTTTGTCATCACAGCTGTCCCACCAGATCCAGACTGGGCTTCAGGGTTTCCGCGCCGGGCGTCCAGTTGGCGGGGCAAACCTGATCGCCATGGGCGTGAACAAATTGGCAGGCCTGCACCTTGCGGAAAAGCTCCTCTGCGTTGCGGCCCACGTTGCCCGCCGTGACCTCATAGCCCACGATCTTGCCCTCGGGGTTGATGATGAACGTGCCGCGCTCCGCCAGACCGTCGGATTCGATCAGCACCTGGAAATCGCGGGACAGGGCATGGGTCGGGTCTGCCAGCATGGGATAGTTGATCTTGCGGATGCGTTCGGACGCATCGTGCCACGCCTTGTGGACGAAATGGGTATCGGTGGACACCGCGTAGACCTCGCAGCCTACATTGCGGAACTGCTCGTACTTGTTCGCCAGATCCTCCAGCTCCGTCGGGCAGACGAAGGTGAAGTCCGCCGGATAGAAGAAGAATACGCTCCACTTGCCGAGAATGTCTTCCTTGGAAACAAACTTGAAGTCGTTGGCGTGATAGGCATAGACCTTGAAATCGGATACTTCCTTGTTGATCAGAGACATACTGTTACCCTCCTCTTCGGCCATCACCGGGCGTAAAGCCCGGCGCTGGCTACACTTCGGTTAATGCAAGCATTAACCTCGTTAGTCGGGCGTTGCCCGACCTCCTCATTGTTTCCACAGATCGTGCTGGTTGCAGAACGCGTAAACCTCCCGCACCTCATCGCCCTTGCACAGGGCGAATTTGGCCTTGGGCTTGTCCGTGGGTTTCAGGTGAGCATACTGGATGACGTGCTCGCCCTCCAGGCACACCCACTCGATGTAATGCTCCTCCGTCATGGGGTGCTCCACGGAACCCACCGTCACATGTACCGTATCGCCCTCTCGGGTGTATACGGGTTTATGCTTTTCACCGGAGGCCTCTGTGGTGCCGGGCTCCAGGCGGTGCATCTTCTCGCCGCAGCACTGCACCGGCACACCGGCATCGTGGATCATGGCCAGGATATTACCACAATGTCGGCAGGTATAGAATTTCTGTTTCATGCGAATCCCTCCCTCTGCGTTCAGTATGTCCGGTGCGGGGTAAATAATGCACTGAAATCCGGGCATCATAGCGATGAATTGCTGCAAGGAGTGTGAAAGATGAAGCATAGCAACCTGTACTTGAAGGGCTTTATCCCCTATGCGCTGGCAGCCTTTATGATCAGCCTTGTCGGCGGGTTCTCCGCCGTGTTGGGGCCTGCTTTCGTGCAGGATCTGGGGATTGCCTACAACAATACCACCTGGACAGCGCTGGCCCAGGCCATGTCCACCGCAGCTTTTGCGCCGATCCTTGGCAAGCTGGGTGATGTGCTGGGCCGCCGCGTCACGCTGCTGACGGGCATCATCGTCTATACGCTGGGCAATGCGCTGGCAGCCCTTGCGCCGTCGCTGCCGGTGATGCTGATTGCCCGGTTCATCGTGGGCGTGGGCAGTGCAGCCGTGGCGCCGGTGGTGCTGTCCTACATCGTGACGGATTTTCCGCCCCATCGGGTCGCCAAGGGATTTTCACTGTACATGCTTATCTCCAGCGTATCGGTCATCTTCGGCCCTGCGCTGAGCGGGTTGATCATCAGCACCTGGGGCTGGCGGGCGATGGTTTGGGTGTGTGTGGCGATCTGTGTGGCGGTGTTCATCCCCTGTGTGCTGCTCAGGGATGAAAACGCACCGCCCCGCAGGCCGTTTCAGCATTTCGATGGCCTGGGCGCGGTGCTGGTGCTGATCTTCTTCAGCCTGATGCTGTGCATCCCTTCCTTCGGGCAGAACTTCGGCTGGGGTTCTCCGGCGTTCTTCAGCGTGCTGAGCGCTGCGATCGTCGCCCTCATCGCCCTCATGCTGGTGGAACGCCGCGCCGTGCAGCCCATTCTGCCCGGCAGCTTCATGGCGCGCCGGGCCTTTGTCCTGAGCGTCCTGGCACTGACGCTGACACAGGGGCTGATGCAGGCCAACATGACCAACACCATCGTGTTTGTGAACTACACACAACCGGGCAACGACGTGATCTCTGCCTACGCCATTTCAGTGATGTACCTGGGTATGTCTCTGGGAGCGGTGCTGCTGGGGCCGCTGGCAGACAGATTTGAACCCCGCACAGTACTGACCGGTTCGCTGCTATTAACGGGTATCAGCTGTGCGCTGCTGCTGCTTTTTACGGCTGACGCCTCCGTCCTGCTGCTGATGACAGCCCTGGGGCTGCTGGGCTTCGGTCTTGGCGGCAACGGCACGATCTTCATGAAAGTGGCCCTGAGCGGCCTTCCGGGCGACAAAGCGGGGGCAGCCACCGGCACTTACGGGCTGTTCCGCGACCTGGCAGCCCCCTTTGGCGTGGCGGTGCTGGTGCCCTTTTTCACCAACAGCATCACCGGCTATACAGCACAGGGGATCAAAGCGTCGGACGCAGCCGTTCGCTCTGTTTACACGCTTGGCGTCATTGAGATCATCTGCGTGGCAGCAGGTATTCTGGTCGTACTGATGCTGCCCCGCATTCATCATGAAAGGAGAAATCATCATGCGGCTGAAAGATAAGGTGATTCTGGTCACCGCCTCCACCCGGGGCATCGGTCTGGCCATTGTGAAAGCTTGCGCAAAAGAGGGCGGCATCGTTTATATGGCAGCCCGCGACCTTGCACGGGCCCAGGAGGAAGCAGACAAGCTCAATGCCGAAGGCGGACGGGTATACTGCGTCTACAACGATGCCACCAAACCGGAAACCTTCGTTTCCATGGCGGAAGAAACGGTGCAGCAGGCCGGACGCATCGACGTGCTGGTAAACAACTTCGGCACCTCCAATCCGGGCAAGGATCTCGACTTTTCCCGCACCGACCCGGAGGTATTCATGAACACCGTACAGCTCAACCTGCGCAGTGTGTTCATCGCCAGTCAGGCTGCCGCAAAGTACATGGCTACACAGGGCGGCGGCAGCATCATCAACATCAGCTCCGTGGGCGGTGCTGTGCCGGATATCTCACAGATTGCTTATGGCACCAGCAAGGCAGCGATCAACTACCTCACCAAGCTGATTGCGGTGCATGAGGCCAAACATCACATCCGCTGCAACGCAGTCCTGCCCGGCATGACGGCCACCGAGGCAGTCACCCACCACCTGAGCGATGATTTCCGTGCCCTCTTCCTCCGGCACATCCCGCTGGGCAGAATCGGTCTGCCGGAGGAGATTGCCGCCGCAGTCGTCTACTTCGCCAGTGAAGAATCCGCCTACACCACCGGGCAGATCCTCAGTGTATCCGGCGGATTTGGACTTGCTACGCCGCTGTATGGGGAGTTGTCTGGTAAGACAATGCGGCGGTGAAATGCATCCAATTGCAGAAGGTATGGTCGAAAGGCTGGGATGGTTTCTCGATCCGTCAAGGGCAACGCCTATGAGTGCGAGTTCCTGCTACTGGGTCGGAGCTGTTGACTGGCAGTAAATGCTTATTGGGGCTGTTGCATGACGCAGCAGCCCCTGTTTTCTGTAATATCATATGAAATGTTTTATTCGTCGGTGTTTTTGTTGCTCAAGCGATGACTGTTTGACATAATAATACTCACTATACTTGCGATCGGGGGTATTCCTGTGGAGCATGTTGGACACAGTATCGATCTTGGTGCAGCGGAGCCGATAAAAGAGGTGCACCCTGTTCATATTCCTTCTGAGATTCAGGCAGATACGCTGTTTACCTTTATGAAGGAGCCTGAATACCTTCATACTATACTCATGAAAGCTATGATATCGCCGCGTTATTGTACGGAAGATATATCCTACCTGCAGATAGATGGAATATCACGTGTATCTATCCCCATGAAGTGCTTTTGTGATATCAACCTCCATAGGTTGGGAAAACATCTGGCTTGCTACCTTCGCCAGTTGCAATCGTTTCACCATTCATCGCCTTCATCATGAGCGTGGCAACGGTGACAGGAAGATCATCGGGTTTGTCATAGCCCAGGCTGATAGTGAGACTGCTTTGCGGGTCGAAATCGACCAACAGAACATTCTTGCCTTCACGGGAAAGCCCGATCCCAAGGCTGGCACAGGTGCATGTCTTACCTGTTCCACCTTTCTGGTTGATGATTGCTGTGATTGTAGCAGGCATCTCGTACTTCCTCCTTATGTTTTACATAGGCGCAATTCCACTGCTTCTTTGGCTTTGAACGGTGAGTGGATTTCTTAGTCGGGGAGTATGGACAGCGGTGAAACACACAAGTACGGTCTGTACCGTGAGGACGATGGAATCTGCAAGAACGGCATTCCTCAAACATTCCGTCTTCGCCACTGTCATACTGGGAGTAGGGGATTTCATGCATGGCAGCTTTGAATGCGAGGCTGCCTCCATATCGGTGCATGGGACATTCCTCCTTTGCGGGAAATAGAAAAACCACGGTGCATCGTGGTGATACATCGTGGTTATCTCACATTCAGTTATGTCCGTCTCGGTGCGGGACAGTGTCTATCAACGGCTGTCTTCTGTATAAATCTGCACTGCTTTGAGTAAGCTGCTGATTCGCGAAAACAGAAGAATACACAGCCGGTATTATGCCGCTGAGACGGTTTGTCAGACCAAGGCTCCAGTGGTGTAGTAGTGGTGTAGTAGCGATTTGCGAAGTGCCCGCAGCCCAGCTATTTCAAGGGGTTCAGCAAAACAGATGAAATATCGATATGGTATCTCATTGGTCTGCCTCCGGTTCATAATATCGGAATGTATGACATCATGGTAGCATATCTGCGCCTGATTGGCAAGGACTATTTCCTGTATCCGGTTCCGGGGCAGATGGAAAGCACATGAAAAACCCCCGCGCGGGGCGGGGGAATGAAATCAAAGCAATGCTTCTGCCAGGGCGGCAAGCGCCTGTCTGCTCTCATCATTCAGCGCGGAGCGAACGGTGACGACCGGCTCCAGGAGCGTGATATCCTTGCAGCTCTGCAGCAGGCCGTTCATGACCTTGGCGGCCATGGGGGCCCAGGAGCCGTTTTCAATCAGGCCGATCGTCCGATTGCGGTAACCGCGCTCGGTCAGCCAGGTGATGAACTGGCGCATGGGCGGGAACACGTCTGCATTGTAGGTGGCTGCGGCCAGAACGACGCGGTCGTACCGGAAGGCATCTTCGACCGCTTCTGCTATGTCGCAGCGGTTCAGATCCTGCAAAACGACCTTTTCGCCCTTTTCCTCCAGCAGGCGGGCAAGCTCCTCGGCGGCGGCGCGGGTGTTGCCGTACACGGAGGCATGGGCAATCAGCACGCCCTTGCTTTCCGGCTGATAGGAGGACCAGAGATCATACAGGCGGAGGGCTTCTGTCAGCTGTTCCTCCTTCAGCACCGGGCCGTGCAGGGGACAGATCGCACGGAGCTCCAGGGCAGAAGTCTTCTTGAGAACGGACTGAACCTGTGCGCCGTATTTGCCGACGATGCCGAAATAGTACCGCCGGGCTTCGCAGGCCCATTCGTCCTCCGTGTCCAGCGCACCGAACTTGCCAAAACCGTCTGCTGAGAACAGCACCTGATCCAGCTGATCGTAGGTCATGATGACCTCGGGCCAATGAACCATTGGCGCGGCGATGAAGGAGAGGCGATGCCGGCCCAGGGACAGCACATCACCCTCCTTGACGATCATCCGGCGCTCGGCGTACTCATTGCCGAAGAAGGCCTTCATCATCGGGAACGCCTTGGCTGAGGCCACGATGACCGCTTCCGGATAAGCGTCCATAAAGAGCGCGATGGAGGCCGAATGATCGGGCTCCATGTGATGGACGATCAGATAGTCCGGCGTACGGCCGTCCAACACGGCGCGAAGACTGTCGAGCCAGGCAGCGCCGAAATGCGTGTCCACAGCATCCATCACTGCGATCTTTTCATCCAGGATCACATAGGAGTTGTACGATATGCCGTCGGGGACGGGATAAAGGCCCTCGAAGAGGTCAATTTGATGGTCATCCACGCCGATATAGCGGATATCATTGGTTACGTGCATGGTGCTTACTCCTCGCTGAACTGATCCTTGCCGACGCCGCACAGGGGGCATTCAAAATCCTCGGGCAGATCTTCAAACTTGGTGCCGGGGGCGATACCGGCCTCGGGATAGCCCTGCTCTTCGTCATAAACCCAACCGCAAACTTCACATACATACTTCATAGGAAGTACCTCGCTTTCTGATTGATACTTATAGTATATCACAAATCGGCGAAGGTGAAACCGGTTTTTGACATAAGGAAAAAATTTTTTTCATACACATATACCGCAAGGGAGGGGATCGACATGGGACGGGTTGAAACCAGGGTCTACCGGCGCAGAGCCAAACGAACGAAGCTGCTGTACAGCCTGTTGTTTCTCCTGCTGATCGGGATCTCACTGCTGCTGTGGCGGGGGCTGCCTGACAATTTTGCCGCGGAACAGATCTCACCTCAGGCGCAAAGCAAGGCGGACGAAGGAGCTTCTCAGAAGACGGAAACACGGGAGATCACGCTGCCGGAGGAACGCTGGTATGCCATCCAGACTGGCGTCTTCTCCACGGAGGCGGCAGCTTTGGAAAAGGCGGACGCCTACACCAAGCGCGGGGCACCGGGAACGGTCATGCAGGAAGGGGAGAAGTGGCGGGTGTTCATTGCCTGCTACGGCGATGAACAGGACGCTGCTGATGTGCGGGCCCGCCTGGCGGCCAATCAGAAGGTAGAGACCTATCTGTTCACCTGGACCTGCCCGGAGGTGCGTCTTCGCATGACAGGGAAAACCGGTCAGCTGGATGCGGTGGAGGCAGGCTTTGTCCTGATGCCTTCAACCGCGGGCGCTTTGCGGGACACGGCCATGGAGCTGGACGCCGCACAGCTGACCACGCAGGAGGTGCTGGCAGCAGTATCAGAGCTTGATAGGCAGCTCAGCTTGTGGGAGGATACGGTGCGCAGCCGGTTTGCGCCTTCGCAGCCGGAGCTTGTGAAGGGCATGCTGCAATTGACAGACGCATGGCATGGCCGGCTCCTGCGCGTCCGCGGCAGCGAGGGGGCAACAGCGCTTTCGGCAGCGTTGAAGGCGCAGGCAATGGCGATGTACGCTGATATGAAGCAATGGCGCACAGCGTTGATGGCACAATAAAAGGACAGACCGTAAGGATCTGCCCGAAAGGCTCAGAAGGGACATTTGACTGTAAATGTTTTTCCGTCCAGCTGCGGCAGCTCGCCGCCGGTTTCCAGGGTCAGGCGGGCAGCGCAAAGGCAAAGCCGTCCCTGAACCTTCTGCTGACGGTTGAAGGCGCGGTCACCGTATACATCGTCCCCCAGCAGGGGATGCCCCAGCGCAGCCATATGCGCGCGGATCTGGTGGGTGCGTCCGGTCACCAGATGCACAAGCAGACGGCTGACGGGACCGGCTTCCAGGGTCTCATACTCGGTGATAATGGGCCGTGCGCCGGGTACCGCATCATCATGGATCGAGACGCGGGCCTGTTTGGCGTTTTTGAGCAGATAAGCCTTGCAGGTGGCGGCGGGCGGCTTCATCATGCCGCGCACAAGGCAGATATAGCGCTTGTCCATGGTGCGCTCCCTGAAGGCGCGGGTGAGGATCGCTTCGGCGCGTTCGTTCTTGGCGAAGAGGGTGAGCCCGCAGGTCTGATTGTCAAGGCGGTGGCAGGCCTTGGGCGGAAATGCCTGCGGATCTTTGGCCCGGACGTGCTTGAGCGCCAGCTCGGTGAGCGTCATGCCGCCCTTTTCGTCCGGCTCCACGCTGATGCCGGCCCGCTTGTTGAGCAGAAGCACATCCTCGTCTTCATACACAACGTCCACCAGCGGGGCTGACTGCTCCATGCAGAAAAGCTCCACCTTCTGTCCGGCCACGACGCGGATATCCGGCTTGATCCGCTTTCCGTCCAGCTTCACATCCCGATGGGCAAAGCATTGCTGAACCGTGCGTTGGGGGAGCTCCGGGAGAAAGCGGCGGATGCATGCGTCTATGCGCAGTCCCTCCGCCGCAGAATCAATAAGAAACTCGTATTTCATCTTGTGTCTCCGGGTTTATTGTGCGCTGGCGGTCCGCATCAGTCCCCAGCGGGGCGTATGCGCATGCACCAGCGTGACGGCCTGCCGCATCTCTTCGGTGGGGTGGATGCTCAGAAGCGTGCCGAGCACCTCCTGCATTTCCTGCAGGGAAACGCCCTGCTTGGCCAGCATCAGCAGATCCTCCGCGGCTCCCTCGGGGGTGAGCTCGGGGCGGGTTGCGCCGGTGAACAGACCGTACAGGCGATCGAACAGCGGCTCTTCCTCAGGCAGGAGGCCGTCGATTGCGCCCCGCATGACGTCCTCGCTCAGCTCCACCGCATACTCCGGGGCGGGGCAATGCAGGGAAAACAGCCGTTCGGGATCAGCCAGCCCGGGGTGCAGCAGCAGCATATCGCCGCGGCGGTCATAGGTGTAATCATAGGCTGTACGGAGATACCGCAGGGCCAGCGTCAGATCGCAGGCATAGGAATCCTGCAGCACATCCGTCATCAGATGGTACAGCGGCTCCTCATAATGCAATAGCCCGCCGATATAGAGCAGCCCGCGGATAACCGCGTCATGCCGCATCAGCTTTTCGCGAAGATCCTGATGCTGGTGGCTGCTCAGCGTGAGTGTCAGCGGCGTCAGGAGCGCGCCGGGCATATGGACGACGGTACGGCCGTCCCGGCGGGATATGGTGCACCAGAGCCTGCGGACAAGGGACTCCGCTGCCTGGGTCTCCTCCCAGTCCAGCAGCTCTGCCGTGCCGCCCAGGGTGATGAGCCGCTCCGCCAGCAGATGCTCCTCGATGCTCAGCAGCGCCGCTTCTGCAGCGAGCCGACCAAGCACCTGGGCCCGGAGCGATTTGCAGGTGTGCAGCGACTGCAGCCGGGGATGCTCCTGCGCGTCATAGGAGCACTGCCAGATCTCCTCAGCGCGCAGATCGTCCGACAGCTCAAAGACGGTCACACGGGGCAGGTCCGACAGGCGTCTTTCGCAGGCTTCCAGCTGCTCCTGGCGGATGACGCTCATGGTTTTGTCTGCCCAGTGCAGCCGCTGGACATTTGTTTCTCGCAGCATGGAACCTCCCCGTCAGGTATACAAACCTTGTATTTTGTCACATATTCTATTATAAAGGACGATTCGCGTCTGTCAAGGCCTGAAGGGGGATTGCTGGACGGGAAAACCTGTCACACCTGTAAAAAAAGGAGGATGCACATGCATCCTCCTCTGTGTGTCGAAAAAGTGCATTAGGCACTTTTTCGAGGATTGCACTCCGTCGCTGGTCGGGCCTGAAAGGCCCTCCCGGCCGCTCCTCCGTGTAAGGAATGTTTTCGGCAGTTCGAGGGAGGACTTCAGTCCGACTAGCTCGGTC
>JAFQIB010000132.1 GCA_017397765.1 Clostridia bacterium | reverse complement strand
GTGCTGGCAGCAGGTATGATCCCCCTGGCGGTGATCGGCAGCGTGATCATTGGTGTGGTGATGCTGGTGTTCATCAACCGCAAGGCCGTGCATGATCCCTATATCGCGGTGATCTCCTGCGCAAACGCCCAGGTGGAGAAGTCCGCCACGAAGTACCTCCAGCAGAATGTGGAGAAGGCTGTTATCAAGTCCAAGACTGCGCAGAATGGTAGCATCGAGATGACCTGGGAGATCCGCCTGCTCAAGCACGACACGGACTTCATCACCGAGCTGTCCGAGATGGACGGTGTGAACAGCGCCGTGCTGGTGAGCTACAACGGCGACTATCTGGGCTGAGGTGGTGTAAATGCTTCGGCACAAGAATATTGACCGGGTGTGCTGCATCGTGCTGGCGCTGACACTGCTGCTGTCCACGCTGTTTGTGGGCGCAGCGGCGACGGGCCTGATCACAGAGGACAACCTGATCGGCTATGAAATGCGGTTGTTCGACCAGTCACGCGTTCACACCATTGACATCGTCATGGATGATTGGGACGCCTTCGTCAGCACGGCAACCAGCGAGGAATACTCCGCCTGTCACCTTGTCATCGACGGCGAGAGCTATAAAAATGTTGCCATCCGTGGAAAGGGCAACACGTCCCTGTCCTCGGTACAGGCGTACGGCAACAACCGCTACTCCTTCAAGGTGGAGTTCGACCATTACCAGTCCGGTGTGACCTATCACGGTCTGGACAAGCTGAGCCTGAACAATCTCATCCAGGACAATACCTACATGAAGGACTACTTCGCCTACACCCTTATGAACAAGATGGGCGTCGCGTCACCCCTGTGCAGCTTCGTGCAGATCAGCGTCAACGGCGAACCCTGGGGCCTGTACCTGGCGGTGGAGGGCGTGGAGGACGCCTTCCTCCAGCGCAACTACGGCAAGGATCACGGCGAACTGTACAAGCCAGACAGCATGTCCTTTGGCGGCGGACGCGGCAACGGACGCGACTTCGACATGGACGAAATGGCGGAGAAGTTCGGCTTCTCCTTCGACGGGGATGATGGGAACAGCGGCAACGAAATGCCGACCTTCACCATGCCCGATATGAGCAGCCTCCCGGGCATGGGCAGCATGCCGGAAGGATTTGATCCATCGCAGATGATGGACGGTTTCAGCAGCCGTTCCGACAGAGACAGCTCGACTGCCGCGCCTACTGCAACCCCTGCGCCCACCGCAACACCTGCACCTTCGGCCTCTGCAAATGGGACGATGCCTGACATGGGCAGTTTCCCTGGCATGCCAGGCGGCGAAATGCCCGAAGACTTTGACCCGTCACAGATGATGGGCGGCTTCTCCGGCATGCCGGACAGCAGCTTCCCCAGTGGCGGGAACCCGCCAGAGGGCTTTGATCCATCACAGATGCCGGGCGGTATCCCTGGTAGCGGAAGCATGCCTGAGGGCTTTGATCCCTCTCAAATGCCCGGCAGCATCCCTGGTGGCAGCACCGATGCGCCCGAACTAACGGCCACCCCTGCACCCACCGCGATCTCTGCAATCCCCGCGATCAGGGAGATGCCCGATATGGGCAGCTTCCCAGCTATGCCCGGCGGTGAAATGCCCGAAAACTTCGACCCGTCCCGGATGGACGGTGATTTCCAGATGCCGGACATGAACTTCGGTGGTGGCTTTGGAGGCTTCGGCAGCAGCACAGATGTGAAGCTCCAGTATTCTGACGACGACCCGTCCAGTTACTCCAATATCTTTGGCAACGCCAAGACTGACATTACCGCCGCAGATCAGGCTCGCCTCATCGCTTCCCTCAAGGCGCTGAACGAGGGTGATACCTCCGTCGTGGATACGGAGGCCGTCATTCGCTACATGGCGGTGCACAATTTCCTCTGCAACGACGACAGCTACACCGGCATGATGGTGCATAATTACTACCTATATGAGGAAGACGGTGTGCTGGCCATGATCCCCTGGGACTACAACCTGGCCTACGGTGGCTTCTCTGGTGGGAGCAACGGTACCTCCACGGTGAATACCTCTATTGATCGGCTTGTGTCTATGGGAAGCGACAGCGACCGTCCTATGGCTGGGTGGATCACCGCCAGCGAAGAGTACACAGCGCAGTATCACGCTGTCTATCAGGAATTCATGACAACAGTATTCAACTCCGGCTGGTTTGCTGAGGAGATCGACCGGGTGTTCGCCATGATCGCTCCCTATGTGGAGGCTGACCCGACAGCCTTCTGTACCTACGAGGAATTCCAGAAGGGTGCGGAAACCCTCAAATCCTTCTGCCTTAAGCGCGCTGAAAGTGTCACCAACCAGCTGGCGGGTGATGATACCCGAGTGGACGCTTCTGACCTTGATCTTTCCGTGATGGGCACGATGAGTGGAATGGGCGGCCCTGGCGGCGGACGCGGCGGATTCCAGATGCCAGACAAGAACTCACGCAGCTTTGGCACAACGAGAGAGGGCACAGAATCCCCTGCACTTCCTGATGGGAGCAATCTGCCTGCTATGCCCAGCGGCGAGATGCCAACCGCCTCGATGGATAGGACCTTGCCTGAGAAACAAGCCGAGGCAGAAGCTGGTACAACCTCAAACGAAGGAGCCACAGTACAAAAAGAGCGCAGTTCATTCGGTAGGCAAATCGGCATGACGGGCTTGCTTCCCCAGCAAAACACTACTGAAGGATTTGTTTGGCTGGGTTTGTGCGTAGCGCTGCTGTGTGCGGCAATGATCTTTACGAAGTGTTACAAAACGAATCGGTAAAGAAGGAGAACGCGACTATGAAAAGATTGACAGCGATTTTGATGTTGATTTCACTCTGCCTGAG
>JAFQIB010000057.1 GCA_017397765.1 Clostridia bacterium | reverse complement strand
TTTGTCCGAGGAAGTGAATGATACCACTGCCAGCCTGATCGTTGCGCAGATGCTGTATCTGGAAGCCCAGGACCCGGATAAAGATATCCAGTTTTATATCAATATGATGAAGATCGGCACTTCCTTGCCGGTCAGGGGATTGACGCCGCAGATGCCCTCGATGCGCAGACCGGTCTTGTCCTTCACCAGCTGGGTGCGCTCGAACTCGGTCTTCTTGGCGCACTCCTCGCGGTAGGCGACGATGGCGTCCATGTTGGCGATCTTGTCGGCATACTTGTCGATCATGGGATGCTCGGGGGCCATGACCATGAACGTCACGCCGAAGAGGGTGTCGGGGCGGGTGGTGTAGATCTCAAGGGTCTCGTCGGTGCCGGTGACCTTGAAGTTCACGAATGCGCCGGTGGACTTGCCGATCCAGTTCACCTGCTGCTGGGCGATGTTCTCGGGATATTCGACCTGCTTGAGGCCCTCCAGCAGCTTGTCGGCATACTTGGTGATGCGCAGATACCACACATCCTTGGGCAGCTGCACCACGTCGCCGTGGCAGACGTCGCACTTGCCGCCCTGGCTGTCCTCGTTGGACAGGACAACCTTACAGGTGGGGCAGTAGTTGACCAGGGTCTTGTCACGGAAGACCATGCCCTTCTCAAACAGCTTCAGGAAGATCCACTGGGTCCACTTGTAGTAGCCCGGCTCGGTGGTGTCCACCTCGCGGCTGTAGTCGAAGGAGAAGCCCAGGCGCTTGAGCTGCATGCGGAAGTGATCCACATTCTGCTTGGTAACGATGGCCGGATGGATGTTGTTCTTGATGGCGAAGTTTTCCGTGGGCAGGCCAAAGGCGTCCCAGCCGATGGGGAACAGCACGTTGCAGCCCTCCATGCGGCGCTTGCGGGAGATGATATCCATGGCCGTGTTGGAGCGGGGATGGCCCACGTGCAATCCGTTGCCGGAGGGATAGGGGAACTCGATCAGGCCGTAGAACTTGGGCTTGGAGTAGTCGTCAGTGGCGGCGAAGGTCTGGTTATCATCCCAGTACTTTTGCCATTTCGGCTCGATTTCTGCCGGGTTGTAGGGCTTGAATTCCATGGGTGGCGTCCTCCTTATCAGGTCGTGGTGTATGAACAGCCTTTGCAGGGCGATGGCGGTCGGGCTTTGCCCGACTAGCGGGAGACAATGCTTGCATTGGCCCCGCGTAGCCAGCGCTCGCTTTTGCGAGTGATGGCCGAAAATGGAGGTCGGGCTTTGCCCGACTAGCGGGAGACAATGCTTGCATTGGCCCCGCGTAGCCAGCGCTCGCTTTTGCGAGTGATGGCCGAACAAAAAAACGCTCCGCCCCTGCAAAAACGCAAAGACGAAGCGTGAACTTCGCGGTACCACTCTGCTTGCCCATCCATGATGGGCCACTCTTGCGCGTAACGTGCGCCAGCCGCCGGCTTTGCCGGGCTCACTCCCGGGCGAGCGGTCCCCCTCCCCTGTCCGCGCTTTCACCAGCCGCACGGCTCTCTGCATCAGGCTTCCGGAAGACGTTCCCGTTCCTCGTGAATGCAAGCATTATAGCACGTTTGCTGACAGTTGTAAAGTAGGAAAATGCAAGGAAACAGCCTGCTTGCGGCGCGTCAGACAAGAATCCTGCCGGGGAAGCCGTCAGCCCTTCCTTCTCACCGGCCAGAGCTCCTTCCAGTAGCGCTCCGGATCATGGTAGAAGTAATACATTCTGCCCATTGCCGGGTCAAACTCGTAGTCCGTCCGGCTCCAGTCAAATTCCTCCCACGCCTTGTCAATGGCGAATTCCACCGAGCGGTTCTCCTGCTCATAGTCGAAGGGGCCATGCTCAAAGACGACGTACTCCCCTTCCGGCACATCCCGCAGCAGCATCTGCTCGGGCACCGGGCCGTCGTAATCCGCAGGCAGACGGCAGCCGTAGCACTCATAGCGGGGCACCGGATAGCAGTCGAAGCTGCCGCCGTCCTCCGCCGCCTCATAGGCCATGATCTGCCCCGCGCCGGAGGAAATGTCCCCCGAGCCCATGTCGTCCAGCTTGCCGGGGATGGAATCCAGCAGCCCGCAGATCGTGTGGCAGTCCTGCCCGGGAACCGTTTCGTGATGCTGCCAGAAATCCCAGTAGCCGTTGGACACATTGTTGCGGATGTACAGCAGCTTGTGGGCAGGGATGGTCGTGAAGTAAACATTGATCTTGCCGGATGATTTCACCATACCGATTTCCTCCATGCCGAATGCGTAGCGATCAAAGGCGGTGATGCGGGTGCGCAGCACGACGGCAACAGGCTGCCTGCGGTATGCCGCAGGAGACACGCCGTATTCCGCCCGGAAGGCGCGGGTGAACGCCTCGTGGGAGGAAAAGCCGTAATCCAGCGCGATATCCAGCAGCCGGCGATCCGTATCCCGGACCTCCGTCAGCGCGAAGGCCAGCCGCCGCGCCCGCAGGTACGTCCGCAGGGACAGCCCGGTGATCACGCGGAACTGCTTGGTCATGTGGAAATCCGAGTATCCCAGCTTCTGCGCCAGGGCATGGAGCGTGAGCGCTTCATCATCCCTTCGGCGGATGGATGCATCGATCTCCTCAATGATCGTCTGGATCTGCCGGTGCCATTCGTACATGCGGGCGCCTCCTTTGATTGCTCGTGGGAATACGATAGCACAGAAGCAGCGGCAGGACTTGATATCAGTTGTGAAATCAATCCGCCAGATACTTGTCCACCAGCCATTCCACGCCGGATGCAGACTGATCGACCTCCGGATTGCGGTTGGTCATCACCACAGCAGCCGCGCCGGTGCGGACGTTCATTTTGAGCATGCACTGGCCGTTTTCACCCCAGCCCTGGGACATGACAACATCCTCGCCTTGCGGGAACACGCCAAGGCCCGTCCACGGGAACTTCTCCACGGACTCCGTCATCATCCGGGCAGATGCTTCCTGCAGGAAGGCACTTCTGCCATGGTACGCCTCAATGAACGCCTTCGCAATGGCCAGCAGCTCCCTGGGCGTGCTCCACAGCGCGGAAGCCGCCAGGTCAGGCTGGTAGGGATACTTCCCCCGCAGGGACAAGCCCTCACCGTCATAGCCGGTGGCCATGATGGCGGCAGCCTCGTAGTATTCAACGTTTTTGCGGGAAGCAAAGAAAGTTTTCTGCAGCCCCAGCACATCGAAAATCAGCTGCTGGGCGGCGTCATCAAAGGCCTCCCCCCTGACCTCCTGCACCAGCTGCTGCAGGATGCAATAGCCTGCATCAGAGTATTCAAATGCAGTGCCGGGTTCTTTCTCTGTCCGGGCCGGGCGGTTGTTGTAAGCCGTCCGCCCCTCCAGAATGTCCAGCAGACCGATCTCAGGGTCTTCCCGGCGCAGGCCGTAAAAGGCGTCTTCGCCGTCGATGATACCAGCCGTGTGACACATCAGTTCTCGGATGGTGGCATCGCTTTCGCTGCCTTCCGGCGTACGCAGCTTCCACCGGCAGAGGTAATCATTGACCGGCGCGTCGATGTCGATAGCCTTCTGTTCCTGCAGCTTCATCACGCAGATCGCGGTGACGAACTTCGATATGGAGCAGGCCGGGAAGATGGTGTCCTCGTCCACCGGGAGATTACAATCCATGTCGGCAACGCCCCAGCACGCCGTGGTCACGCAGCCAGTTGCATCCGCCCAGGCGCAGCTGACGCCCGGGAAACGGGCGATGATCTGCGTCATCACGCCCGTGCCACCCCCTGCGCCTTCGCACAGTCCATGACGGCCTGCGCCACCGCCGGCGCAACCCGCTTATCAAACGCGCCGGGGATGATGTAGTCCTCCCGCAGCTCCTCGTCGGTGACGATGGCGGCGATGGCGCGGGCGGCAGCGAGCTTCATTTCCTCGGTGATATCGGTGGCGCGGGCGTCCAGCGCACCGCGGAAGATACCGGGGAACACCAGCACGTTGTTGATCTGGTTGGGATGATCGCTGCGGCCGGTGGCAATGACCCGTGCGCCGCCCTTCGCGGCTTCCTCGGGCATGATCTCCGGGGTGGGGTTGGCCATGGCGAACACAATCGCGTCCGATGCCATCGTGGACACCATCTCCGCCGTCACGACCTTCGGGGCGGACACGCCAATGAACACATCCTTCCCCTTGATGATCTCCGTCAAGGGGCCGCGTTCATTCTGCTTGTTGGTGACCTCCGCCATCGCCCGCTGGGCAGGATTGAGCCAGCTTTCGTCCACGCTCACCGCGCCCTGACGATCCACCAGCACGATGTTGCCCGCGCCAAAGCGCATCAGCAGCTTGGCGATGGAGATGCCCGCGCTGCCCGCGCCGTTGATGACGATATTCACCTCCGCCATCTGCTTGCCCACCAGCTTCAGCGCATTGAGCAGACCAGCGCACACCACAATGGCGGTGCCGTGCTGATCGTCATGGAAGACGGGGATATCCAGCTCCTCCTTCAGCCGCTTTTCGATCTCGAAGCACCGGGGCGCGGAGATATCCTCCAGGTTGACGCCGCCGAAGGTGGGGGCCAGGAACTTCACCGTGCGGATGATCTCCTCCACGTCCTTGGTATCCAGGCAGATGGGGAAGGCGTCCACGTCGGCAAATTCCTTGAACAGCAGCGCCTTGCCCTCCATGACCGGCATCGCGGCTTCCGGGCCAATGTCGCCCAGGCCCAGCACCGCCGTGCCGTCGGACACAACGGCCACCAGGTTGCCCTTAGCGGTGTAGCGGTAGACCTCCTGCTTGTCCGCAGCAATGCGGCGGCAGGGCTCCGCCACGCCGGGGGTATAGGCGGTGGACAGATCGTCCCGGTTTACCACCCGCACCTTGGGGGCCACGGCGATCTTGCCGCGGTTCTGTTCATGCATTTCAAGGGCCAGCTGATTATAATCCATGAGGGGATTCCTCCTGCAAACTGATTTCACCTGTTATTGTAGCACACTTTCTCCAGCTGCGGCGCAAAAGTACACAGGAAGGACAGCCGCCGTTCTATCGGTACATCCGATTGACAGCCTGTGCTCCTTCGGCGTAAAATAAAGGCCGGAAAACAACGCAAAGGAGCCGATGCACATGGAGCTTTGGGATCTGTATGACCGGGACCGCCTCCCCACCGGGGAGATCCACGAACGGGGCAAGCCGCTGCCGCCGGGGCGCTATCATCTGGTCGTCCACGTGGTCATCTTCAATCCGCAGGGAGAGATGCTCATCCAGCAGCGGCAGCCCTTCAAGGAAGGCTGGCCGAACCTGTGGGACGTAACCGTGGGCGGCAGCGCCACTGCCGGAGACACCTCCCGCTCCGCCGCTGAGCGCGAGGTGCTGGAGGAGATCGGCCTGCGCATCGACTTGTCTCAGGAGCAGCCCAGGCTGACCATTCCCTTTGACGTGGGCTTTGACGACATCTACACCCTGGTGATGGACGTTGACCTCAGCACCCTCCGTCTGCAGGAGAGCGAGGTACAGGCGGTGAAGTGGGCCAGCAAGGACGAGGTGCTCGCCATGCTGGCAGAAGGCCGCTTCATCCCCTATCACAAAGCCTTCCTGGAGCTGCTGTTCGTCCTGAAGGATGCCAGGGGCGCACACGTGAGCAAACTGGGCAAGTAACAGCGGGAGAGGAGAAGGCTGCATCCCGCTCCCCGCATTGACTGCGGCAGACTTTCACTGAGCAGCAAAGCAGCTTTTCTTCAGAGGCATAGCCAGCCGCCTCAGACCCGCCGGAAGAGCGCCGGCAGCCCTCCCAGCCAGCCCCAGGCACAAGGCGTCGGAGGAGAATGGAGAATATCTGAAACAAAAAATAAATCCGAACCGGAATCGGTTCGGATTTATCATGTATGGTGGAGCATAGCGGATTCGAACCGCTGACCCCCACACTGCCAGAATCGACCAGGGCAATTCTCTGTTATTTTGCATTGAAAATCGCTGAATTTCCTTCATCTGTACATATCTCGCTGGAGATAAATGACTTGTAATCAAGTTACAAACTAAGTTGCATTTTTCACGCTGAGGTTTATTGCCGGTACATTGTGTTATAATAGAAACATAAGCACCCACACCCACCACAAAACTGCATAATTGAGTTGACAATATACAAGTTATCAACGCAAGAATCCTCAAGGTCATTTAAGGTCACTCCTGTGCAATCATTTATTCATATATGCGCATATTTATACATTTCATAACCACACTTCGCGCTCGCACACCCGCGTATTTCCTGGATTTCAGGAATCCCACGCAGGTCGTTCGTGCAAATATATACATTTGCATATTGACAACAGCGCTTGTTTGTGGTACAATATCGCTGGGTAGAATTACCAAAACAAAAAGCCCCAAGGCGGGTTCGGAAGGGGGCAACCTTCCGGCCTCAAGGCTTTCTGAAATGATGGGTGCTGTGTACTTGTTCGCAAGTTTCAGCTAATTGCGCAGCTTCTTTTGCTTGCAGTTTATTCTATCATAGACATACACTGCTTGTCAAGTTGCTTGCTGGAGAATGGATCAGAAATAACCGCCAAGGGGCTGCTAAGTGAAAGGAGCAGCTAATTGAACAAAACCTCCCCTATCTCGCAAACCTACTGGGCCGAATTGAAAAACACTCCCCGTTTCTCGCTGCCTGTACTCCCCATGCTAAAGCGGCACACAACCTTTTTGCAACGGCTGGGATATGAAATCATCCCACCAAACGACATCTCAGATCTCTGCCGCCGCTCAAATGAGTATATGGAAAAATACTACTGCGGAAAGCAAAGACTGCGCGGGCAGCGTGACACATGGCGTATGTTTTGGCCGGGGGATCATCCGGCTGACATGACACAGAGACAAGCGCAAGAACACATAGAATTCTACAATGCAGTACACCATACGGAAGCCACCAAGCGCGTCTTTCAGAGACGCAGAACGGCAATAAATAACCTAACATGGTTCGGATTCGCCATTACTGCGCCAACCGACAGCGAACTTGCACAGCGCATTCTTGAATACGCCTCCACCGATCACCGCTGCAAGCTGCCGGCCATGAATGCAGGAGGTGCAAGTGATGAGTGAGGCCTTCCGTGCTATTCAGCACCCCCACACGCCCGATAGTGTATCGCAATGGCTCAACCAGCAAAACATGCCTGATTTTCCTACACTGGCCAGCTATCTAAAGAGAAACCATGCGGGAATCATTCCTGTCAATTGGAACGGTGCCAGCACAGACGATCTTGCAAGCATACTGGGATACAAGATTACCGCCGATCGCAAGGGCTTTTACACACGACCCCAAATCGCAACCGCTGCCACATTGATGCAGAAGAAGCTGACACCGCCGAAATTTGCGGTGGAGGGACTGCTCTCCGCAGGATTGTGCATCTTCTCCGCTCCTTCTAAGACGGGGAAAAGTTGGCTCGCGCTCGACTTGTGTAACTCCATTGCAACCGGCACACCTTTCATGGGTTATCAGGTTAATCAGGGCGATGCGCTCTATCTTGCACTGGAAGACAGCGAATATGGCTTGCAAAATCGAATGAAAAAAACCAATTGCGCTTCCTCGGCGTGTTTGCAGTATGCCTTTTCTGCGCCCTCAATCAACAGCGGTTTGACCGAGTTTCTTGATGAATGGTGCAACTCCGTAAACACCCCGCGCTTGATTGTTATCGACGTCCTTCAGTGCGTCAAGCCAGCAGGAAATGGCCGTCAAACAGCGTACGAATTTGACTACTCGCTCTATCTGCCACTGAACGCTTTCGCACTCAAACGGGGAATATCCATTGTGGGAATCACTCATAACCGGAAAACAAACGGCCTGGCAGGGGATGATTTTGAGGCTATCAGCGGAAGCGTCGGCCAAATGGCATCCGCTCAAACAACATGGATCATCAGGGGAAAACAGGGACAAAGTGAGGAAAAAACCTTCAAGGCAAAAGGCCGGGAGATTCGAGAGGTAGAGGACGTGGTTCGCTTTGACCCTGATACTTGCCGTTGGGTCAATATGGGTAATGTTGAAAGTGCTGCTGCACATAGCGCTGTGACGGCTTATCTGAATAGTCCTATCCGAAAGACCCTGATTGATTTGGTCGATAACTCTGGCGGCGGCTCATGGTACGGTACATATGCTGACCTTTTTGAGGCTATCGCAGAGAAAACCGGTAAATACCCCTTCAACACCCCGACCGATCTGTCAAACGGGATTCGCACTATCTTTCCCTTACTGCAACAGCACGACGGAATCCTTCACAAAAAGGATTCTAACCACGGAAAATATCATAAGTTTTACCGTGACCGGCTACAGGGGGCATAAAGCCCCCTATTTTCATACACTAAAGGATACATACAGAGTATTGATAGTATTATCTGTATTTACTGTATTGATGGTATTGTCAGTATTTAATACCATAACACCTGCGGATAATACGATGCACTATTCTATATGGTATTACCCTTGAAAGCAGGAATATCAAGGGGTACATGGCTCTGCAATACTGTAATACGGTCAATACGGTTATTGTAACAGGGTAATGTCCCTAACTGAATAATATCCCTTTTATTGTTAGTCCCCGACAGCGTTTACCTGACATTCATATATTTTTATCTGTATGCGAAGTCCTCCACCAGTTCCATACGATACCATCCGCAGCAAACCATCGTACATTCTGTCACCGAGCCACCGAATACCTGCTTTTTTCTCAACCTCGAAAATCGCTGTTCCCGCGTCGGCGGTCTTTTTGTATGGAGAAGAAAAATAAAAAACACCCGTTTCCAGGTGTTCAATCTTCGATGTATTCATCGGCCATATTCAAGGCCAACATGACGGCCCCGTGAAAGTCGCCTTTTTGCAGGAATGGCATGGCTGCATCAAGGATTGCTTCAACTTTTTCATCAGGGATATATGTCATTGCCTGGCCGGATGTGATGATAACCATCATTCTGATGTTCATATCCAGGTAAACCAGTACGCCGCTATGATCCTGCCCCAGGCCGAAACCGTTCTGATCCCAATAGAAAGACCCAAATTCCACCGGGTCAAAACAGATAAAGTCATCTGTTGACAGGAAAGCAAAATCCTGCCCGTTGTTCCGGCGCAGCTCATTGATCCGGGCTGTGAGCTGGGCTTCCTGATCGTCTGTCAGTATGTCGGCATTGTCCACCACGTCACCCCAGGCCAGGGCGGAGCTGAACAGCAGAGAAAAGGCGAGCAGAAAGGAAAAGAGCTTTTTCATGCGATTGACCTCCTTTGCTCTATTGTAACATATGGAAACGAAAAAGGGAAGCCGCGTTGGCTTCCACTATTTCTGTTTGCTGTTCCGCTTTTATTGCTCGCTCTCGTTGATTGTGGGCCACTCTTTCATCCCCATACGAGCCAGCAGGGCCTTTTGTGTGTACTCGTTGACGGATTCGCCAACAGCAGCAGCGGCGGCCTGTACGGTGGCTTTTTGACCGCCTGGAATGCGGATTTTTAGCTCGTCCTGCTTTTCAAGATACCGCTTGTTGGCCTCTTTGCGTTGTTCATAGTGCTTTGACATAATACACCTCCTCTGAAGCAGTATACAGCAAAACGCATTACATGTCCACATGTAATATTGCACAAAATGTCCCCATGTAATTCTGCTATTCTGTCAATTGATTTACATGTCCCCATGTAGTATAATCAATACTGTAAGGAGGCCCTGCTGACGGATGCCCGGAAGGGAGACAAGAAAGCAGATAAGCGCCGGACCGGATAAGGGGAGACTGAGAACCTCAGGAAAGCAGGTAGATACTTTAACGCCCCCGGCCGCCTCAACTATACAGAAGAAAAGGAGGTATCACGAAATGTACAACCTGACCACGATCATGCGCCGCGCCTGGGAGATTCGCCGGGAGAAGGGCTTCACCCTTGCAACGGCTCTCCGTCTTGCCTGGCGGGAAGCCAAGGGTGAAAAGGGCTACGCTTTCAAGCTGGACAACGCCCGCGCTCTGATTACTGCGTACCTGGTCAAGCTGATGGGCCGGATCGCTGACATCCACGACGCGCACAAGGTCGAAATCCTGCGTGCTGCCCTGCTCCTGCCTTGTGATGCAGAGGGGATCGTGGTCACTGATGGCAAAACCGTAGGCGTTTGCAAGTATGCCATGCGGAATGCATGACAGGGTCAATTCTACACGACATACAACATTAAGGAGGATATACTCAATGAATAATCAGACCTTCAATCGCGAATTTACTACCAACTGCATCATGAAGCATATTGAAGAGGCCTGCGCCACACTTAACGAGGAATACTTGCTCGACCTGTCCGACATCGTTGCTCAATATGCCCTCGTGGGAAAACAGCAAACAGCCGAACAACCTACCACCTGCAACTATTGAGGCTGCTTTTTCAATTCTTCGCCGCAAAGAGGATCAACAACACACGAAAGAAGGCCTCCCCTCTATACCCCATAGGCATACCCTGATTGCACGACGTTTCCCATTGGTTTTCGCTGTTATGAGGGCCTCCAGGCACGAATCCGAGCAAATACCAATGGGAATCCGCATAGTCTGAGAGCGGCAAATTTCAGCAAGTATTGTATGTTCATCCACGAAACACACATGGAGGCGCACAACAATGCCAAAGAGACGCCCGAACAATGATGGAAGTATCGGACGATACAAAAACGGATGGCGTGGGCAGTATACTGATCCTGTTACCCATCGACAACGACCTGTATACGGCAAGACACAGGCAGAATGCAAAAAAAAGCTCGATGCAAAGCTGACGGAGATTCGCAGCGGCTCATATGTTGCCCCTGATAAAATCACCGTCCGCGCATGGCTCGACACCTGGTTTGATACCTTCTATCGGCGTACTGTGAAAGCCTCCACCGCCGCAACCACAAAGGGAAACATTGATAAGCTGTCTGCCGCGTTGGGGGATTATTCCCTTCAGAAACTGTCTACGATCCATGTTCAGCGCTTTATTTCAAAAGAGCTGGACGCAGGGCGCAAGGTGTCCACCGTTCGCCGCTATTTGAAGGCTCTCCGGCAAGCCCTGGAGCAAGCCCGCAACACAGGAAAGATAAATCATGACCCATTGCGGGGAATCAAGCTGCCCACGATGGAAAAGGCAGAAATCCAATTCCTGAGTCATGCAGAACAAAAGGCCTTTCTTGCAGCATGTCCCTCCACCACCAACGGACGCGCCTTGCGTTTCCTTCTGCTTACAGGTATGCGCGTTTCAGAGCTTTGCGGCTTACAGTGGCAGGATATACAGGCTGATGGTCTGCACATTGAACGCAGCAACATGACCATCAAGGATTTGCAGGAAGATGGTTACACGAACATCACCACCCTGCCGAAAACGCAGGCAGGAAAACGGATTATTCCGCTCACCCCGCAACTGCGCCAACTCCTGGAAGAACAGCGGATCATGCAACTGCGTGAACGGTTGAAAGCGGGAAACGCCTGGACGGGAGGCAATGCAGGAAAAGACAGTGCTTTCATCTTTGCAAATCGCATCGGGAATCCGTCAGACCGGCACAACCTGAACCGTGTATACCGTGGAATTTTGAAGAAGATCGGCCTCCCCTCTCGCGGTGTGCATACATTGCGTCACACATTCGCCACCAACTGGATACAGCAAAGCCCTGATGTTGTAGCGCTTGCTCGCGTCTTGGGGCATTCTGATCCATCGTTCACATACAGAACCTATTGTCACGCAGACCAACAAAGCATCAACCAGGGCATGACCATGATGGAAGCATTCTTTGCTAACGTAAAATAGTCACACAAACAAAACCGGAAGCCACATAACGATGGTTTCCGGCTTTTCTATTCTGACTGACATTTCCAATCAGCCCACACACGATTTCCAGTCGTGAGAGCTAATATGCAGCCAATCAAGTTATTAATCAAGTTATTCGCAAAAAGGATAGTTACGCTTTCAGAAGAAAAAAAGAACGGAACGCCTTGAAATCACAGCGTTCCGTGAAAGTGGAGCATAGCGGATTCGAACCGCTGACCCCCACACTGCCAGTGTGGTGCGCTACCAGCTGCGCTAATGCCCCGTCAACGTTTGATAGTATATCACGTTTCAAAGCACTCGTCAATAGGGAAATTCAAAAAAATCCGATATTTTTTCAAAAAAACAGCTGTGCCCTGCAGTCCATGCTGCAGGGCATCGGCTTACTGAAAGGGAATGAATGGGTCTGCTTCCAGGAAACTGCGCCAGATGTAGCCGGTAAAGGGCATGGTATCACTGAAGCCGTCCACCGCCTTCCAGCCGCTCACGCCGATCCAGCCGTCCCTGCCGTTGGCGCTGCGGTACACAATGTCCCCCGCATTGAGCGTCGTGGCCACAGCGGAAGCCTTGTCCGGTTCTTCCCGCACATTCACCCAGTCCACATTGGCAACATACAGGATGGATGGTTCCAGATAGGTGTAGCGGATGTATCCGGTCATGCCATCCAGCTCGCGGTCATCGTCGCTTGTGCTCTCCCCCGGGACATGCACCAGGAGCCAGCCGCTGTCCTCGCCGCAGCCGATGGCCAGCACCTGCACCTCGGTTCCGCGCGCCAGCTTCGCCAGCGAGGGCGAATCCTTCCGGTCCAGCTGACGCAAATTGACCCAGTCCACATTGTCCACCATCATCCAATACCCGTCTACAGTGCCGCGGCCCAGCATCAGCTCACGCCGGGCTTCCGTGCGCTTCTGCGAAGCATTGCCCTCGCCGTAGTACCAGTCCTCCGGATAGGTCTGATCCCACCAGCGGCAAAGCCCCGTCCCCCATTGCTCGAAGGATTCGCCGATCAGCCCGTCGCCTGCATTGTAGACGGAAGCCACGCTGTATGTCGTGAGGCCGTAGCGGGCCTCCCAGCCGTAAACATGCTCCGTCCGCCAGGCATAGCCGTCCGCCTCCACGCTGTATACGCGGCCAAAGCCCGGATTGAGCTGATCCGGATAAAACCCGGGATTGCAGAATTCCGCCTGGGTAATCTCCTGTTCGATCTCCCCGCCCGGCAGATGCAGACAGTGCTGCGTGACCTCCCGGAAGCAGCCCGCCGCCTCGTCCCAGAGCGCCACGGCATAAAACACATTCCGCGCCCCCTGGGCGGTCAGCAGCTGCAGATCCTTGCAGCCGTCAAAATTGTAATCCACCAGCATCGCCAGCGCTGCCGCCCGCTCATATGCCGGGGATTCCGCAGACTGCCAGCAGATGCGCTGATCGACAGAATCATCCTGGGCCGTGATATGGGCCTCAAGCAGGTAGGGCCGGACGTCATTGCCGCTGGGTGTTTCCAGCGCCGTCACCACGATATTCAGCAGGGGCATGTCCGCCCGCACCCGATCCAGCCGGACATATTCCGCCCCAGCCGCGCCTGCGCACAGGCATACCAGCAGAAGGCCCAGCATCACATACAGAAAACAGCGCCGCATCGTCATCAGCTCCTTTGCTGATACAACGACGCAGCGCATGAAAATCCTGCATATGTCCGGCATTATTTTGTTCCCGTCAGCGCCACCGTCAGGATCTCCCGCGTGGGCCAGAAAGCACACAGGTGCAGATGGGTGATCTTCGCACGAAGGGGCCCGAACTTCTCCATCAGCACAGGCAGCGCTGCACTGATGTGCTCCGGCGTGTCGATGAGCAGGGTGGTGTGCGGCGTCCAGGGATAGCCGTTTACCGGCCCGCTGCTGCAAGCCCGCTGGAGCGCCGTCAGTTCCGGACTCATATCCGGCGCAGCAAACAGACACTTACCGCCGGGGAATACGCCCACATGGCGGATGTCCGCATATACCGGGCCAAATTCCGCCGCAACGCGCTTCGTCAGGGCAATGGCGTCCTCCTCCTGATCAAGGGGGAAGGTCGCCAGGCTGATGTGGTGGTTCAATCCCGGGGTCTGTGTGCCGGTGAAGCCCGCTTTTTGTATCGCGTCGTACCAGACAGAAATATGCTGCTGCTCCTCCGGGCCATAGTCCGCCATCAGCGTCAGAAAGGATTCCGCCATTCTCCGCACCTCCCGTGCATTTTGGCTGATGATACCATGCATCTGCAGCCTCTGTCAAGCAGGGTTTTCGTCATCCATGGCGAATATAGATGGGTACGGAAGCTGTTATCCACACATTGTACATATAAGGAGGACAATCCCATGGCCATCACGCCCCATGACATTGCCAAGATGCTGGACCACTCCACCCTGCAGCCCTTCCTGACCGAGGAAGACATCCGCAAGGGCTGCGAGCTGGCCCTGAAGTATGACTGCGCCTCTGTCTGCGCCCGTCCCTGCGATGTGCCGATCCTCGCCGAGCTGCTCAAGGGCTCCGATGTGAAGGTCTGCACCGTCATCGGCTTCCCCCACGGCAGCCACGAGACCGCCATCAAGGTCGCCGAGGCCGAGCTGGCTTTGGCCGAGGGCTGCACCGAGCTGGACATGGTCATCAACATCGGCAAGATGATCGCCGGCGACACGGCGTATGTGAAGAACGAGATCCAGCAGCTGGCGGACGCCGCCCATGCCAAGGGCGCGATCCTCAAGGTCATCCTGGAGACCTGCTACCTGACCGACGAGCAGAAGATCACCTGCTGCCGTCTGGCCGAGGAAGCCGGCGCAGACTTCGTCAAGACCTCCACCGGCTACGGCTCCAAGGGCTGCACCATTGACGACCTGAAGCTGATGCGCGCCGCCGTCTCCGCCAATGTGCGGGTGAAGGGCTCCGGCGGCATCCGCGATCTGGACACCGTCCTCTCCGCCCGGGCCGTGGGCGCAAGCCGCTGCGGCGTTTCCGCCACCGCCAAGATCATGGAGGAGGCCGAAGCCCGCTACGCCGCCGGCACGCTGACTGAGGTGACCGAGTTGACCGAAATGGGCGGAGGATACTGAGAAAAATCAGGTGCGATTTGTGCGCAGAACTGCCTGCTGCACCGGGACACGTCGTTTTGCCAGGAGTATTTTCGCACTTGTCACCACTGACGGATACCCGGCTTCATTGTTGCAGCGCGCTATATTTGCATCAACGGTACATTTCAGCCTGTGCACAAGGGCAGCCATACAGCAATCCGCAAAAGGCACACCCCAAAGCGATGATTTCACTTTGGGGTGTGCCTTTCCGTGTTTCAAGACAGCAGAGCTGTTTTGTCACACTCCCATTGCTGCTTTCTTCTGCTTCCCGCAGGAAGGAAAGGAAAGAGCAGACTCCGCGCCCGCGATCCTCAGCGTCCTGCGCGCCGAAAGCAAGGGCCTGCGGCTGTTCAGGGGCTTGTGCAGATCGGATCGGACGCCGAACAGCATAGCAGGAAAAAAACGCCCCTGCATCCGCAGGGGCGAAAAAGAGCTATTTCCAATGTTTAGTTCAAAGTAATTTCAGCGCCGTCAATCACCAGCTTGCCGGTGGCGCCGGGCACGAAGCGGCCATACAGGCTGCTCTGGCCAGCGGGGGCAGTCTTGCCGGTCTGATTCAGGATGTTGCCGGATTCGGTGATCCCTTCGATGGTCATTTCGCCAACATTGGCAGTACCAACCACAACCCCTACACGCCAATCGCCGTCATCGGTGGAATTGAACTTACAATCCTTAACGATACAATCCTTTACGGTAGTAAACGTCCAGGCATTGCCGCCGGAATGGCCGATAATGCCGCCGATAGAACCGGCGCAGATCAAGTCACAGTTTACAACAGAGCATTTCTCAATAGTAACATAGCTCTTTACAGGGCCATCATTCTCATTATTATATCCAGCAGTCCAGCCAACCAAGCCACCCATACGGGATTCATTGTTGGTAGTATCGGCCGTCAGAGTGGAATTGATCAGATGGCAATTGATCAAGGTGATTACATCCATGGAATCTGCGCATTCGATAAATGCACCAGCGCCCTGAGAATTCTTAGTAACGATCTGAGAATCAGCGATGGTCAGATTCTTGATGACAATCCCGGAGCCACCGGCAAAACCACCGGCGAACAGGGGAGCCTTCAGGCCCTTGATTACATGGCCGTTGCCTTCCACGGTGATGATATCAGCGCCGTGATAGCCGTCAACCTTGATGGGGGTCCATTCGATATCGGAAAGATCCATATCCTTGGCCAGGTGAATGGTGTTGCTGCCGGAACCGGCATCCGTCAGATCTTTCAGCGCAGCTTTGAATTCTTCCTCAGAATCAATAATGATGGGCTTATTCTTTTCCACATCGCCCTCTTCCCAGGGCAGATTATCCAGGGTAACAGGGCCGAAAGCAGCTTCCAGGGCCTCAGCAGGATCTTCAGGCATATTGATGGTCTGCACAGCCTGGGTGAACGCAAGGATTTCATAGGTATCGCCCAGCAGTTCCATATCTTCGTTGGTGGCGTTATGCGTCATAACGACCTGCAGCAGAGAGGGATGGGACTGAGCACCGGCGGGAAGAGCCCGATTATAAGTAGCGCAACCTACCAGGTATCGGGTTCCGTCGATGGTGGCAAACATATTGCTATCAAGCCATTCATAGGTACCAGCATTGACATTGTTCATGAATTCCTTATCGGAGCCCTCGCTATATTCCATGCCATCGGGGCATTCGAAAGCGATCCAGGTACGGAAATAGCAATCGGATTTGCCGGTATTCTTAACAAATACCATTTTGTCCATTGCGCCGATCAGCTTTTCGTCATTCCACAGGCCATTGCCGGCGGTGCCGGTATAGGTATAGTCACCCCAGTAGAACAGCTTGTCGGTATCCATTTCAGCAGTATAGGCACCGCTTTCCGCGGCATAAGCAGGATACAGCTTTTTGCCCTGCTGGAAAGGCACCAGAGCGCCTTCCTTTACGCCATTACCAGCACCGGGGTCGCCGGCATCATATGCAACGCCTTCAGCGCGCTGCAGTTCGATCTGTTCAATCTGCACATTGCCCAGCGTCATTACGTTGACGGCTTCATCGGTATCGGTCAGGTAGGCCAGGGTTCCGGCAGTAGCCAGTGTCAGTGCGGTGACAAGGGCGATTACCAGCAACAGGCTGCGTTTGCTCATGATGTTCTCTCCTTATTCCCATTTGTTGGGGTACACCTGCAGTGCGGCACGGTATACCCATTCCTAAAGAATTATACCATATATTGTATTACATTACAAGTGTTCTATGACATTGATTGGAAATTTTATTGCTGCCAAAGGCAAAAAAACGCTGTGCCGGAATGGCGCAGCGGGCGTTTTTTTGTACGTTTGTCAGGACGGCTTCCTAGCCGATCCCCAAGGCTCCAAGCTTACTTCCCCTGGATCTCCTCGATCATTTCCAGCACGCGGAAAGTGCCGTCCGCCGGAGGCGCGGCCTTGACGGCGGCGGTCAGCTTTTCCCGGTCAGCCCAGGTCTGCAGGAGGGCTTCCGTCAGCGTCTGGGCCGTCATGTTCTCCTGCAGGAGGACGCGGCACAGCCCGCGCTTTTCAAGGCTCTGGGCATTGAGGATCTGGTCACCCCGGCTGGCCCCCTTGGGATAGGGCACCAGCAGCAGCGGCCGGGCCAGGGCCTGGAACTCCATCAGGGAATTGCTGCCCGCGCGGGACAGCACCAGATCCGCGCAGGCGAACACGTCCGGCAGCTCCGCGGACACGAACTCCAGCTGAGTGTAGCCGGCTGTGTCCGCCAGCTCTGCATCCAGATTCCCCTTGCCGCACAGATGCGCCACATCAAAGGTCTTCAGCAGCTCCGGCAGGGCCTCGCGCAGCGCCTTGTTGACCGCCTGCGCCCCCAGGGAGCCGCCCATCATCAGCAGCACGGGCTTTTCGCCGGAGAAGCCCAGCAGCTTCAATCCGGCTTCGCGGCTGCCTGCGAACAGCTCCGGACGCAGGGGCGTGCCGACGGCCTCCGCCTTGTCGCCCAGGGCTGCAGCGCATTCCGGGAAGGTGGTCGCCACCCGACGGACAAAGGGCTTGCAGAGCTTGTTGGCCAGGCCGGGGGTCAGGTCGCTTTCATGGCAGACCACCGGAATGCGGTGCAGCCATGCGCCGAACACCACCGGCACCGCCACAAAGCCTCCCTTGGAAAAGCATACATCCGGCTTGATCTTCCCCATCAGGTGAGCGGACTGGAACGCGCCAGCAATCACCCGGAAAGGGTCGGTGAAGTTCTTCCAGTCGAAGTACCGGCGGAGCTTGCCGGTCTTGACGCCGTGATAGATGATGCCGGGCACCGCCTGGAGCTTCTCGGCCTCCACGCCGGTTTCCGTGCCGATATAATGCACCTCATAGCCCTTTTCCAGCAGATGGGGCAGCAGGGCAAGGTTGGGGGTAACATGGCCCATTGTACCGCCGCCGGTGAGAACGATCTTCCTGCTCATATCATTAACCGCCTTTCAGGGGAATGGTCTTTTGCACAGTCTATGATAAACCGGATGGGGAAATGTGTCAAGGTCAAAGCCCGTCCCCCCCTTGCGCGGGCGTTCTCCCGAAGGGCAAGCCTCACATCAGAAGCGCCCGGCATTGTCTGAACGCATCATGAGAATTTCCATTGCAGCCTGATGATGCGGCATGCCGACTGTCCACTCCATGTATTTCGCGCAAGGGAAATCTGGACATTGACCGCAATGGGCGTATTTCTTTTCTTCGCAGCAATCTCGCAGGAAGCACTCCCCACACCAGCAGGGCTCCTGCTTATCCTGGCAGCCCATGCAGAAGGGTGCCTTCTGCTGAACAGATGCCGCTCCCTCTTCTTCCCCAATCCAGCCACGGCTTCGGAACCAGTCCACTAACGCAGCAGCTGCTTCCAAATCATGAGCAGCTTTGTACAGATTACAGGAGCCACAATCGAGCCCACATGGCGCCAAACCATTTCCATTCATCACATTGTCCTCAGTATGCGTATTCACCCTCGAAAGGGAAAAGAGCGCACGATTTCCAGTCGTGCGCCCAGACTGTCAAAAAACCTATGGGTGGCATCGGAGGGCTCGCAAGCCCTCCGATTTTAGATCGAAAATCGGCGAGCCCCTTCGGGGCGGCTAAACGGGGCAAAGCCCCTGTGCGGCGATTTTCGCGCGATTTTGCTTACAAAATCGCTTCCTTACACGAGCAAACGGCCGGGAGAGCCATTGATGGCTCGACCAGTGCGCGAGTGCAATTCCTCGAAAAAGTGCCTAAAGCACTTTTTCGACACCCTGAGCGCACGATTTCCAGTCGTGCGCCCTTGCTTTATACCCCCGGTGCGTTCGTAAAGCCGGGTGTGGAAGCCGGCGGCGCAGGCGTGGGGCTGGGTGCTTCCTCCACAGCAGTCAGGAAGGAGGCCATCACATAGCCCTCGATCACGTCCGTGCGCACCTTCACCCACTCGGGATCTTCACAGCGCTCCAGCACGATCAGCCGCTGATGCTTGTACAGCCGGCGCAGGATCTCCGCGCCCTGGGAGGGCTCCTGGCGCAGGTTGAGGCTGGAATCGTCGTCGATCTCCGTAACTGCCGCCAGATACGCGCCTTCCGGTATGTCATCGGCAGAAACGGGCATCAGGGTCGGGCGGGGCGTAGGCGTGGCGGGCGGCGCAAGGGTCGCAGCCAGCTCCGCCGGCGCGGTGGGCAGCACCGGCTTCCCGGCGCTCACCTTCGACAGCGTCATCCCCGGATAGTAGAAGTTCATGATCTCCGTGAAGGTCTTACCGTACTGGCCTGCCATCCACTGCGCGCCGCGCTGGCTCATGCCCACGCCGTGGCCGTACCGGCGGGCCTCCAGGATGAAATGCGTCTCCGTTTCCCGGATGGTCAGCATTTCGTTGTCCGCGCCGTAGACGGAAAGCAGCAGCTCGTCAATGACCTCCGGGAAGATGTCCACCGTGACGGTCATTTCCCCTTCAGCAGGCATGAAATCGCTCAGCGACGGGGTGGGCATGGGCGTGGGCGAGGCCTCCGGCGTTGCCGTGGGCGTCACGGTCACCGTGGGCTCCGGGGTGGCGAAGAAGTAAAATTCCTCCTCTTCCTCGTCCTGCATGGCTGTCGGCGCGGGCGTGGTCAGCGCAGGCTCAAGCCACTTCTTCCCCGACCAGGCAAAGGTCAGCGTCAGCTCGGTATAGGAGCGGCTGGGCTCGTCATAGGCGGGCGCGCCCAGGCTCATGCCGGTGATTTTGTCGATGCGGAAATTTTCCGCCGAGGGCACAAAGCCCTGGCGCAGCAGCTCCGGCAACGCATAGGAGTACAGGATGGCCTTGAAGCCCTCGTCGATCTTGCCGTCCTTGGCGATGCGGGCCCGGCGGACGACGGATTCCGGGTTTTCCACGTCGTAGGGATCATCCACCATGGCATAGTAATCCCAATCGCCCCGGCCGGACCAGACGTTCTGCACCAGCTCGGTCTGGCCGCCGTTGGAAGCACTGTAATAGCAGATGGCCAGCTTGCCCTTGTAGGTGCCGACCACGCCGGCGGTTTCCTCCACCGCGCGACGGGCATTGGTATAGTTGTAATTCACACCCTTGAACACCTGATCGTTGGTGGTATCCACCACGTCATAATCCGCATTGGCGCCCAGCTTGTTCAGCGCATAGGTGCGGGCGCAGACCGCCTGGGCCTTCAGCGCCTCCAGCGGGAAGTACTCGCTCATTTCATAGGGTACGACGCCCAGCAGATAATCCTCCACGGACATGGTGCATACCGGATAGAGCACGCCGCCCACGATCTTCAGGGACAGATCGCCGGGATAGAGGCCGCCGTTTTTGTCAAAGCGCAGCCCGGTGCGGTCATCATCGCCGCCGGAAGCATTGCGGATGAAGGTGACCTCATCCCCCAGCTGCAATCTCATGCCCTCATAGAACAGGTACAATTCGCCGCTGCGGATGGCAACAGTCACCTCCGCATTCACCGGGAAGCTCATCACCACGTCCCCGTCCACCGAGGCGGTATAGGCGCCGTCCAGGATCAGATCGGCCCGGTCCGTCAGCGCCAGGCGGCGCAGCAGCACCCGCACATTGGGGGCCGCCTCCTCCGCAGAGGCTGTCCGCAGGGGCAATATCGCCGTGCAAAGCATCAGGCACAGCAGCATGGCAAGGCATTTCTTCATCTACAGAAAACCTCCTGGAAGAGTCGTCAAGCCGTTTTTCGTGACACATTCAGCCACCATAAAAACGGATGACAACAGCATTATCATCCGTATGGAAATGATTTATACATCCTTATACGCATTTTCAAATTCACCGGGCGTCATACCGGTGTACTTTTTGAACACCTGGCAGAAATAGCTCTTGTTCGGGTAGCCGCAGGCAGCGCTGACCTCGGCCAGGGACAGATTCTGCCCGTCGGAGAGCAGATACTGGGCCTTCTCCATGCGGGTACGGGTGAGGAAGGTGGAGAAATGCTGGCCGGTCTTTTCATGGAAAAGGCGGCAGAAATAGGCCGGGGTCAGCCCCAGCGACTTGGACAGATTGGCCTGGGAATAGGGCAGCGCGCAGTCTGCCCGGATGGACTCGATCACCCGCTCAATGGGCGCGGCGTTGACCGAAGCCGGGCAGGCCCGCAGCAGCGGCTGCAGCGCCGTCAGCCAGTCCAGCAGCGTCTCCCGCGGATGGCGCGGCATCTCCGACAGGCGCAGTCCCTCCGTCAGCTTTTGCAGCGACAGCTCGCCATGCTGGCTCCAGATCGCCTCGATCACCAGCGGCACAAAGCCGAAGCAGACCCGGGCCAGCTCCGTCTCCGAGCGCAGCGCCCGGGACACATAGCCGCCCAGCACCGCATACTGGCGGCGCTTGATGCTGGTCTGCAGATGGTTGCGGTGGGCGTGGGCCTTTGCGCCGTCAATGGGCGAGACCCGGTTCCACCAGTCGGAGATCTCCCGCATGGGGGCCAGATGCGCCGCCCACTCCGCGGCAGAGTCAAATTCCTCGCCGATGAACATCGTGCCGTCCTGCTCCAGGTTGACCGAAGCATGATCCATCAGCGCATGGGCGCAGAGCCACAGCACCGTGTCCCGATGCACCTTGGCCGGGAAGCGGTCCAGGGCCAGCATGATGGTCATCACGTCGCCGTCCGCAGCGAAAAGCGCCGCTGCCGTACCGGCAGAGGCCATTGTAGCGTCCACGCCCTCCAGCAGCGCCTCCCGCTGCTCGTCGGTCAGGGGGACGTCTGCCTCCCAGCGGATCAGGCGCCAGGCATACACCCCCGTATCCTCCGGCGCCTGCGCCCCGGGATCTCCCGCCAGCAGCGCCGCCATGCTCCGGCTCAGGGACTCTTCGCGTTCCGTTGCCATATCCTACTCCTTCTGATCTGCAGCGTCCGGCGGACGCTGAGCGAAAAAACGCGGCGCGCCGACATAAGCATCGGACGTGCCGCGACATACGACATCAATGATATTGTACATGAATCGGGACGCTTTGAAAAGAGAACCGGATAAATTTGTTGCTTTTTGTTGATATTGCTTATTAATTCTCCGTCATTCCTGTGAAAAACGCCGTGTCCGTCGGGTGAATATAGCATTCACCGATCCTCCGGATGCCGATGACCCGCAGCGTTTTACCGGCGGCTTTCTTGTCCATCCCCATCGCAGCGATCAGCTCCGTCTCGGGGATCTGCGGCAGCTGCATGGGCATATCCAGCCGGGACAGCAGCGCATCCAGCCGGTCCGCCGTGCCGGGCTCGGTCATCCCCTTCGCTTCCGTCAGGCGGGTCATCACATGCATGCCCAGGGCAACTGCCTCGCCGTGCCGCAGCCCGGTGTAATGCTGGCAGGTCTCCACCGCATGGGCGATAGTGTGGCCGAAGTTCAGCGTCATGCGCAGCCCGGTATCCCGTTCATCCTGCGCCACCACGTCCGCCTTGGCCTGGATGCAGTGCAGCAGGATCTCGTCGATCCTTGCCATCAGCGCCGCCCGTCCGCCGGGAGCGCAAGTCTCCAGCAGCGCAAACAGCTCCGCGTCCCCGATGCAGCCGTACTTGACCACCTCGCCCAGGCCGTCCCGCCAGAATTCGTCCGTCAGGGTGTTCAGCGTGTCCGGGTCCACCAGGACAAATTCCGGCTGATAGAACGCGCCGACCAGGTTCTTGCCCTGGGGCAGATCCACCGCCACCTTGCCGCCCACGGAGGAATCCACCTGGGCCAGCAGCGTGGTCGGCACCTGAATGAAGCGCACGCCCCGCAAGAAGGTCGCAGCCGCCAGGCCGGTCAGATCGCCGATCACGCCGCCGCCCAGCGCGATCACCGCATCCTTGCGGGTGATGCGATGCTCACACAGGAAGCCGTACAAATTCGCCAGCTGCTCCAGGCACTTGGTCTGCTCGCCGTGGGGCAGCACGATGCTGCAGGCCCGCAGCCCGGCTGCCTCCAGGGACTTCATCGCGCGCTCCAGATAAAGCGGGGCGACGTTGTCGTCCGTCACCACCGCAACGGATATCTCACCCAGCGCCTCCAGCACATGCGCGCCAAGACAGTCCAGCAATCCGCTGCCGATATGGATGGGGTAGGTTCGTTCCCCCAGGGGGACGGTGATCATGGGCATGGTGTACCTCCAGTTAAATTCGGAATTCGGAATGCGGAATTCGGAATTTAGTTTGTGGGACAGGAAACGGGGGGATTCTGTTCACACTTTCAATTCCGAATTCATAACTCCGAATTAATTTTTCTCGTTTGTGGGACAGGAAACGGGGGGTATTCAGTTCACACTTTCAATTCCGAATTCCGAATTCCGAATTCCGAATTAAATCTCACGGCCAACGGCGCGAGCGATATTGCGAATGTCCGCCATGACCTCAGCGAAGGCGTCGGGCTTGATGGACTGAGCGCCGTCGCACAGGGCGTGGGCAGGATCGTTGTGCACCTCGATCATCAGACCATCCGCACCGATGGCGATGGCGGCGCGGGCCAGGGGCTGCACCATCCAGTACTTGCCGGTGGCGTGGCTGGGATCAACGATGATGGGCAGGTGGGAGAGCTGCTTCACCGCGCAGACCGCGGAAAGGTCGGTGGTGTTGCGGGTGTAGGTCTCGAAGGTGCGGATGCCGCGCTCGCAGAGGATGACGTTCTCATTGCCGCCCGCCATGATGTACTCCGCGGACATCAGCCACTCCTCGATGGTGGCGGACAATCCGCGCTTGAGCAGGATGGGCTTGCGGGTCTGTCCCAGGCGCTTGAGCAGATCGAAGTTCTGCATGTTGCGCGCACCGACCTGGATGCAGTCCACCTGGTCCTCGAACCTGTCGATATCATAGGGGCTCATCAGCTCCGTCACGATGGGCAGGCCGGTCATCTCCCGGGCGTGGCAGAGCATGTCCAGGCCCTGATACTCCAGGCCCTGGAAGGAATAGGGGCTGGTGCGGGGCTTGAACGCACCGCCGCGCAGCACCGTCGCGCCGGCTTCCTTGACTGCCTTGGCAACCTCCTCGATCTGCGCGTTGGATTCCACCGAGCAGGGGCCCGCAATCACGCTCAGCTTCGTGCCGCCGACAACGGTATCGCCGATCTTCACCTCGCTGGGGCCGGGATGGAACATGCGGTTGGCCTTCTTGAAGGGCTCGGCCACCTTCATGATGCGCTCCACGCAGCGGAAGGACTCCAGCTGCGCCGGATCAATGCGGCTGGTATCGCCGATCAGGCCCAGGATGGTCAGATCAGCGCCGTACATCGGGTTGACCGTAATGCCGCCCTTGGCGGTGATGATATTGGCAACGTAGTCGATCTCCTGGCGGGTCGCGCCCTGCTTCATGACGATAATCATAATCTGTTTCCTCCCCTATTGTAGCACGTTTTGCGGAAAATTAAAGCACGGAAGTTCCGCAAAGGAGCTTCCGCGCACATTTTCCTGTTCAGGCTGACAGGCATGCCTTCCGCTGACTTCACGTAACGTCAACTGACCCGGTTGCAAAAGCAGCCGGGAACGTAAACGCGAAGTAAGAAGAATGCAGCATACCCATATCCTCCTGGTTCGGCCATCCCACGGCAAAAGCCGTGCGCTGGCTACGCTCGGGCATTGCGAGCAATGCCTTTCGCTAGTCGGGCTTCGCCCGACCTCCTGTTTCGGCCATCCCACGGCAAAAAGCCGTGCGCTGGCTACGCTCGGGCATTGCAAGCAATGCCTTTCGCTAGTCGGGCTTTGCCCGACCTCCTTGTGGGGAGTATTATAGTCTTTTGTATACAAAAATGTCAAGGGAGGGTATTGTTCTTTTGCTGTACAATGTCCCACTTCCCTGCATTCACCTGCCGATTCTTCTGAGCTCTTGATACATTACCGGCAGGAAACAGCAGCCCAGCAGCCCCGAAAACACGGAAAACACAGCGGAGATCAGCGAGGACAGCCAGTCCGGCAGCGCTGCTGTCAGCCAGACCACTACCCCCGCCGCCAGCAAAACAACCGCAAACACCGGCAGGTTCACCCGTACATAATGCCAGCGATACCCCGCGATCATCGCCCGGCTCTTCCTGAGCGTTTCGCGCACACCGGTGGACGGCGCATCGATCAGAATACACTGGGACATGCTGTAATTCAGCATTGCCCGGAAACCCAGCCCCAGCATCAGCAGAATCCCGGCGCTCATCAGCAGCACGCCAAAGCCCTGCTGGCTGTCGCTCACCACCGCAGCGTTTCCGCCAAACAGCAATCCAGCTCCCGCAGCCGTGACAACGGCGCCGATCATGATCCAGCCCATCATACACAGCATCGTCCACAAATATAGCAGACAAACCCGCTGCCAATGGGGAAACATACGCTTTACACAATCCCGCTTCACCGGTATCCCGCGATAATATCCCAGCACGCCGCCGGTCAGGCCCAGCACAGGCACCATCATCAGCGCAGATATCATCATCGACAGAAACGGCCCGATGACCGGAACAGCGCCCGCAATCCGGCCGCCCGCATAGCAGGCCAGCATCGTCAGCGCATACCCCGGCAGCAGCATTCTCCAATTCGTCTTCAGCGCCTCCAGCGCACGCCCACGCAGCACAGCCGCCTGCGCAATCTGCCTTCCCGCCATACATCTACCCCCTATATTCAGCGCCTTCCCGCATTCCTACAGACGCCGCCAGTACACAAAACATTTCATAATTGCCGCATTTATCCCGCTCCGCACCACAGCCCCCTTTATTTGAAGCGACACTACCCCCGCCGCCCCTCCGCCCCGCCGCAACGCAGCGCCCCGCGCCGCAGGCGCGGTCATGGGAGTCCAGAGGGGCTGTGTCCCTCTGGCGGGGTCCAGGGGCAGCGCCCCTGGTCAGCAGTTGGGGCGGCGGATCTTCTGATCCTTCATGATGTGTACAATGGTGTCGTTCGTGCGGCCCATGCCGACGCAAACCAGCTCGCCCAGATGCTCGATGAGGCTGTCGAAGCGATCATCCAGAATGCCGTCCTGGGCGTGAATGCCGCCGCCCTCCATCGCCAGGCAGGCCGCCTCCACCGCAAGGCCCGCGGAAAGGGCCACCTTGGACGCGCAGCCCTCCTTCGCGCCGTCGCAGATCATGCCGCTGACGCTGCCCAGAATGTTCCGGGAAGCCTGCAGCATCTCCTTCTCGCCGCCGCCCATGAGGAAGACCACCCCGATGGACGCACTCAGACCGGAGGCCACGCCGCAGGCGCATACGCTGGACAGCGGGCCGATGAAGCTCTTGATGTAGATATTCGCCAGACAGGCCGCCGCCAGCGCCCGCAGCAGCCGTTCCTCGGACACATTGAAGGTGCGGGCCGCCGCATCCACCGTGAGGAAGAGCGTCAACCCCTGATTGCCGCTGCCGGTGGCCGTCATGACAGGCAGGGGGATGCCGTGCATGCGGGCATAGCTGGCCGTGCCGGCCATTTTCTTGGCCTGCGCATAGAGAGAGCCGTCCTGCAGCAGCATATTGGGCAGCACCTGATGGGCCAGCCCCTCCTCCATGGCGCGGTAATAGACGACGCGGTTCATGTTGAGGGCGTCCCGGAGGAAGGTCAGCTCCTCCAGCGGACAGGTGCGGGCAAATTCCACAAACTCGCTCAGCGAGCCCTCATGGGCTGCCTCCGCCAGCTCCGCCGTCCGGGCCGTAAAGGGGGTGAAGGGCGCATGCTCAATGCGGGCGATGCAGTCGTGCTCGCCGCTGGTAATCACCCGTACTGCATCCTCCGCCGTGGTGATGGTCGTCTCAATGTAGAGGCCCTTCGCCTCCTCGGCGATCTCCACCCTCACCAGGGGCCGCAGCGTCTTGGCCTGCGCCAGCTGCTCCGGACGCACGGTGTGCAGGGCGTTCATGCCGGCATGGGGATCGCCCGCCGTCACGCCCAGGGCCACGCAAAGGTCTACCCCGCGCTCGTCCGCGCCGGGAATGCCCACGCCCAGGGCATTCTTGAACAGATAGGCGTCCATCCGGGCCGTGATCCCGGTGATCTCGCCCTGCACGTTCGCGCGGGCCGTCGCAGCGTTCAGCGCAATCGCCGCAGGCTCGGTGCAGCCGGTGGACGGCGCCAGGGAGGCTTTGATCCGGTTGATACAGCAGCTGAAATCCATGTTCATCATTCGCTCCAGTCTGACAAAGATATCTACAATATTTCGTCCTCACCCCGGAAAAATCCTGCCTTCTCCCACAGGAAATGCCCATTGACGTGGCTTTACGAAAACGTTATAATAGAAACCGTATACGCATGACATCAACACCGAAAGGAAAGGATTTGCCATGATCCGTCTGAACTGTGATTATCTGGAGGGCTGCCATCCCTCCATTCTGAAGAAGCTCGCCGACACCAACCTGGAGCAGACCCCCGGCTACGGCACCGACCACTACTGCAAGGAGGCGGCGGACGCCATCCGCGAGGCCTTCTCCTGCCGGGAGAGCGCGGTGCATTTCCTCGTGGGCGGCACCCAGGCCAACATGACGGTGATTGCCGCCGCGCTGCGCCCCTACGAGGGCGTGCTGTGCGCCGAAACCGGCCACATCAACGTCCATGAGACCGGCGCTGTTGAAGCCACCGGCCACAAGTGCCTGGCGCTGCCCCATCAGAACGGCTTGATCTCCGGCAGCCAGGTGGCCGTCGCCGCCGCCACCCAGGCCGACGACGAGCATACCGTCCGCCCCGGCATGGTGTATATCTCCATGTCCACGGAGCTGGGCACGGTGTACAACCGCAGCCAGCTGAAGGATCTGTACTACACCTGCAAGCAGCTGGGCCTGTACCTGTTCATCGACGGCGCGCGCCTGGGCTACGGTCTGGCCGCCCCCACCGGCGATCTGTCCGCAGCGGACATCGCCAAGTTCTCCGACGTATTCACCGTGGGCGGCACCAAGATGGGCGCGCTCTTCGGCGAGGCGGTGGTCATCAACAATCCGGAGCTGAACGTCCGCTTCCGCTACATGATCAAGCAGAAGGGCGGCATGCTGGCCAAGGGCCGCCTGCTGGGCCTGCAGTTCCTGGCGCTGATGGAGGACGGTCTGTACTTCAAGACCGGCAAGAAGGCGGTGGATCAGGCCATGCGCATCCGCGCCGCGCTGATGGACGCCGGCTTCTCCTTCCAGGTGGATTCCCCCACCAACCAGATTTTCCCCATCTTCACCGACGAGCAGTGGGAGAAGATCGAGGCGCTGGGCTTCAAGCTGGAGTTCAACGGCCGTCTGGACGAGGAGCACGTGGTGCTGCGCGTCTGCACCTCCTGGTGTACGCCGGATGAATATGTGGACAAGTTCATTGACGCGCTGAAGGAGCTGTAAGCCGATGGAACCGCTGCTGATGCAGCTGCGCGATTTGTTCGCAGGGGCCGCCTTTTCCTGGGCGGTCTGCGGCGGTTATGGGCTGGAGCTTTTCGCCGGACGCCCCATCCGCCCGCACGGGGATATTGACCTGTGCCTACCAGAGGCGGCCCGCCCCGAAGTCATCGGCTTTCTGCTGGCGAAGGGGTGGCGCCTCCTTGAGTATCGCGGCATGGGCAAGGTCAAGCCCCTTTTGCACCCGGAGGACAGCGAACCCGGCCGCAATCTGATGGCTGTGCTGGGCGAGGACGTGCCGGTGCAATTCTTCCCCTGCGAAGAGGAAGGGCTGCTGTACCATCAGTTTACGCCGGGTTTGACGAAGCTGAATTTCATCGATCTGCTGTTCCAGCCGGTACAGGAGAAAGCCTTTCTCCTGCGGGACGGCCTGCCCATCCTGGCCCCGGAGATCGCGCTGCTGTACAAGGCCGCGCGCCCCGAAGAAGAGGCCGCCCGGCAGGACTTTGACACGGTGTATCCTCTGCTGGACGAAGCACAGCGGCAATGGCTGCACACAGCGCTGGCCCGGCAATTCCCCGGGCACGTCTGGCTTCAGCATGCCGCCGTACAGAAGGAGTAGCCCGTAATGAATACGATTCTCCGCAAAAACGCGAAATACCCCTTCATCCGCAGCACGCTGGCGAAGCAGTACGGCAAGGCCGCCCTGGCTGACATTCTCCGCCGCGCCGAGCATCACTACGCCGTCCTTTCCGCCCAATGCGCGGACGCAACGCCCGGCGAGTGGACGCACCTCAACAACACCATTCTCCCCACCGCGGCCATCTACAAGGCGCTGCTGGAAACGGACAATGAAAACGCCCTCGCCGTCACCCACGGGGCGCTGATCGGCCTGTGCCGGACGGGCAACCGGATGATGCAGCTTCTCTTGCGTATCCCCGGCATGAAGACGCTGTTCATGCGCCTGCTGCCGAAGATGGCGCTGAAGCTGTTCGGGCGGGAAAGCGGCTTTGACTACACGAATTACTCCGCCGACAAGACCCGTCTGACCATGGACACCACCGCGTGTCCCTACTGCAAATACGCCAGGCTGCTGGACGTGGAAGCGCTCATGCCTACCTTCTGCGAGAGCGACTTTGCCACCTACGGCAATCTGCCGGGCATCCGCTTTGAACGCACCCAGACGCTGGGCACCGGCGGAAGCAAATGCGATTTTCGCTTTATCCGGGAATGAGAAAACAGGCTGCTGTATGCTGAAATACGGCAGCCTGTTTCATGTTCTGCGTTTCTTCCGAAGGCGTGGAGAGGGCGCAATGATCGGAAAAAAGGAGTCGTCCGCTGGGCAAATGGGAACTTCATCAGATATTGCGTTTGAAATCTATATCAGCTTTTCTTGCCTGAGCGCACAGGTCCTTTGTCTGCAGCTTGTATTTCTTACCATGCTTGATAAAATGCGTTCCGCATTGTCTGAATTCAAAAGAAACGTTTCTCCTGATGCACTGCTCTCTGATATCGAGTACCCAATCGTAGTCAAGCGGTCTTGCATTCGTGTCCGATTCACCGCCGACAACCACAAGCTCAATATCATCAAGATACTGTTCCATATCAATGGCTTCGATAAGCGGCTGCGCGGTTATGCACTTATGCCTGATCGGAAGCTTTCTAAAGATGCTGAGCTTATCGTCTGCATTCTTCTGATTCTCAACCGTACAGCAAACGACCACGTTTTCATACCCGTCACCCCAATCATCGGGGATGCAGTCCATGAATCTGTCGATGCGTTTGGTGAGGAAGAGAAAGGTGCAATCCCTGCGTGCCTTCATCATCTGCCAGCATTCCGGGCGCCATGCATCCGCTTCCTCAATGAGAAAATCAGTGGAAAGGCAGGTATAAACCATGCCGGATTTCATTTTGTAATTGCCGTTCTTCAGGCGTTTTGCGGGCTTTGCAAAGTCCTTTGTTTTTTCAATGATACTTGTATCAACGCCACGCTTTGCGTCGCCCTTGTGGATATAGCAATAGCGGCAGCCGTCGCTGCACTTTTTGCAACCTCTCCATGGATTCCACATCGCCATATGCTCACCTCGGCAAATTCCAGTTTATCGCTTTCATTCTATCACAGCTGTACACAAAACCGCAAGCCAGCAAAGGCTTGCGGTTGCGCTATTTGCATGATGTAAAGTGAGGATAACGCCATCCATTGCATCACCCTTGCTGCCGGACGTTTTCCTGCAACGCAGGGCTGCAGGGTGACTCCCGGCAGCTTCTACTTCCCTTACCACGTCACAAACAGCTTGCCCGTCTCATCCGCATCAACGGTGAGCGTATCGCCGGGCTTGACGTCGGCAGCAATGATGCGCTTGGCGATCAGCGTCTCCACCTTGCTCTGCAGGTAGCGCTTGAGGGGGCGCGCACCGAAGGTGGGGTCAAAGCCCTGGCTGATGACAGCCTCCATTGCCGCGTCAGTGAGGGCCACGGTCAGCTGCTTGTCCGCCAGGCGCTTGTTCAGGCCCTTGAGCATCAGGCGGACGATGTGGACGATCTGCTCCTTCGTCAGGGGCTTGTAGTACACGATCTCGTCGATGCGGTTGAGGAACTCCGGGCGGAAGTGGGTTTTCAGCAGCCGGTCGACTGCCGCACGGGCCTCCGGGGTAATCTCCCCGTCCTCGATGCCGCCCAGCAGGTATTCGCTGCCCAGGTTGGAGGTCATGATCAGGATGGTGTTCTTGAAGTCCACGGTACGTCCCTGGGAATCGGTGATGCGCCCGTCATCCAGCACCTGCAGGAGGACGTTGAACACGTCTGGATGCGCCTTTTCCACCTCATCGAAGAGCACGACGGCATAGGGGTGGCGGCGGACGGCCTCGGTCAGCTGACCGCCCTCGTCATAGCCCACATAGCCGGGCGGTGCACCGATCAAGCGGCTGACGCTGAATTTCTCCATGTACTCGGACATGTCGATGCGCACCATGTTCTTCTCATCGTCAAAGAGCGCCTGGGCCAGGGCCTTGGCCAGCTCGGTCTTGCCCACGCCGGTGGGGCCCAGGAACAGAAAGCTGCCCAGGGGCCGGTTGGGGTCCTGGATGCCGGCACGGGAGCGGAGAATAGCCTCCGACACCCGGGTGACGGCCTCGTCCTGGCCAATGACCCGCTCATGCAGCACATCCTCCAGATGCAGCAGCTTCTCCCGCTCGCCCTCCATCAGCTTGGCAACCGGGATGCCCGTCCAACGGCCCACGATGCGGGCGATCTCCTCGTCCGTCACCCGGTCGCGCAGCAGGCTGTCCTCAGACTTTGCCTGATCGGCAATGGCTTCTTCCTCCGCCAGCTCCTTTTGCAGCCTCGGCAGCTCGCCGTACTTCAGCTCGGCAGCACGGTTGAGGTCGTAGCTGCGCTCGGCAGCGGCAATGTCCGCGTTGACGCGCTCGATGTCCTCGCGGAGCTTCGTGACCCGGGCGATGGCGTTCTTCTCCGCGTCCCATTTGGCGCTCATCTCGTTGAAGCTGTCCCGCTGCTCCGCCAGCTCCTTCTGCACCTCTGCCAGATGGGCCTGGGTCAGCTGGTCGTCGTCCTTCTTCAGCGCCGCCTCCTCGATCTCCAGCTGCATGATGCGGCGGCGGACGTCGTCCAGCTCGGTGGGCAGGGAGTCGATCTCCGTGCGGATCATAGCGCAGGCCTCGTCCACCAGGTCGATGGCCTTGTCGGGCAGGAAACGGTCGGTGATGTAGCGGTTGGAGAGGGTCGCTGCGGCGATGAGGGCCGCATCCTGGATCTTCACGCCGTGGAAGACCTCGTAGCGCTCCTTCAGGCCGCGCAGGATGGCGATGGTGTCCTCCACCGTCGGCTCGCCCACCAGCACCGGCTGGAAGCGGCGCTCCAATGCGGCGTCCTTCTCGATGTACTGGCGGTATTCGTTCAGTGTGGTCGCGCCGATGCAGTGCAGCTCGCCCCGGGCCAGCATGGGCTTGAGCAGATTGCCCGCATCCATCGCACCGTCGGTCTTGCCCGCGCCCACAATGGTGTGCAGCTCATCAATAAAGAGGATGATGCGCCCCTCGGACTTCTTGATCTCCGCCAGCACGGCCTTGAGCCGCTCCTCGAATTCACCCCGGAACTTGGCGCCGGCGATCAGGCTGCCCATGTCCAGGGAAAAGACCGTGCGCTCCTTCAGGGAGTCCGGCACATCGCCCCGGACGATCCGCTGGGCCAGCCCCTCGGCGATGGCCGTCTTGCCCACGCCGGGCTCGCCGATCAGCACCGGGTTATTCTTGGTCTTGCGGGACAGGATGCGGATCACATTGCGGATCTCGCTGTCCCGGCCGATGACCGGATCCAGCTTATTCTGCCGGGCCAGTGCCACCAGGTCGGAGCCGTACTTCTTCAGCGCATCGTAGGTTTCCTCCGGGTTGTCGCTGGTGACGCGGGTCGCACCGCGCACCTCGCTGAGCGCCTTGAGGAAGGCCTGCTCGTCATAGCCGAGGCGCTTGAGCACCTCCCGGATTCGCGCGTTGGGCTTCCGGCACAGGCCCATCCACACATGCTCCACAGAGAGGTACTCGTCCTTCATCTGCTTTGCAATCGCCTCGGCCTCGATCAGGCCCTTCTCCAGGTCGGGGGAAATATAGACCTTGTCCGCCTCCCGGCCGGGGCCGGACACGCGGGCAATGCGGCTCACCGCCTCGGTCAGCGCCGCCCGCAGCGCATCTGCCGACAAGTTGCACTTGCCCAGCAGCTGAGGGATCAGCGCCGCGCCGTCCTCCGTGAGGGCCAGCAGCACATGCTCCTGATCCACCTGCTGATGGCCGTATTCCACCGCGATCTGCTGGGCGCGCTGGATGGCCTCGATGCTCTTCTGGGTAAACTGATTCATATTCATCCGCATAACCTCCTGTTCGGAAGATCGTTTGTCAATCGCATTTTGACTATCTTTGACCTTTTGACATTGCTATTCTATCCCACATTCCCCTGCTTGTCAAGAGGCTGCGGAACATTATTTTATGCCGCAGGTGGGATAATTTTTCCCGAAAGAGGATATCCGGGGCAAAAATCGAATAAATATGATTGACAGCTCTGCAAGATATTGCCATCCCGGATCGTTATATAGGTGAACGGACCTTCTGAAAGGAGAATGCCAATGAAACGGTTCCTGACTTTCCTCCTGACCCTGACGCTGCTTTGCGCACTGCTTCCCCTGCACGCCGGTGCCTCCGGCGAGGGCTGGTACATGCTGCAATGCGACAGCGGCTACACATATCTCTACTCCAAGGCCAGCGACCGGGACGAGATCAGCCGGAATCTGGGCCGCTACAACAACGGCGACCTTGTCTATGTCCTGGATTACTACGGCGGCCAGGACGGCAAGTATAACTACTGCTACGTCCAGACCCAGGACGAAAAGACTGGCTATATGCACGACGGCGCGCTGACGCCCTACTACGGCACCCCCGCCGCCACCTCCGCCTCCGGCTGGTATGAGGTGTCCAGCACCTACACCTACCTCTACTCCAAGGCCAGCGACCGGGACGAGATCAGCCGCAACCTGGGCCGCTACAACAGGGGCGAGCAGGTCTTCGTGCTGGACTACTACGGCGGTCAGGACGGCAAGTACAACTACTGCCACGTCCAGACCCAGGATGGCAAGACCGGCTACATGCACGACGGCGCCCTGCGCCGTTTCTACGGCAGCGTGGCGGAAGAGGGCGGCACCGGCTGGCATACGGTGGAAAGCACCTCGCCCCGCGGCTATACTTACCTCTATTCCAAGGCCAGCGACCGGGACGCCATCAGCCGCAACCTGGGCCGCTACAATAACGGTGAGCTGGTTTATGTGCTGGAGTACTACGGCGGCCAGGACGGCAAGTACAACTACTGCCACGTCCAAACCCAGGACGGCAAAACCGGCTATATGCACGATTACTCCCTGACCCCCTACACCGGCCGCGATCCTTCCATCCGCCTGTCCACGTTGCCCAAGCTGACCCGCCAGACCACCGGCATCGTCATCGGCAGCGACGCCAGCGTCTACACCGGCCCCTCGTCCAGCTACTACCGCACCAGCTCCGGCAAGGCCTATGTCACCTCCGGGGAAACGCTGACCGTCTACGGCCGCGAGAGCGATCACTACCTCATCCAGTACAGCGGCGTATCCGGCGGAGAGCCTGTCACCCGCTGGTCCTTCATCCCGGCCAGCCGGCTGCGCGTCAACGGCTACGTCAACGAGCTCAGCTATGACTGGACGCCCATCACCATTTCCGACGACGCCCATCTGGCGGACGCCCCCGACTGGAACCACAGCTACAACACCATCAGCGTGGACCGCAGCAATGCCTTCGCGCTGGCGCAGTTTGTGGACGCCAACGGCACCCCCTGGGTCTACTTTGAATCCCTGGGCTACTCCTCCGTATCCGGCAGCAAGGGCTATATGACCGTGCGCGGCTTCGTGCCCATGAACGAGGTCAGCCTGCGGTAACAGACAGACAAAATCCCCCGGAGATTCCAGACTGCGGAATCTCCGGGGGCCCTTTTTTGTTACAGCGCCTTCATGGTGAAGGTGAAGGAATAAGCCTTCTCCGCCGGGTAGCAGTACTTCTTCAGCACCGGCGCGCCCCAGCTGTCATCGCCGCCTACGCCCATGCGGAACATGGCCACGTCCAGCACCGTGCGCACGGAGCCCATCAGGTCGCCGGGGTGATACGCACCCTGCAGCTCCTCCACCGTCCAGGGCTGACAGCTGACCTGCAAATTCTCACCCAAGATCATCAGGCCGTGGTGGTCGCGGTCCGTCACGGCGAAGATCTGCACGCCGCAGCGGCTGCCGCTCTCCTGGGGCTTGCAGTAGCGGGTCATCCCCTCCTCCGTCCTGTAGGCATGCCAGCCCAGATACGCGCCGTCACAGCGGTCCACATAGTTCTCCGCCGGGCCCAGGCCGTAGTAATTGACCGTATCCAACCGGGGGTCCAGCTGGAAGCTCAGGCCCAGCGCGGGCAGATCCGGCAGATCCTTCACACCCGGCCAGTTGACCGTCACCTCGATCTCATCATCCCGGCGGATGGTGTACACGACGGTCATCTCAAAGCCCTTGAGCAGATCGTTGGTATAGCGGTAGGTCAGCGTGGTCACGCCGTCCGCAGTCTGATCCTGCACCTGATCCACCCAGCAGTAGCGGCTGATCAGATGATACACGCCCTGGCGGATGGCATTGTGATTGCCCCGGTCGTTGTCGGTGTGGGCGCGGAAGAGGCTCAGCTGCGGCGCGCGCAGCAGGGTTTCCCGGCCCGCCTTGTCCCGGAAGGAGATCATGCCGCTGCCCCGCTCAAACATCACGCCCAGGCCGTTGCCCCGCACGCCGATGTTCACATCGCCCCGGCTGATGGTTGCCTGCCCGGCAGGCCCCTCGGTGCATACCGGCTCGCCGTACACCGTCTGGCCGTGGCTGAGCACCGTGCCTGCGGGCAGGATGCCCTTGTCCTCGCCCAGCACCAGGAAGCAGGTCAGCACCACCTGGCCCTCCTGGGGCAGCTTGCCGTAGGGCAGATTGATATGCCGGCTCTCCCCGGCGGCAATCTCCGGCAGGATGATCTCCCCTGCCTTGACGGGCTTGCGGTCACACTCCACCGTCCAGCGCAGGAGATAGCCGGTCAAGGGCGCAAAGAGCTTGCGGTTCCAGACGGTCACGCCGGTTTTGCCAACCTTGAGGAACACGTCCCGGTAGAGATAGCGCACCTCCTGGCACTTGGGGGTCAGCGTCCGGTCACCCAGGATGATGCCGTTGGTGTTGAACTGCCAATCGGTGGGCTTATCGCCGAAGTCGCCGCCGTAGGCCAGCCGCTCCTGGCCGTTGGGGCCGGTGATGCGCAGCGCCTGATCCACATAGTCCCAGATGAAGCCGCCCTGGTACATGGGGTACTTGTCCTCCAGGGCCGTGTACTCATTCATGCCGCCGCAGGAGTTGCCCATGGCGTGGGTATATTCGCAGTTGATGAAGGGGCGGTCGGGGTCGGATTTGAGGTACTTCTCGATGTCCGCCGCCTTGGTGTACATGGTGGAATAAACGTCGGAGGTGTGCAGAAAACGCTCGTCGTGCACGCAGCCCTCGTAATGCACCAGGCGGGTGGGATCGTTCTGGCGGAAGTACTCCGACAGGGCGAACATGTTGCAGCCGCCCCAGCTCTCGTTGCCGCAGCTCCAGAGGAGGATGCAGGGATGATTCTTGTCCCTCTGCAGCATGGAGCGGCCCCGGTTGATGATCGCCTCCCGCCACTCAGGCTTGTCGCCGGGCACGACCCAGTCATGCCAGGGCGCCCAGGAGCCGTGGGATTCAATATTCGTCTCGTCGATCACATACAGGCCGTATTCATCGCACAGGCGGTAGAATTCCGTCGTGTTGGGATAATGGCTGGTGCGCACCGCGTTGATGTTCATGCCCTTCATGTCCCGGATATCCTGCAGAATCAGCTCCCGGGTCATCACGCGGCCCTTGTCGCAGTTGAACTCATGGCGGTTCACGCCGTGGAAAACAAGCCGCTTACCATTCAGGCACATGATCCTGTCGATCATCTCAAACTGGCGGAAGCCCACCATCGTCCGGCTGACCTCGGCCACCTGACCCTGCTCATTGGTCAGCGTGACCGTCAGCTGATACAGGTTCGGCGCCTCGGCGCTCCACAGCTTCACCCCGGGGATCACCGCATCAAAATGCACCTGCAGCTGTCCGGAGACCGGCTTCGTCTCCTCATACAGCACCTCACCGGCCCGGTCCGCCAAGGTCACCCGGGCCTGTCCTGCGCGGCCCGTCACCGTCAGCAGCGCATCCAGACGGGCGGTCTGATAATTGTCCGTCAGAGGTGTGCGCACCCGCAGATCCAGCAGGTGGGTCTGGGGCCAGAAATGCAGCTCCACGCTGCGATGGATGCCGGAGAAGCGCCAGAAGTCCTGATCCTCCACCCAGGAGCCGCTGCAGCGCTTGAACACCCGCAGCACCAGCCGGTTCTCGCCCACCCGGGCCGCCGCACTGATATCGAAATTATGGGGGGTGAAGGAGTCCTCCGCATAGCCGATGGCCTTGCCGTTAAGGTACACCAGCACCGCCGATTCCACCGCGCCCAGGTGCAGCAGAATCCGGTGCTGCAGATCCTTCAGGCTCAGGCGGAAGGTCTTCACGCAGGTGACTGTGGGGTTGTACTTCTCGCTCACCTCGGGGGCCTTGAGCTCCTCATGGCCGTCCCAGGGGTACTGCACATTGACATAGTGGGGCGGGTCCCACGCCGGATTTTCCAGCTGGAATTCACAGGGCACATTGATCTCCCGCAGGCTGCCGTCCAGAATGGCGCCGGTCAGCAGGGAATCCGGCGCACCGGCGGGATTCAGCGCAAAATGCGCCTTCCACTTGCCGTCCAGATTGCGGACAAGGGAGGACGTCCCCGCCTGCATTTCCTGCTGGCTGGCGAAAAACTCATGATCGGAATAGACCGGCTGTTCCCCGACGCTGAAGATTTCAGGGTCAGACAGCCAGGCAGTGCTGAAGCTTTCGGAATGGATGTTGCTCATTGCGGGCAGCTCCTTTGCATGCAGTTTTCATTTGCCGCGCTTTCGGCAGTTCTTGATCACATTATACTATTCAGGCCTGGCTTTGTCCATATCGGGGACAGAATTTCTCCCCGGAGGCAGAAAAACGCCCGGGCTTTCACCCGGGCGCAGCAAAGCGGCTCAGCCCTCCAGATGGGCCAGGGCATCCCCCAGCTCGCCGGAGTGGAAATGCCTCCGGCACAGGCTCACATACTGGCTGGAGCCGCCCAGCAGGATCTGGTCGCCCTCCTTGACCACCCGACCGTCCACCACGCGGGCGTTGCAGATGGCCTTGCGGCCGCACCAGCAGATGGTCTTGATCTCCTCGATGGTATCCGCCCAGGCCATCAGCCAATGGCTGCCCTCGAAGAAATTCTCCTGGAAGTCCGTGCGCAGCCCGTAGGCGATCACCGGGATGTTCAGCTCATCCACAATGTCAACCAGCAGCCGGATCCGCTCCTTGGTGAGGAACTGGGCCTCATCCACAATCACGCAGTCATACCCGCGCGCATCCTCCAGGGAGATATCCTCCACAAAACGGCACTCGGTCTCCAGCCCGCAGCGGGACTTGACCAGATCCGCGCCGTCGCGGTTCTCCAGCTTCGGCTTAAGCATGAGCACCTTCTGCCCCCGCTCGTGATAATTGTACTGCACCATGATGGCATTGGCGGTCTTGCTGGAGCCCATCGCTCCGTAACGGAAATACAGCTTGGCCATGGAACGGCACCTCGTTTTTCTGTGATATATCTATGATACCACAAATCGGCGGGGAAAGATAGGGGAACGGAGGGGAAAACAGAAAAAGCCCCTCCCGGGGAGGGAGGGGTGGAAAGAATCCTTGGAATCCAAATCAGTTCTGTCCCGTAATAACGTGGCCAGTAGAGCCATCCTTCACACGAGTCCAGCCGGCATAGCTTTCGGTCTTGGTGTTGTTGCCAGTGAAATTGATCGTGTAAACATTGGTACCAACAGGATCGATTTCCACGGCAGCAGTGTTATCACCAGCGCCGGTATAGCCCTTTTCAGTTGCCGCAAAGGTGCAGTCCTTGATGTTGATCACAGTAGACGCACTGCCATGGGCAAGAATGCACTTGCTGTTGCCGTTAAAGGTGCAGTTGTTGAAGGTCACCTTATTGGCACCCCAAGTCCAGAAGTAGCCATTCCTAAAGTCAAATTCACAGTTGTTGAACACGAAATCGTTCGCATTGTTCAGGGAATACGCGCCGACAAAGGCACAGTCATTAAAGGTTGCGCCCATATAAGCAAAACCCTTGTAGTTGCCAGTGTTGCTAGTCGTGTCGATGGTGATACCATTGAAGGTCACATTGCCAACGCCCGCACCACCGCCGCCAAAGCCATAGTCGCAGCCATCTTCGCCTTCGTTCATGACCTTGATGACCGCATTCCTAGAACCAGTAATGGTCAGGGTCTTGCCGCCGCAGCCATTAACATTGTATTTGCCATCGGCCAGCACAATGTTTGTTACGCCATTCGCAACAGCAGCAGTCAGCTCATCACTGTTCGTCACCTTGGCAGCAATAGAATTGTTGCTCTCAGAGAAGTCGAAGTTCCCAACATCCGTGTCGGACTCGTAGATGTACTTGCCCTGATCACCGGCGGTGGTGGCGAAGGTGCTGTCCGTGATCTTCACGGTGGTGTCCTCATTCAGATCGCCGATCACCACGCCGGGCTTCTCGGACAGTTCGAACGTGCAGTCGTCAACCTCAACGGAAACGACGTCATCGCCATAAGCCTCGTGGATCTTCAGGCCGCGGGTGCCGCTGAAGGTGCACTTCTCGAACTTCGCCGTGCCGCCCTCGACCCACGCGCCGTACCAGCTATTCACATTATTGGGCACAGCACAGTTCACCAGCTCGGAGTTGCCGCTCAGCATGATGGAGTCTTCGAAGGTCACATTCTCAGCCTTCAGGCTGTCAAACTCCAGGTAGCCATGCTCCCAAGAGCTTTCATTATCGCCAATAGTCTCATCCTTGACCGTGATGTTGCGCAGCGTCACGTCGGTGATGGGATTCGCAGAGCCATAGCCCGCGAAGGTGATGGTAGCATCCTCATCAGCGCCTTCGATGGTCTTGCCGGCCATCAGCAGCGCCTTGGAATTGGCATAGGATCCGGTGCCCCAATCGTACATGAGGTTGCCGTCAACAATGATCGTAGACACCTGGCTGTCCTGGATAGCCGCCAGCAGTTCATCGTCCGTGGTCACGGTTGCGCGCTTGTTGGTCGCATTCTCACCGGCCCAGGGATTATCTTTCGCAGAGATTCCACCGAAGGCAGCCTTCAGCGCCGCGTCCGCATCGACAGGCATGTTCACAGTCTGGCAGGCCTGGGACACAACAAGGATCTCATACGTGTCGCCGAATTCCTTCACGATGTCGTTGGTCGCATGCTTGTCCATGACAACCTTCACCAGGCTGGGTTTCGTCTCGGCGTTGGGCGCCAGCGCATCTTTATAGACCACATACGCGAGGTAGTATTTCGTGCCGTCGATCTCCACGGCTTCGTTCTCGATCCACTTCGCTTCGGTCGCAAACTCAGCATGGATGTTCTCTTTAAACTCTTCCCAAGACAGATTGCCGGCCTCAAAGGCAAGCAGCGTACGCACATAGGCGTCGGAGGTGCCCACGTTCTCGACGGTCACGACCTTGTCGATCGCGCCGACAACAACGTTCGCATTTTCAAATTTCTCTTCGGGGTAATATGCGGGATACAGAGGCTGATTCTGCTCGAAGGGATTGCCCTCGGCGTCTTCTTCGTTCTGCTCAATATCCACATTGCCCAGGGTCATGACGTTCACGGCTTCGTCCGTGTCCGTCAGGTAGGCCAGGGTGCCGCCCATGGCCATCGTCATCGCCAGCACCAGGCTGACGATCAGAAGCAGCTTGCGGTTCTTCATTTTTCCGCTTCCTTTCTTTTTATGCAGACAGTGCTGCACAATAATCATGACTATTATATAGCAAATATTTTCCATTTTCAATAACGCGTGTAATTTGTTGTTGTATTGTAAGTTTTCGCCATCTTTCCATAATCTTTTTGTCTTTTTATTGTGACGTTCAGCGATGCTTGCAAGTGTTGTCACAGGAAGGCTTCCGATTTAACTCCGTCGCAATAAAAAAACCCCTCCCGGAAAGGGAGGGGTGGAAAACCAGCTCACTTATTGGCCGCATACAGAACCTTGTTTTCATTATTTTCCAGCCACTGGAGCACATCGTACTCGAAGGTGCCGCCGTTGATGGTCAACGTCGGAGCATCGCCCTTATAGCCGGAGCCAATGGAGAAAGTGCCGCCCAGGAACTCGCCGCCATTGATGGTCACACTCGTGTTCGCATGGCTGTTGCCAAAGGAATAGGTGTAGCACACATTATTGTCAGCGCTGGTCGCCTCGGTGGACTGCATCGTGCCGCCGTTGATGGTCACGCTGATGTTGGGCGCCACAGACGCGTTGCTGCCGGGAAGCTGAATCCAAGCAGGCGTCTTTGCCGTTACCAGGCCGTCATTCATGACGAACACAACATTGTCGGCATTGTACTTCGCCACACGCAGGGCGCAGCGATCGCCCTTCAGCGTACCGCCGTTGAGGTAGAAGATGCCATGGTTATCGACCGCATAGCTCGCGCCGCCTTCGCTGCCGTTTTCAACCGTGACGCCCGCTTCGATCGTCAGCGTACCGGTGTTGGTGATGGTGTTGGTCGCATAGGCCGGGATCGTGCCCAGGTCGGGGTTCTCAGCCACAAAGCTCAGCGTACCTTCGCCAGACAGGGTCAGATTGCCCTTGTTGTTGATGATAGCGGAAGCACCGCTGTTCGACACAGCATAGCTGAGGTCACCATTCAGGATCAGCTCAACATCCTTGCCCGCCGGAACATTCAGGGTCTCCGTGACCGTCACATCATCAGCCAGCACGACGATGCCGCCCTCTGCCAGCGCGGCCTTCAAGTCCTCGGCGGTCTTCACCGTCTTGGTGGGAAGACCGGAAACGCCATCCTTCCAAGGGTGGTTTTTATCAGTCACCTCACCGAACGCTGCATTCAGAGCAGCATTTGCACCGATGGTTTCCATATTCTTCGTCTGCACAGCCTGAGAGAATGCCAGGATCTCGTAGGTCTCGCCCAGCTTCTTCATGTCCTCGTTGGTGGCATTGTGGGTCATGACCACCTGCAGCAGGGAGGGATGAGAGATTTCACCAGGCATCAGCACGTCCTGATAGGTCGCCACCATCACCAGATAGCGCACGTCGTCCACTTCAACATAACCAATATTGTCCCAGGTAAAGAGATTGCTGCCGTTGACATTCATCATGAATTCCTTGTCAGCACCTTCGCTGTATTCCATACCTTCGGGACACTCAAACGCAATGATGGTACGATAGTACGCATCCGAGCTGCCGGTGTTTTCAACAAACACAAACTTATCCAGCGCACCAATCAGCTTGTTTTCATTCCACAGGCCGTTGGCCGCCGTTCCGGTGTGCACATAGGGGCCCCAGTACAGCAGATCGTTCATCTCAGCAGAGTAATCGGTGCCTGCATTGTTGACAGGGAAAGCCGGATACAGCGCCTGACCCTGCTCGAAGGGCTCCAGATCGCCCTCCTTCAGCGTCGCATTGTACGCAATACCTTCCTTACGCTGCAGCTCGATCTGCTCAATATCCACATTGCCCAGGGTCATGACGTTCACGGCTTCGTCCGTATCCGTCAGGTAAGCCAGGGTGCCGCCCATGGCCATCGTCATCGCCAGAATCAGGCTGACGATCAGAAGCAGCTTGCGGTTCTTCATGCTTCTTCTTCCTTTCTTGCGTGCAGTTTTTACTTTGCACATTATTACCTATTATATAGTAGGTTTTGGGAATTGCACAATAACCGTTTGCCATTGTTTAGTAAAATGTTAGGTTTTGCTGCAGACGTTCATCATTCCGCAATCTATTCGTTATGTATTCACAACCTTTGCGCAACATTTGTGCCCCTAGCATATTCCCCAGCCGAATCCGTCAACAGGCAGCAAAAAAGCTTCCCCCCTGTATGGGGAAAGCCGCTTCCAGCCGCGCTATGCCAACGCGGCTCAGATTTCTGTCAGGTCCACCGTTTTCACCCAATCGATCTCCGACCACGGCACATGGCAATAGCCGCCGGGCGTCTTATCCAGATACTTCTGATGATATTCCTCCGCCGGGAAGAAGCAGTCCAGCAGACAGGCCTCCACTACAATCGGCGCGTCAAAGCGCTGCTGCAGCCGGGCCAGCTCCGTCCGGATCACCGCTTCATCCTCCGGCTCCACCCAGTAAACGCCCGTGCGGTACTGGTTGCCCACATCCTCGCCCTGCTTTTCAAAGCTGGTCGGGTCGATGATGCGGAAGAAAAGCCGCAGGAGCTTGTCCAGCGGGAGCTGATCTGCATCATACACCGTGCGGACGGTTTCCGCATGGCCGGTATCGCCCTGCTTCACCTGGACATACGCCGGGGCGTCCACATGACCGTTGGCAAAGCCAACCTCCGTTTCCAGCACGCCCAGAATGTTGGACAGGAATTTCTCCACACCCCAGTAGCAACCGCCTGCCAGATAAATTGTGCGCCTGTTCATTCGTTCCGCCTCCCCATTTTCTGTGCTGTCAGCATATCACATTTTTCCGCATCTGACAACGGGGAATCCCTTGCTTCCCGGGACACAAAGTGCTATAATATCCCCCGCACAAAGGTTGGCAGCGCCCTGCTGCCATGGAGGAAGCCTCATGTTTACGAAGAAATTGAAGGAAACCTTCTTTTACAGCCGCGCATTCGCCGTCTGGGTGGTGATGAGCGCAGCGGTCGGCGCGGTGTGCGGCCTGGTCGGCGGCGCCTTCGCCATCACGGTGGAGGAAGTCACCCACCTGCGCCAGCATGTGAGCTGGCTGCCCTGGCTGATGCCCGCGGCGGGTCTGTTGATCGCCGGGCTGTACAAGCTGCTCCGGCTGCCCCTGTCCATCGGCACGGACGAGATCATCAAAACCGTCAGGACGCAGGAGCATGTCTCCTTCCGGCTGGCCCCGGCGATCTTCTTCTCCACCGCGCTGACCCACCTGACCGGCGGCTCGGCGGGCCGGGAGGGCGCGGCGCTCCAGCTGGGCGGCTCCATCGGCGTGGCCATGAGCCGCCTGCTCAAAAACGAATTCGACAACCACCGCATCTTCCAGCTATGCGGCATGGCAGCGCTGTTCTCCGCCCTCTTCGGCACACCCCTGGCCGCGACCATCTTCGTCATTGAGATCATCGAGATCGGCAAGATCAACGACCGTGCGCTGCTCCCCTGCCTGATTTCCGCGCTGACCGCCAAGCTGGTGGCCGGACTGATCGGCGCGCCGGCGGAGGCTTTTCCGCTGGCGTCCGGGCTGGCGCAGACCAATTGGCTGACGCTCCTGCAGTCCGGCGGCGTTGGTCTGTGCTGCGGCGTGGTCGCCATTCTGTTCTGCTATGCCATGCACCTGTCCGGCCGGTATCTGCGCAAGGCCATCCCCAACGGCTACCTGCGCATTGCCTTTGGCGGCGCGACGGTTGCGCTGCTGGCGGCGGGCTTCGGCACAACGGATTATCAGGGCAGCGGCATGCAGGTGATCCTGAACGCCCTGTCCGGTACGGCGGCGCCCGAGGCCTTCCTGATGAAGATCCTCTTCACCGCCCTGACGCTGGGCGTGGGCTTCAAGGGCGGCGAGATCGTCCCGTCCTTCTTCGTCGGCGCGACGCTGGGCTGCACCGTTGCCCCGCTGATCGGCTTCGATCCGGCGCTGGGCGCAGGCATCGGCATCATCGCCATGTTCTGCGGCGTAACCAACGGCGCGCTGGCATCCATGATGCTCTCCGTGGAGCTGTTCGGCGCGGAGTATCTGCCGCTGTTCGGCATTGCGGTGGCGGTCAGTTACGCGCTGAGCGGACAGGTCAGCCTGTATCACACGCAGAAGTTTATTGAGCCCAAGATGGGGCATCGCGATTGAGTGATGGAGCCTCCGGTGAACGGAGGCTCTTTTTTTGCTTGTGTGGCACAGGGGTTTCGCCTCTGCGGAGGCGAGGAGGGGGCTTTCCGATCGCCCCCTCCACCCCTTCGGGGTGCCTCTATAGATATCATGACGCCTTCTGCTGTCTGTTAAGAAAATTGCGACAAAAGGGCTTTCCGTCATGCAACATTTACTTCCCAATTTCGCCTTCGGCGAAGTTCCCACTGGGAACACGTTCTCAGCAAATGCCCCCTCCATCCCTTCGCGCCCCCTTATATGATGCGTAATACGCTATCCATTTCAGAACACCAAAACACCCCCGGAACGTTCCGGGGGTGCATGTGTTTGTGTTATGCCTTGCGCTTCTTGCCGAGGAGAATCAGCAGCGCACCGCTGCAGAGCAGCGCCAGGACGGAGGCCAGCAGCGGCACTTCGTCGCCGGTGGAGGGCACCTCTTCGCCCTCGTACTTGTTCTCAAAGGCGCAGACCGCCTTTTCCACCTGCTCGCCGTTCAGATAGACCGTTGCCAGGGGCTTGTCGTCCGTCAGGGTGATCTCCACGCGGAGCTCATACTTCGCTGTCGAATATTCAACGCCCTTCTGGCCGTCGTTCTGCTCGGTCAGGGTGTAGGTATGCTCGCCGTCCGCGTCCACGCCGGTGAAGGGCAGGACAAAGCGCGCGTTGCCGTCCTTGTTGGAAACAGCCGTCAGGATCTCGCCGGTCTGGTTATTCTCCAGCAGGAAGATGAAGCCTTCCGGGGTGATGGCGTCCTCGCCGACGTTTACCACCGTCTTTTCCACGAGGATCTCCACCGAGTTTTCGTCATTCAGGCCGGCCGGGGGCTTGAAGGTGTTGACCACCGGCTGCGTCTTGCCAAACACATAGCTCAGCGTGAAGGGCACAGCCACCGCCATCACGACCGCCGCAGAAAAGAGCAGCGCCAGCTTGACCCACTTGCGGATATTCACTTGGCATCACTCCTTTCGATGCTTCGTCAGTTGAAGGGATTGAAGGTGCTCAGCCCCAGCGCCTCATCCAGCGCCTCAAAGGGGGTGTAAACTTTGGTAATCTGCTGGTTGACTGCCGGATCAAAGGGCCGGGTATCCACCGCAAGGGCCTTCACCTGCACGAAATTCGCACCCAGCGCAGCCATGTCGGTGTTGTCCGCCGTCTTTTCCAGCAGCATTTTCAGCGTGATCCGCGGCAGCTCCGCGTTGGCAGCCAGCTTGCTGTCATAGCAGAAGACGACCATGTTGAAGGCTTCGCCGCCGATCTGAATCGGACGGGAGGCCAGCGCAGTATAGCCCGGCTCCGCCATCAGCATGGTGTGGAGCAGCCCATGCTGCTTCACCGCAACGGCGAGGCACACATAGGCGCTGCCGTCAAATTCCTCGCTGACCGTGGAGCGATTCACTGCGGAAATGGTCTGCATGACCGTGCCCGGGAGGCTCTCCCAGTTCTGCGGGAGCTCACCGGGATAGCTTGCCGGCAGCAGCACAGGGTTCTCCGAGGTGAGGATCTCGATCCTGAGCTTGCTTTCGTCCTTTTCGGGCATGCCGAAAATCTCACCCAGCGTCTGCACCAGGTTTTTGAACAGGGTTTCGGCTTCCTGGGCGAAGGTGCCGTTGACAGCCAGTACACTGACCAGCGCCAGGCAAAGAAGCAGGATCAGGCCCTTTTTCTTCATCAGCACCGCCTCTTTCCATTGTTCCTGCACAGCGGCAGCCGAAGGGCACAGCGTGTGCGCCCTTGGGGTGCCGCCCACCCCCGGAGGGGTGGACGGGCGGGAAATTGATTAGTAAATGTCAGTGCCATCCAAAACAACGTTCAGCTTGTCGGAGGACATGCTGTTCTTGTTGGCCCACAGTGTGGAACCGGTAGGAATACCGTTATTATTTTCTTCGTAGCCGTTCACAACCGTGTTGTTCACGATCAGTTCGTAAGAAGTATTGTAATCGTTGCCGATTTCAACAGCAGCCTTCAGATCGGGCAGAACACCGGTATCGTTGAACAGACAAGATTCCAGAGTCAGCTTGGTGTTGGCCCGGCCATACAGCAACACAGCCTTACCATCGCTGTTGAAGGTGGTGTTCTTGAAAGTGGCAGTAGGGGCACCCCAGGTCCACACATTGTACTGATTGCCTGCCACATTGAATGTGCAGTATTCAAACACAGAATCACCATTCAGGCAATAGCAGCTGTCAAAATTGACATCCTTGTAGGTACCATTCAGGCGAGCATAACCAGCATAAGTAGCATTGTTGGTCTTGATGGTCAGATTCTGGAAAGTAACAGTGGAGGAATCAAAATCATAGTCCAGCTGTCCGTTGGCTTCGCCCTGTCCGGCGCCAACAACCTTGATGATGGTCTTTTCCTGATCTTCACCAATCAGGGTCAGGTTCTTGTTCTTGCAGCCATCAATGTCATATTCACCGGCAGCCAGCAGCAGCACGGTTTCACCGGCAGCAACTGCATTCTTCAGTTCGGTGGCATCGGTAACGCGATAAGCACCAGCGGGCACGTCGAAGGTCACATCTTCGTCATCACCGGCAGCGGGAGCAAATTCCGGAGGATTGTTGGTGTCGTTCTTGTCACCGGGAGAGCCGACTTCGATGTCGCCCAGCCACTTCTGAAGATTCTCCACATTGGTGGGGAAGGCAGCGTCGAAGGCTTCCCAAGCGGTGTCGAAGCCATCAGCCTGCACAGCCTGAGACAGCGCCAGCACTTCCAGCTTGGAAATATCGCCCAGGTCGTACTCCTTGTCGTCAGCGCCGACAAAGGTGTAGTTCAGGGTGCCGTCAGCATTGACTTCGCAATCAACGCGGGCGTCCAGGAACATGCCCAGCAGAGAGGGAGCGGTGGTCTCGCGAGCCGCCAGCACGTTCTTGTTGGTCACAACGTAAACGTCGTAGATCTTCTTCTCGCCGTCAACCTCGATCTCCACATTCTCGTAGACATCCCAGTTGTCGGTGTTGGCAGGCCATTCAGTCGTCTTGTCCTTGCCCCAAATCCAGCCGTTGGCGGGATTGGTGTCCGTGTCGGACACGCCGTTCCAGTGGAACCACTGCTCGGCAGCGTTGTAGGTGGTATTAAAGTCGCCAGCCTCGGGGAAGGCATAGATGGTACGCACATAGGCGTCGGAGTTGCCCTTGTTGGTCACGGAGACGATCTTATCCACATAGTTGCGGTAGGTGTCTTCGTCACGCATGCTGACGCCCCAGCCATTGACGTCCTGATCGATCTTCTTCATGCCCTTGTCAACGATGGGCATCATGTTCTTGTTCTGCTCGAACTCTTCCAGTTCGGAGTTTGCTTCGCCCTGATCCACGCGCTGCTGCTCGTTCTGCACGATCTGCACGTTGCCGACGGTCATCACGTTGATGTCGCCGTCTTCATCGGTCAGGTAAGCCAAGGTGCCGCCGGCGGCCAGCGCCAGAGAAAGCACCAGGGACAGAACCATGATCAGTGTAGACTTTTTCATGATACTTATTTCCTTTCATAGAATGAATGAGAAAGGTCTCTCCCCGCCCCTCCCGGAGAAGGGGCGGAGGAGATTCTTTGCCACTTCTTTTTCAATGGCATATCAGGTCAGGTGATTTTATTCAGCGTATTTGACGGTGAAAGTGGGTCTGTTATCTTCGGTAGTACCTTCCGTAATGGTGTAACCAGCAGGGATTTCAATCTTGTCATCATACATCTGCTGGCCTTCCAGGAACATGCCCTGGTAGTAAGACCAAGGACGGAGATAGTCAGGAGTGATGGGCATAGCACAGCCTTCATCGCCCCAGGCAGGGTTGGCGCCAACGAAGGTACCGCCGTAAATACGGAAGTCCTGCGTACCGGCAGCACTGCTCCAGGAAAGGTTAATCAGCAGGGAGACGTTATTCTTAATGGCCATTCTGTAAGCATTCTTATCGGCTGCCTTGCCGCGGTTGGTAACGTCTGCTTCCGTTTCAACAAATGCAGCATCAGCATTCTTGTCATAATAGCCACCATCAAAGTAACCATCCTTGATCACAACGCTGGCGCCGACAGACTTCACACCAATAAAGAGGGTTTGAACATCCTCGTCACTCATGCCTTCCGGAGCACGATCTTTAATGTAGGTACCATTCTCGATAACCACTTCACCAGCGGGACAAACCAAAGCCGTATCAAAGTTGTCTTCGAGATCAACTGTACCATTACCGGTAAACACAAGTTTGCTGCCAGTCAGCGGGTAGAACAGAGGATTGCCAGGCTTGAAAGAACTATTACGTTCGAAGTTGATAGTCTTGCCATTCATGTTCAGAATAACTTCGACACCATCTTCGATCTTGATCATATTATCCATCGTAATATCTTCACTCAGAACAATATAACCGCCTTCGGCCAATGCAGCCTTAAATTCCTCCAGATTGGTGACATAGATTGCATCAGTAACGGGAGGATTGTTGTCGACCCACTTGTCACCGGGGGAACCGATATTGTCTCCAATGTTGGCGAACCACTTGCCAACGTTCTCAGCATTGATCTCGCCGAACGCAGTGGTCAGCGCGGTGTTGGCAGTTTCAAAGCCCATGGTCTGCACAGCCTGAGACAGAACCAGCACATCGTACTTGCCGTTGCCGTTGCCGTCGATCTTATCCATGGTATCGTTAGTGGTGGTTTCGCCCTTCAGATACAGCTGCAGCAGGCTGGGAATGGTGGTCTCGCCGGGCTTCACAGCGTCCTGATGTTCAAACACCATCACGTTGTAGTTCTTGCCGCCGATTGCGTAAACGTCATCTTTAACGCATTCCCAGGCACCGGGGAAATCGAACTCGGCGCCATCAACATAGTTGGTGGAAAGGCCCAGCACGGCAGCCAGGTCCTGGAAGCTCAGTTCGCCCATTTCCAGCGCAACCAGCGTACGCACATAAGCATCGCTCTTGCCAGTGTTGGTCACGGTGACATACTTGTCAACCACGTTTTCCATACCGGTAAACTGACGCCAGGCCTTTTCTTCTTCAGTGCTATCAGCAGTCACATCCCAAGCGGGGGTACCCACAGCAGGATACAGGGGCTTGTCCTGGGTGAACTCAACCAGCTCACCGGCTTCATTGTACTCCTGCTCGTTCTGGGTGATGGTCACCTTACCCAGCGTCATGACATTGACGTCCTCGTCAGTGTCCTGCAGGTAAGCGACGGTAGAGCCCATGCCCACCGCCACAGCCATGATCAGGCTGAGGATCATGATCAAAGTAGACTTTTTCATGATTCTTCGTCCTTTCTGTCAGAATCAAATCATTGTTCTGCCTCACGCAGCGCAGCACAACCGGGGTTACGCAATGCGCAGCTGTGCTGCGCTGCGCAACGTTGCGCAAGGGGGGCTCCTCTGCTGCCCCGCGAAGGGGCAGCAGAGGAAATGTCATTGAATTAGCCTTCGTGAACAGGAGTTTCTTCCACGTTCCATTCGATGGTTTCGTGGTCAACCATGCCGCATTCACAGTAGTACATGTAGCTATCAGCACCACCATTTTCGATGGTGTTGCCCGCACCGTTGATCACGCAGTTGTTGCAGCCGTAGTCGGCGCCTTCCAGCTGGAGACCGTAGACAAAAGCCTTACCGTTTTCGCCATTGATAATGGTGTTGTTATTGAAGTTGATGATAGCCTTGTCCAGTTCAGTAGCGGTGGAGGCCTTAGCCGTCAGCTGCACAGCATAACGGTAGGGATCGTTGAAGGTCGTGTTCTCAACCGTCACATTGCCGGTAGCACGGATGGGGCGCTGGCCGTTGCAGTTGAAGGTGCAATCCTTCACGGTAATGGAGGTGCCTTCATGGGTGTCCCACCAAGCGGTGATGGCAGTGCTGTCCGTGAGGCTCATTTCGAAGGTCACATTGGTGCAGACAACTTTCTGGTTGCCCCACAGAGCGATAGCAGACTTGCCGGTCTGAGAGATACCGGTGCTGTCCTGAATGGTGTCATCAACCTTGTAGGTCAGGTTGCTCAGGGTCAGGGTGCCGGCCTTGGAGGTGGTGGAAGCAATCTGGCCGGAGAGGACGGTGTTTTCGCCTTCACCGATGATGGTGATATCGCTGCCGCCTTCAATCTCGAAGTTGGTTTCGAATTCACCGGCGGGCAGCATGATGATAGCAGACTTGCCAGCAGCTTCTTCGATAGCCTTGGCCAGTTCTTCGCTGTTCTTGGCAGAAACGCTAGCGGCGTATTCAACACCGCCGTTCTCGCCCCACTGACCCATGTAAGCCTCGTAAGCGGCATCGACGTTTTCGAAGCCCTCAGCCTGGATGCCATAGGCAGCCACGTAGATCTTGGGGAAGCCATTCTCCTTGACGTTCCAGCCCAGATCGGTAGCAACGCCGTTCACAACGCGGAACATGTTGCCATCGGGATCGATGTCCACATTCTTGTCCATGTACACATTCACCAGAGGACCGGGCACGGTTTCTTCGCCGGCGGTCAGAGGATTCGCATACTTGAACACGTACACATTGCACGTTTCGCCGTTGATATCCTGGACGCCCAGGTAGGAATAGGCGTTCTCTTCATTGCCGCTGCCGTACCAGTAGTCACCATTTTCGTTAACGGCAGCCATGTCGAAGCCTTCGGGCAGCCAGCCGTTTTCAATGTAGGTATTCAGCTTGGCCTCGGTCAGGCTGGGGGTCTTGGTGTTGTCATAGCCGCAAGTGCCGGCCAGCCAGTTCCAGTGGATCACGTTCTGGCTGGCATCAGCATTTTCAACGCTGGTGGGCACAGCGATGGTCATCCAAACGTAGGTGTCGTTGTCACCCTCGTTGGTGATGGTGGGGATCTTGGGGACGTTAACACCGGGCATCAGCTCGGCGCCCTGCTCGAATTCTTCATCCAGGGAAATGTCAACATTGCCCACGGTGAAGATGTTGGTCTTAGCGTCGCGGTCAGTCAGGTAAGCCAGAGATCCGCCCAGGCCAACAGCCAGAGACAGAACCAGGCTGACCACCAGGATCAGTGTCTTCTTGCTCATTTGGGATTACCTCTCTTTTTTTCAGGAAGCAGGTGTGAATCACTGTACAGGGTCCAGACCAGTCGTAAGAAGCGTCCATGCACTGACAGGGTCGGCATTTTCAGCAATGCTGCTGTCCCGCTGCACGGCGTAAGCCGTGAAGGTCAGCGTGGGATAATCAGCATCCGTCAGAGAGGCCAGCATATTCAGAGTCACGGTATCCTTCACGTCCACCTGATCGTTCAGGAGAACGGGGAAGAGCTGATCCTCCGCACTGCTGTCCACCGCACGGAAGAAGATGTTGGTTTCTCCTTCCACGGGGAGCCATCCATCGGCTACGGCATAGGTCATGAAATCAGCAAAATTGACGGACTCATCAATCTGGAGATAGAGCCAGCAATTCATGCTGTTTGCCTTCACAGTCACAAAGGGGTCCTTCTGGATGGTTTTGCCCGGCTCCATCTCATAGAGATTGGTATTGGGATCATCGTCCTCATCCAGCTCGGTATCCGTTTCCTCCAGGGCAATGACGATATCGCCGTAGGTGAACGTGTTGGTCACCTGGCGCGCGCCATGCAGAAGAGCTGCGGTACCGCCCGCTGTGCCTGCGATTGCCACGACCAGGGCCAGCGTCAGCAGCATTCCCTTGCTGCCAAGCCCCGCGAGCTTATCGCACATACGCTTCAAGCTGTACAATTTTTCACACCTCCTTTCCTATTATATAGGGTTATTTTTTTCAACGCGGTCAGCCCGCGGTGAAATCAGTTGCCGTGCTGGTCGTCGAAAGCGGCCCAGGCGTCAAAGGCGGTCTCGAAGGTCGCCGCCTGGATGGCCTCGCCGAAGACGTCCATCTTGAAGTTCACCAGCTCCTGCAGATCCTCGCGCTCGAAGGTGCCGGGCACGGAGAAGGTCTCGAACAGGGGGGGCAGGACTTCGTCGCCGGTCTTGGCGGAGACGGGCTCCTTATACCAGAACTCGAACTCAACATTGTCGCCGTCCGCGGTGCCGTTGCCCTGGATGGTCCAGTTCTCGGTGTCCACGGTGACGAAGTTGGCCAGCAAGGCTGCGCCGTCATCGCCGGTGAGCTCCTTCAGGGCTGCGTAGTTGTTCAGCACAACGCGCATACGCACGTAGGACTTCTCGCTGCCTTCCTTCACGGTCACGGTGGGGTCCTTGACGTACTCCTTGCCGGGAACGATGTTGTATTCGTTCTCGTCGTCGTGGTCGGGCTCGATGACGATATCGCCGCCGGTCGCGCCATCCTCGATGTGGATGTTGCCGTCCTCGTCCACGGTGATCTTGTCGTCCACGCCGTCGCCGTTGACGTCGGTGTCAGGATACTCGCCGTCCTCGTCGGGCACGATCACGATGGGGTCCTCGCCGTCGGGGGTGATGGTGATGGTGCCGTCGTCGTCCACTTCCACGTCGGTGTCGGGAACGATCACGGTCTCCTCGCCGCCTTCGGGCTTGATGTGGATGTTGCCGTCCTCATCGACCTCGATCTTGTCCTTGTCGCCATCGCCGTCGATGTCGGTGTCAGGATACTCGCCATTGTCATCGGGCTCGATGATGATGGGATCATCGCTGTCATCGTCGGGGGTGGGATCGATGGTGATGACGCCGTCCTCATCAATGGAGACCTCCACATCGGGTTCGCCGTCATCGTCTGTGTCCACGGGGTACTTGGGATCGCCGTTCTCGTCAACATCCGTCTCGTCCAGGTCGATGTTCACATCGCCGACGGTGAAGGTGTTGGTGGCCTGCGCGGAGCTGGTCAGATATGCCACCGTGCTGAACACGGACAGGGACATCGCCAGCATCAGGCTGACCACAACGAGCATAGAGCGCTTGCTGAGTTTCACCGGTATGACCTCCTTGTGCTTATTTTATCTTGTATATCCACCGATGGCGGGGCCATCGCCGGGTATCAGGGGGATGTGCCGCTTACGCCAGAGGATTCCGGGGCGGCTGCAGGGGCGGGGTCATCTGCTGCTGTTGCTGCTGCGGATACCCCTGGGGATACTGGGGATACTGCTGCTGCCCGTAGCTCTGGGGGTACTGCTGAGGCTGCTGCATCTGCTGGGGATATTGCTGCTGCCCGTAGCCCTGCGGATACTGCTGCATCTGCTGGGGGTACTGCGGCTGCTGGGGATATTGCTGCATCTGCTGCGGGCACTGCGGCATTTGCTGGGGATACTGCTGCATCTGCTGCGGGTACTGCTGCATCTGCTGGGGATATTGCTGCATCTGCTGCGGGTACTGCGGCATCTGCTGGGGGTACTGCATCTGCTGCGGGTACTGCTGCATCTGCTGGGGCATGTAGCTCTGCTGGGGCGACGCTTCCTTCTGCTTCGGCCAGGTGATGCCGACCTTTGCCAGCAGCGCCGTCAGCCAGGGCATCTCGGGCAGCTTGATGCGGCTTTCCTCCGCCGGCTGCTGCCCGTCCTTTTTCTTGCTGTCGTCATTGTCCATCATGATGACCAGGCCGATCAGCACCAGGCCCAGCACGATGGTCACATAAATGCCCGGGGGATTCTGGATGTAGTTGGCAATGTTGCCCAGGTGCGGGATGCCGAAGGACACCCTGCCGATGATCTGCGCCGGGCCGACCAGCGAAGCGTCCGGGTTGTCGTTGGCGTCGCCCTTGGTGCGGAAGCTCAGGCTGCTGCCCTCCTGGACGATCTCCACAATGCGGTGGGTCACGATGGTCTTGCCCGAGGAGAAGGTGATGACGTCTCTGAGCTTCAGATCCTCCGGGCTGGTCTCGCGCACATAGATCAGCGAGCCAACGGGGTACGCCGGCGTCATTGAACCGGTCAGAACACCGTAAACCTGAAACCCGAAAAGCCGAATGCCGGAGATCAAAAATGCAAACACGATAGCAAGGCAAACCAGCACGGTTGTCAGCGATCGCAGCAACGCTTTGGTGCTCTGATTCACAGGACCCCTCCCGTTATAAGTGCGTAAACATAAGCATAGACAGGTCTGCCATGCCCGCAAAGCATGACAGCTATATATTCACGGTAAATTATAGCACAAACCGGCTCAAAATAGTGTAATAATTAGCAAATTTAGTAAATGTTTTAGGGTTTTGTAACATCTTTTCTTTTCTTCTGCCCGCCCGCGATTCTTCCGGAATCCAGGCGGCCGTTCACGTCGTTATTTTGACGCAGAATGTGCTTTTACGCCCATTTTCCCACTTTTGCCCGTCCCAACCCGTCACTTTTTTGTAATATTTCCGACACGCATATCACAACATTTCCTGGCCCGCCGGTGTTTTCTGCTACAGTTCGGGCAATCTCGCCCCCAAAAAGAAAACCCCGCGCGGCCATCTCTGTCGCGCAAGGATTATCAGAACGATTGTCATACCCTCCGGCAGCCGTTTCCCACCGCTTCAGGGTTCCAGGGACGGCAGCCTCAGATCCTCCCGCCTGCAATTCGCCCAGGCAAATTCCGGAATGAGCTGCTCCAGCGTGACCGGCCGTACCTCCGGGATCAGCCCGGCACTGAAGGCCAGCATGCCCAGGATTTCCTCAGGGCTGAACCGCCTGGCCAGCGCCGTCAGATCCAGATCCCGGTCCCGCTTGGCCAGACGTCGGCCCTGGGCGTCCACCAGCAGGGGGATATGCACATAGCCCGGGGACGCATAGCCCAAAAGCCGCTGCAGATACAGCTGGCGCGGCGTGGCCGTCAGAATATCCCGGCCGCGCACGACCTCCGTTACGCCCTGCAGCGCATCATCCACCACCACCGCCAGCTGATAGCCGTACAGGCCGTCAGAGCGTCGGAGGATAAAGTCTCCACAGTCCCGGGCAAGGTTCTCCGTCTGCGCCCCAAAAAGGCCATCCACAAAGGATACCTCCTCCGCCGGCACCCGCAGGCGGATCGCCGGCGGACGCAGCTTTGCCTTTTCCGCCGCCTCCTCCGGGGTCAGCCTCGCACAGGTGCGCTGATAAATCACCTGGGTATCCCCCTGATTGGGCGCTGCCAGGCTCATCAGCTGCGCCCGGGTGCAAAAGCAGGGATAGGTGTGCCCCGCCGCCGTCAGCCGATCCAGCGCCGCATGGTAAATCTCCGTCCGCTCCGACTGATACAGCACCTCCCCGTCCCAGGTGAAGCCCAGCCAGCGCAGATCATCAATGCACTGCTGCGCCAAAGACCGGGGGCACCGGGGCGCATCCACGTCCTCAATGCGCAGCAGGAACCTGCCGCCCCGGGAACGCACAGACAAATACGCCAGCATCGCACACAGCATGTTGCCCAGATGCAGCCTGCCGCTGGGTGTGGGCGCAAACCGCCCCACAGGACATTCCGGCATGAGGACGCCTCCTTTCGGACTTATTCACTGGTAATTCCGAGGATATAGTCTGTGGTCACATCGTAAAGCTTCGCCAGCTGGAGCAGTCGCTCACCAGTAATATCCATGCGACCTGTTTCGATTTTGCTGTAACATTGCTGAGAAATGTGTAAATAGGCAGCAACTTCCTTTTGTGACAAATCACGGTCCTCCCGCAAATCACGAATGCGATACATGTAGCTCCCTCCTATCCACAACCATAATACCTTACCACAAATAGTTGTATTGACTTTTACTACTATTAGTGGTAAGTTAATTTGTACAACCATTGGTTGTAGACAAAACTGAAGCTAAACCATCACTATCACGCAAAGGAGGTCTCCCCATGTCCACGCCCTTCGACAGCCCCGAATTTGACAACCTGTGCCACAACCTGACCGTCCTGCGCCAGCAGCACCAGCTGAGCAAGCGGGCCATGGCCGCCATCCTGCATGTGTCCTCCCGGACACTGAACGCCATCGAAGCCGGTCATCTTCCCAAAGGCATCCGTCCCGACCCGATTTTTTACGCCGCTGCCTACTTCCGCATCCCTGCCAGCGACCTGCTGCGCCTGCGGCTATAAAACCGAAACGCCCCGGGGGCAGCCGCATCCGGAGCGAATGAGATCGAAAAACCATTTTGCAAAGCATGCTTCCCAGCGATTGGCGCTGCAGGGTGCCCTCTCAGTCAGCTACCGCTGACAACGCTCGCGTAGGGAGAGCCTTTTGGTGTGTATTTCACACGCACCGCCCCTCTGACACAAAAAACGCCCCGGAACCCTCCGGAGCGTATACAATTCGTACTCTTCCAGCCAGGCCACCGCCCAGCCCTGTAGCCCGCGCCATGAGGGCGCGGCCAGCCAACGCCGCCTCCGCGCCCAAGTCCCTCGCGGAACCAACCCCAAAAAGCCCGCCCAGCCGCAACGCGCCCTGGGAGTCCAGAGGGGTGATACCCCTCTGGCAGGGTTCTAAGGGGCAGCGCCCCTTAGTGGGATTTGTGGAAGATGAGACGTTCGTAGCGTTCGACGTCGCAGTTGCGAACCATGATTTCGAGTTCCTCGTCTCCCATGACGGTGTTGCGGCCCTGCGCGTACAGCTCCGCCACCTGCTCGCGAACAGCCACCACCAGGGGATCGGTCTTGGCGATGACGTGATGATCCTTCAGGCGGAAATAGCTGTTGAGCCAGTGGGCCACACCGGCCAGGCCGGAGGTGGCGTCCACTGCCACCAGCGCAGGACGGTTGAGGATGGTCTTGGTATCGAAAATGTTGTAGATCTCCTCGTCCTTGAGCAGACCGTCGGCGTGAATACCGGCCCGGGTAACATTGAAGTGACGGCCGACAAAGGGCTGACGGGGGCTGATCTCCAGACCGATCTCCCGCTCCATGTAGTCCGCCATTTCGGTGATGGCAGTCAGATCCATGCCGTCGGTAGTGCCGCGCAGGCTGGCGTACTCAATCGCCATGGCCTCCAGAGGACAGTTGCCGGTGCGCTCGCCAATACCCAGGATGGAGCAGTTGATGGAGGAGCAGCCGTACAGCCAGGCCGCGTCCGCATTGGCCACAACCTTGTGGAAATCGTTGTGACCGTGCCACTCCAGCTGCGCAGAGGGGATGCGGGCATAGTGGTGCAGACCGTAAATGATGCCGGGCACGCTGCGGGGCGTGGCGGCGCCGCCGAAGGGCACGCCGTAGCCCATGGTGTCACAGGCGCGGATCTTGATCGGGATGCCGGATTCGTTGGTGAGCTTCATCAGCTCCTCGGCAAAGGGCAGCACAAAGCCGTAGAAGTCCGCGCGGGTGATGTCCTCAAAGTGGCAGCGGGGCTTGATGCCGCGGGAAAGCGCCGCCTTGACGATGCCCAGATACTTATCCATCGCCTGGCGACGGGTCAGGTGCATCTTCTTGAAGATGTGGTAGTCCGAGCAGGACACAAGGATGCCGGTCTCCGCGATGCCCTCGTTCTTCACCAGCTCAAAGTCCTTCTCATTGGCGCGGATCCAGGTGGTGATCTCGGGGAACTTCAGCCCCAGATCCTGACAGGCATGCAGCGCCGCCTTGTCCTTCTCGGTATACACGAAGAACTCGGACTGGCGCACCAGGCCCTTGGGGCCGCCCAGACGGTTGATCAGCTTGAAGAGATGCACGATCTGATCCACCGTGAAGGGGCTGACAGACTGCTGACCGTCCCGGAAGGTGGTGTCGGTCATCCAGATCTCCTCAGGCATGTCCATGGGCACGGTACGCATGTTGAAGGGCACCTTGGGGATGGACTGATAATCAAAGATATCCCGATAAAGATTGGGCTCCTCCACATCCTGCAGCTCATACTGATAGCGCGCCTGCATCAGGAGGTTTTTGTTGTTGTTGAATTCGAGCATGAAAAGGTTCCTCCGTTTGATCGTGTAGGAAAGGCAGTCGGGCATGCCCGCCACGGTTTCACCCAGCCGTGCAGCCCGCGCCATGAGGGCGCGGAAAGCCGACTGCGGCATCAGCCCCAGGCCGCCCGCGTCAGGTCCTCAGGAAAGAAATCCTGCCCCAAACGCGTGCCGCCCCGCCGGGGGCTCCCCGGCACTCCCCGGCAAGGCTTACCAGGGCGCGTCGGTCAGTTCGTTGACGAAGGCCTCGATGCGGTTGAGGCCCTCCATGCAGTGCTCCATGGAGCAGGCGTAGCTCAGGCGGCAGAAGCCCTCGGCTTCAAAGGCAATGCCGGGCACGACCGCCACATGCTTCTCCGCCAGCAGCAGCTCGGCAAAGGTCTTGGAGGTCTCAATCACGCGGCCGTTGTAGCTCTTGCCGAAGATCTGCTTGATGTTCAGCATGATGTAGAAGGCGCCCTGGGGCTTGCGGCAGGACAGGCCGGGAATCTGGTTGATCTTCTCCACCATCGCGTCGCGGCGGGCCTGGAATTCGGCCACCATGGGCGTGATGCACTCGTCGCCGCTCTCCAGGGCCTTCATCGCCGCATACTGGGCAATGGCATTGGCATTGGAGGTCGCGTGGGACTGGAAGGAGGTCATGGCCTTGATCTCCTGCAGGGGGCCGGCCACATAGCCGATGCGCCAGCCGGTCATGGCGTAGGCCTTGGACATGCCGTTGACCACGAAGGTCTGGTTCTTGATCTCCTCCGAGCAGTTGGCGATGGAGAAATGCTTCCTGCCATCATAGATCAGCTTCTCGTAGATCTCGTCGGACACCACATAGAAGGGATGGCTCACTGCCAGATCCGCCACAAAGCGCAGCATGTCCTCAGGCCAGATGCTGCCGTTGGGGTTGGAGGGGCTGGTGATGATCATCGCCTTGGTGCGGCGGGTGACGCGGGAGGCGATATCCTTCTTGGTGGGGATGAAGTCGGTGGATTCATCCGTAGGAATATATACCGGCACGCCGCCGGCCATGCGCACCATCTCAGGATAGGAGACCCAGCAGGGCGTGGGGATCAGCACCTCGTCGCCCGGATCGATAATGGCCTGGAAGATGTTGTACAGGCTGTGCTTGGCGCCGGAGGACACGACGATGTCCTGGGGCTTGTAGAAGAGGTCGTTATCCCGCTCCAGCTTGTCGCAGATGGCCTTGCGCAGCTCGAAGGTGCCGGAGGCCGGGGTATAACGGGTCATGCCCTTGTCCAGCGCTTCCTTGGCCGCTTCAATAATATGGGCCGGCGTGGGGAAATCCGGCTCGCCCGCGCCGAAGCCGATCACATCCACGCCCCGCGCCTTCATTTCCTTGGCACGCGCGTCGATGGCCAGCGTGGGAGAGGGAGCAATCGCCTGACAGCGATGGGAAACTGCAAGTGACATAACAGAAGACCTCCTGCATGATACTCTGACATCTCCTGCAAAAAGCAGGACAGCCGAAGCAGCTGATGTGCTCCATTATACTGCCCGCCCCTATCAAAATCAAGCAAAATGCAGAAAAAATGCAATTCGTGCAGGATCATCCTGCAAAAACCCCGGACGGCATCCGGGATTTCCCGATTTCCGTCCGGGTAATTATGCATTTTTATGGCAACATTCCGTCATTTCAGTCAGCCAGGTCTTCCGCTTCCGGCATCTGTGCCTCCACAGGGCCCACCGCATAGGCCTGATAGAAGGAGGCCTCCGCCAGATACATGTACATCTGGAGGAACACGGATGCAAACATGCCCAGCGCCATGCCCAGCACGGAGCCGAGCATCCCCAGCAGCAGCGTCTGTCCCATGGACAGCAGCAGCCGCCAGCCGACAAAGGACAGCTGCAGCCCGAAGAGCTCCAGCTTCCGGCCCTTCATCACCTGCGCGCTGCGGCGGATGGCGGCGCGGATGCCGCACGCCGGTTCGTCCGCGATGATATAGGGCGCCAGGTGGTAGCGGAACATGGCCCGGACCATCAGCACGATATAGACCGCCATGGCTGCCACCAGCAGCAGCGCGCCCACCGTCGGCTCCAGGAGGATCACCACTGCCGCCGCCATGGTCAGCAGGAGGCCCGGCAGCATCCACAGGAAGATCTTCAGAGCCACCGTCACTTCCAGCCCGATGGCCTTGAAAAACAGGGGCAGCCGCTCCAGCACCGTGCCCACAGAGATCTCCTGACGGCGGATGACCCGCAGGCAGGCATGATGGAAGCCCAGGCCGAGCACCGGGCCAAAGAGCAGCGTGATCATCAGGTTCAGCGCCATGAAGGGCCACTTTTCCTGCAGGAACTTCCCCATGCCGCCGCTGATCTCCGCCACCGCCGCGTCAGATGCAGCAGCATCCTGGCCGAGCACGGCAGTCATTCTTTCCTCCGTGTACAATTCCATCAGCGCAGCGGAAGGATCGCTGTCGGTCAGGATCGTCAGGATATTGCCGATCAGGCCGGGCAGCATGGCAATGAGCGTCACCAGGATGAATACGTTCATCACCGGCTTCATCGCCTCGCGGGCGCGCCGGCGGAACTCATAGGCGGGAATCACAGGTCGCATCGGAGGTCTTCCTTTCAGATGGATTTGACAGGGCATGCCGCATCAGCATACGGGGCAAATGTGAAGGCAGCATGAATCAGCTGTTCTCTTCGCGCTCCGCCGCCCTTTCGGCCGCTTTTTTCTCCCGGCAGGTATGGACGGCAGCCTTCGCCTTTTCATACCAGCCGCGCAGCACGGCCAGGGTCTTCTGGTCACTGGGGAACAGCCAGCGCAGCAGCGCAATGGCAATCGCCGCCGTCACCAGCTTTTCCGGGGAGATCGGCAGCCACAGGAACGCCAGATACGCCCCCGCCACGCCGATCATCCACTCGATCTCATAATAGGTGCCGATCCCGAAGAGGATGTAGGACCAGCCGTTGGTGATCACCCATGCCACCAGCCAGCACAGGAGCAAACGGGGATTGGCGATGAACTGCAGCGTCTTTTTCAGGTTCTGCTTCAGCTTGTCCCCGGTCAGATTTTCCTTGAGCTTTGACAACAGTTCTTTCATTTCTATTTCCTGATATTTACTGCGGCATGGAGAGGGCTGCGCGGCCGGTGCCCTTGAGGGTCAGCGCCGGTGCGGCGGCGGGCACATAGAGGCTCTCGCCCTTTGCCAGCTTGCGGCAGCCGCCCTGCCAGCAAAGGGACATTTCGCCCTCCAGCACCGTCAGCATGCCGAAGTGGTTGATCGCAGGCACTGCCTGCTCCGCACTGACCTTCATCAGGTCGAGGGTGAAGTAGGTTTCGTCCAGCACGCGGGCAACGGGCGCGTCCGGCGCAGGGATGGGATCGAGGGTGAATTCCAGGTCGGTCACGTCCAGCGCCCTGTCGATGTGCAGCTCGCGGCGGTTGCCATTCTTGTCCACCCGATCCCAGTCATAGAAGCGGTAGGTCACGTCGGAGGACTGCTGGATCTCATAGAGCATGATCCCCGCGCCGATGGCATGCACGCAGCCCGCCGGGATGAAGCATACGTCGCCGGGCTTCACGTCCACCCGGCGCAGGAGGGGCTCCACCGCCGCACCGGCTTCGCAGGCCGTGCGCAGCGCCGCCAGGGACGTGCCGGCCTTGATGCCGTAGACCAGCTGACTGCCCGCGGGCGCGTCCAGGATGAGCCAGGCCTCGGTCTTGCCCAGCTTGCCGTTCTCGTTGGCGCCGGCGTAGGGATCGTCCGGGTGCACCTGCACGGAGAGGCTCTCCGCCGCATCAATGAACTTCAGCAGCAGCGGGAAGGTTTCCCCCGCATACTTGCCGGCGAAGCGCGCGCCGTACTTTTCGATCAGCTCGGGCAGCTTCACGCCGGCATCGTCCACGGACTCCAGGCCGGGGATGCAGCTGACTTCAAGGCTTTCGCCGGTGGGCACCTCCGCGATGGGCTTGCCGTAGACCGTGCGCAGCTTGTCGCCGCCCCAGGGGGTCAGCTTGCCGCCGCGGAAGGCGGGATGCATGGTCAGGGGCAGCATCGGGCAGTCCTCCGTCAGGGGCAGCTCAAAGCAATAGAAGGGCTGCTCCCGGTGGAAGAAGCGCACCTCGCCCGCCTTGCGCATGCCGATGGCGGCATAGAGCTTCTGTGCATTCTCATTGGGGGAATAGGTGTCAATGCGCAGCACATCGCAGCCCTGGGCCCGCAGGATCCCGCAAATATCCGCAATGATCTTCCTGCCCAGGCCCCTGCCCTGCGCTTCCGGCGCAATGGCCAGGCGGTGGAACGCGCCCGGCTTCGTGCCGAAGAGCCAGTTCACCTGGGCATACTCGGGATCGAAATTGGTATCGACGGTCACAGCGCACAGGAGCCTGTCGTCCTCCCGGGCGACAAACAGCGTATCTGCGTCCAGGGTCTTGCGCAGAAAGTCCTCATTGGGGTATTCGCCCCACACCCACTGGTCGTTACCTGCAGCGTTCATCGCTGCGCAGACAGCCCGGTACAAGGCACAGACAGGGGTAAAATCGGCTTGCGTGGCTTTGGTGAGAAGCATGGAGAGTCCTCCTTTATTTGTCATGAGAGGTCAAAGCGTCCCAGTCATGATTTAACGGTCGCTGGTATACATGGCATACAGCCCGGCGTAGATGCCGCCCTTTTCGATAAGGGTCTTGTGGTCGCCCATTTCCTCCACGCCATTCTCTGTCAGCACCCAGATCACGTCCGCGCCCTTGATGGTGGTCAGGCGGTGGGCGATGGTGAAGACGGTGCGGCCGCGGGCCAGCTTCTCCAGGCTCTGCTGGACGATATGCTCGGATTCGTTGTCCAGCGCGGAGGTGGCCTCGTCCAGGATGAGGATGGGCGGGTTCTTCAGGAACACGCGGGCGATGGAAATGCGCTGCTTCTGGCCGCCGGAGAGGCGCACGCCGCGCTCGCCGGTATAGGTATGGTAGCCATCGGGGAGCGCGGAAATGAACTCATGCGCGCCGGCCAGCTTCGCCGCCTCGATGACCTCCTCCAGCGTTGCCCCCGGCTTGCCGTAGGCGATGTTCTCATACACCGTGCCGGCAAAGAGGTACACATCCTGCTGCACCACGCCGATGGCCTCGCGCAAACTCTTCTGCGTCACGGTGCGGATATCCTGCCCGTCGATGAGGATGCGGCCGCCAGTCACATCGTAGAAGCGGGGCAGCAGGTTGCACAGGGTGGTCTTGCCCGCGCCGGAGGGGCCCACCAGCGCGATGGACTGCCCCGGCTCCACCTGCAGGTTCAGGCCGTGAAGCACCTCGGTGTTGTCGTCGCCGTAATGGAAGGAGACGTTGTCGAAGGTCACCGCGCCGCGGACGGGGCCGATGTCCTTTGCATCCGGCGCATCGGTGATGTCGATGGGTGCATCCACCACCTCAAAGAAGCGCTCGATGCCGGTCATGCCCTGCTGGAACTGCTCGGTGAATTCCACGATGCGGCGGATGGAGTTGAGCAGCACCGTGGCATAAAGCATATAGGCGGTGAAATCCGCCACGGTCAGCTTCCCCTTGCCCATGAGGATTGCGCCCGCCATGACGACGATGATGTACATCAGGCCGTCGAAGATGCGGTTGGAGGTGCCGAACTGGGCCATGACCTTATAGGACTCGGCCTTCAGCTCCAGGAAGCGCAAATTGCCCTTGTGGAACTTCTCCTCCTCGATGCCCTCGTTGGCGAAGGACTTCACCACCCGGATGCCCAGCAGGGAATCCTCCACCTGGGCGTTGATCTCGCCCACCTGCTTGTTGCGCGCCCGCATCACCCGGCGCATCTTGCCGTTGAAGTGATAGGATGCCATCAGCATGAAGGGCAGCACCGCAAAGACCAGCAGCGTCAGCGGCACGTTCATGCCGCACAGCACCGTGAAGGACACCACGATTTTGATGCCTGCGATGAAGAACTCCTCCGGGCAGTGGTGCGCAAACTCCGTCACCTGGAACAGGTCGGAGGTGATGCGGGCCATGATCTGGCCCACCTTCGCCTCGGAATAGAAGCTGAAGCTCAGCTTCTGCACATGGTGGAACAGATCCTGGCGCATGTCCGTTTCCATCTGGGAGCCCATGATGTGGCCCACGGACTGCATGAAGTAGTTCGCCGCCGCGTCGATGATGCGCAGCAGCAGATAAAAGCCGCCCATCATCAGCACGAACCGCACCGTCAGCGCGGAAATATCGGTGGTGGCCTTGTCCGTGATCGTCCGGACGATCATGGGCAGCACCAGCTCGCACACGGTGGTGAGCGCCGCGCAGAGCAGGTCGAAGGCCACCGTCTTCTTATGCTTTGCAAAATACGGCAGGAACCGCTTCACCAGCGTGCCGGTGGGCAGGGTACGGGATTGCTTTTCCATGGCATTGGTACTCCTGTTTCTATAAACTGCATCGCGGTTATTGTAGCATAGTTTTCCACCCGGGGCAAGGCGGAAGCGGCGGTTTTCATGGGATTCTCATCTGCCGTGCCATTTCCCCCTTGCCAAGATCACTGCGGCATGGTACGATGTTCCTGTCAATGCTGCATTCCGGCAAAGGAGAAAGTGCATATGAATCAGAAGAAGTTCAAGGTCGCCTTTATCGGCGCAGGCTCCATCGGCTTCACCCGCGGCTTGCTCGCAGACTTGCTGGCGGTGCCGGAGTTCCGGGAGATCGAGGTCGCCTTCATGGACATCAACCCCCGCAATCTGGACATGGTCTATCAGCTCTGCCAGCGGGATATCGAGGCCAACGGGCTGGATATCCGCATCCAGGCGACCCTGGACCGCCGCGAGGCCCTGAAGGACGCCAAGTACGTCATCGACTGCGCCCGCATTGGCCTCCTGGACGCCTTTGAGCTGGACGTGAACATCCCCCTCAAATACGGCGTGGATCAGTGCGTGGGCGACACCCTGTGCGCCGGCGGTATCATGTATGCCCAGCGCGACATCGCCATGCTGGAGGGCATGTGTCGCGATATCCGCGAGGTGGCCGCGCCCGGCTGCATGCTGCTGAACTACACCAACCCCAACGCCATGGTCACCTGGTACTGCAACAAATACGGCGGCGTCCCCACCGTAGGCCTTTGCCACGGCGTGCAGGGCGGCCATGCGCTGATCGCCTCCGTCCTGGGCTACAAGCAGGAAGAGATCGACATCGTCTGCGCCGGCATCAACCACATGACCTGGTACCTGTCCGTCAAGCACGACGGCGAGGAGCTCAACGGCAAGCTGCTGGCAGCCCTGGAGGCCCATCCGGAGTTCTCCCAGACCGAGAAGGTCCGCATCGACATGATGAAGCGCTTCGGCTATTTCTCCACCGAGTCCAACGGCCATCTGTCCGAGTATGTCGCCTGGTACCGCAAGCGCCCCGACGAGATCCGCCGCTGGATCGACCTGGGCGTGTGGATCAACGGCGAGACCGGCGGCTATCTGCGGGTCTGCACCGAGGGCCGCAACTGGTTCGAGACCGACTTCCCCAACTGGCTCAAGGAGCCGCCCAAGGTATACGCTGCCGAAAACCGTTCCCAGGAGCACGGCAGCTGGATCATCGAGTCCATCGAGACCGGTCGGGTCTACCGCGGTCACTTCAACGTGGTGAACAACGGCGTCATCACCAATTTGCCGGACGACTGCATCGTCGAGGTGCCCGGCTTTGTGGATACCTTCGGCATCAATACCCCCGTGCTGGGTGATCTGCCCCTGGGCTGCGCCGCCTGCTGCCAGAGCAACATCACCGTGCAGCGGCTAGCCGTGGAGGCTGCCGCCCATGCGGATATCAACCTGCTCCGTCAGGCCATGATGATGGACCCGCTGGTGGGCGCGGTCTGCAACACCGAGGAGATCTGGCAGATGGTGGATGAGATGCTGATCGCCCAGGCCGAATGGCTGCCCCAGTACGCCGAAGAAATTGAGCGTGCGAAGGCGCGCTGGGCCAAGGCGGAGGCAGAGGGCGCCCTCATCCCGCCCATCGTGACCGAGGGCGCTGCCCGGCTGCACACCAAGACCGTGGAGGAAATGGCCGCCGACAAGGAGGCCGCCCGCAAAAACGCCGCCGAAGCAGACAAGGCCAAGGAGCGTCCCGCCGAAAAGAAGATCTACACCACCGGTCGCTGATCCCCTGCGCCTTCCGGCTTGACAGCTCCGCCGGATGCGGTATACTGAACAGAAAACGAAGCATCCTCCCCGAAGGGATGCTGACAGAAGGAGAGACAACACATGTCCATGAATATCTTCCGCGGGCTGACCCTTATGCTGGCTGCCGCGCTGCTGCTGGGCGCACTGCCCGCGCTGGCGGAGGCCCCCGCCGTTTTCACCCAGGAAATGATTGAACGGTCCTTCCTCACCGCCGGCAACACCGAGCGCATCCAGCGCGCCATCAGCAAGGCAAAAAACGGGGAGGACGTCTCCATCGTCTATCTGGGCGGCTCCATCACCGAGGGCAGCGCCGCCTCCCCCCAGAAGACCAAATGCTACGCTTATCTCTCCGCCCAGCTGTTTGCGGAGAAGTTCATGGCGGACAAGAGCCGTCTGCAGTACCACAACGCCGGCATCTCCGGCACCCCCTCCCTGCTGGGCGTGACCCGCTGCGAGAAGGACGTGCTGGCCCACAACCCGGACATCGTCTTTGTGGAATTTGCCGTGAACGACGGCGGCGACGCCAACAGCCGCCTGGCCTACGAGTCCCTTGTCTGCAAGCTGCTGGAGAGCCCCTCCCAGCCGGCGGTGGTGCTCATCTTCACCGTGGGCGAGACCGGCTGGTCCGCCCAGGATCACATGCAGAAGATCGGCAAGCACTACGATCTGGGCATGATCTCCATCAAGGACGCCGTCTGGACGCAGATCCAGCAGGGCCAGATGACCTGGCGCGATTATTCCTCCGATTACGTCCACCCCAACAACGCCGGTCACGCCTTTATGGCGGACTGCATCGCCTACTGGTTCGATCAGGCCGCCGCTGTTGCCCCCGTGCCCTACGTCCTGCCCAAGTCCGGCCTCAACGGCCGCACCCTGGCAGCCATTCAGAATCTTGGCAAGGATGACCCCGCCATCCTCAGCATGGGCTGCTTCGACTACGGCACCGTCGCCTGCTACAGCTACAAGCAGGGCTGGCGGCACATGTCCAACCTGAACGAAAACGGCCCCATGATCCTCTCCCTGGACGCTTCCCTCATGACCGTCGTGGTCAAGCAGGAGCGCAATACCCGCTGCGGCAAGGCAGAGGTCTGGGTGGACGGCAAGCTCAAGACCACCCTGAACTGCTATGCCGACAACGCCTGGGGCAACCCGGTGACGCAGCTGATCTACCTGGGCCGCTCCGATGCGCCCCACACGGTGGAAATCCGCATGGCTGAAGGCAGCGAGACCAAGACCTTCACCTTGCTGGACGTGGGCTATGCCAAATAAATGAGAAACGACAAACAGCAAGCCGGATTACATCCGGCTTGCTGTTTTGCGTTCTTGGGGCAGAACGGGTCGGGAAACTGGGATTTGTGGGGGGATCGCGTTTCCTTTGTGGCTGGTACGTACAGCAGTTACGGGAACTCCCTCAGGAGGGAGCCTTTGGGCCGGCTTTCTTGCAACAATACGGAACGAGCAGCAGAGAAGCCCGTTATTCCGGTAGCGTCGCGAGACCGTTCAGGCGAGCGGCGCACCAACAAACAAAGGAAAAGTCAAGAAATGGTACGCCCCCGCGAGGCCCATGCGGGGAGTACAACTCCACCTAAAGACTACTATGTGGGGGCGGGGGGAGTTCAGAGGGCGTTTGCGCATCATGTGTCCCCTGTGGGGACTTCGCCGAAGGCGAAAATGATGGGTAAACGTTAAATGGCAATCAATGGTGGAAAGTTTGCCACCCCCTCTGGCCCTTGTGAGGTCGCGCTCTGCGCGACGAGCGTTGTCAGCGCTTGCGTTGATAACGCGAAGCCCACAGCAGGCTTTGTACCTGTTGTGGGCCGGTATGCTTCTTTCTCGGGACCGAGAAAGAAGATCTCTCACAAGTGACCTGCCACAAAGATACAAACATCTAACGATCGCACATCTCTACAAATCCCAGTTTAGCGAAGCGTCACCCCCAAATTTGCCTGCACGCCCCCTTCAGACGCCGCTTACGGCAGAATCCGCCCGTCCGCCGAGATGGTCACCACCCGGCAGGGGATCTCCCGTCCGCAGTGCTGCAGCGCCCGCCGGACAGCGGCTTCGAGCCCGCCGCAGCAGGGCACCTCCATCCGCGCCACCGTGACGCTCCGCAGCGCATTGTGCCGGAAAATTTCTGTCAGCTTTTCCGAATAATCCGTCATGTCCAGCTTGGGGCAGCCGATCAGGCAGATCCGTCCCCGGATAAAGTCCTGATGGAAATTGCCGTAGGCATAGGCTGTGCAGTCCGCAGCGATGAGCAGATCCGCCCCGTCAAACCAGGATGCCTGGGGCGAGACCAGCTTGATCTGCACCGGCCACTGGGTCAGTTGAGAGGGGTGTTGGCCCGGTGCGGGCACTGCTGCAGGCGCGGCGTCTCTGTTCATCTGCCGCGCCCTCAGCCCCGGACAGCCGCCGGTGTGCTGCGGCTTTGCCTGCGCTTTGGCCGCCAGCACCGCCGCTTCATCATAGGCCAGCGCGTCCCTTTCAACAAAGCTGATCGCCCCGGCGGGACAGGCAGGCAGACAATCCCCCAGCCCATCGCAATAATCCTCCCGCAGCAGCTGCGCCTTCCCGTCCACCATCCCGATCGCGCCCTCGTGGCACGCCTTAGCGCACAGGCCGCAGCCGTTGCATTTCTCCCTGTCGATGCTGATGATCCTGCGAAGCATGTCGATCCCTCCTCCTTGATGTCAGATTCATGATACCATAAAACCGCCATCCCGAATCCGCCGCCGGGAAAAATTTGCGTGTTCCCCTTGCAAACTGACGTTCGCTGTGATAGGATGATATCAGTCCATTCTGACTGCAAAGGAGTTTTGATATATGGCTGCCAAGAAAACCACCAAACCGGAGAAGGCTACCCCCGTCAACGCTGCCCAGGAAGAGAAGCTCAAAGCGCTGGAGCATGCGCTGAATACGCTGGACAAGCAGTTCGGCAAGGGCTCTGTGATGAAGCTGGGCGAGCGGAGCGAGGTCAACGTGCAGGTGATCCCCACCGGCTGCCTGACGCTGGACGCAGCCCTGGGCGTGGGCGGCATCCCCCGCGGCCGCATCGTGGAGATCTACGGCCCGGAATCCTCCGGTAAGACCACCGTGGCGCTGCACATCGTCGCCGAGGCCCAGAAGGCCGGCGGCATTGCAGCCTTCGTGGACGCCGAGCATGCCCTGGACCCCGTGTACGCCAAGAAGCTGGGCGTGAATATTGACGAGCTGTACGTCTCCCAGCCCGACACCGGCGAGCAGGCCCTGGAGATCGTGGAAGCCCTGGTGCGCTCCGGCGCGCTGGACGTGATCGTCATTGACTCCGTGGCGGCGCTGGTGCCCAAGGCGGAAATCGACGGCGAAATGGGCGATTCCTTCGTCGGCCTGCAGGCCCGCCTGATGTCCCAGGCCCTGCGCAAGCTGGCCGGCATCATCAATAAGACCGGCTGCGTGGCGGTGTTCATCAACCAGCTGCGCGAGAAGGTCGGCGTGATGTACGGCAACCCGGAGACCACCCCCGGCGGCCGCGCACTGAAGTTCTATTCCTCTGTCCGTCTGGACGTGCGCCGCGGCGAGCAGCTCAAGAACGGCACCGAGGTCGTGGGCAACCACACCAAGGTCAAGGTCGTGAAGAACAAGGTTGCCCCGCCCTTCCGCACCGCCGAGTTCGACATCGTCTACGGCGAGGGCATCAGCAAGGAAGGCACGCTCCTGGATATGGCTGTGGAGCGCGATATCATCCATAAGTCCGGCGCCTGGTTCTCCTACAAGGATCAGCGCATCGGCCAGGGTCGCGAGAACACCCGCCTGTTCCTGCGGGACAACCCCGAGATCACGGGTGAGATCGACGCCATCATCCGTGCGGAGATCTTTGCCGGCGCCACCGCCATTGAGCCCGACGAGCCCGGCGTCATGCCCGAGGACGAGGACGATCTGGCCCTGCTCGAGGAGGAGCTGGGCGAATAATCCGCCTTCACAGGGACGGCTGCAGCGCGGCTGTCCCTTTTTTGTCCCCTGCCGGAAAGTCCCGCTGGTTTTTCCCGGCCTTTCATGCTATACTGATGCCAGATCAAAAGAATGCGAGGTGTCCCCATGTCCATCCTTGAAACCATCGCTGCCCGCCGCAGCTACCGCGGCAAATATCTGCCAACCCCCGTCTCCCAGGAGCATCTGACCGCCATCATGCAGGCCGGCCTGGACGCGCCCTCCGGCTGCAACAAGCAGACCACCAGCATCATCGCCGTGGATGACCCCGAGCTGCTGGCCCGGCTCCGCACGGTGATCGATCCCCCCATCGCCGACACCGCGCCGGCCTATATCTGCGTCCTGACCCGCCGTATCGTCGCCTACCGCGACCGCTGCTTCGCCGTGCAGGACTATTCCGCCGCCATCCAGAACATGCTGCTGGCCATCGTCGCCCTGGGCTACCAGAGCTGCTGGTACGAGGGCCACCTCACCGACACGGACCGCATCGGCGATCAGATGGCCCGGATCCTTGGCGTGCCGGAGGAATACGAGCTGATCTGCCTGCTGCCCGTGGGCGTGGCGGCCGATCCGGTGACCGGCCCGCGGAAAAAGCCCTTTGAGATGCGCGCCTGGTTCAACGGCTTCGGCGGCCAGTAAAGCGCCGTTGCCGCCTTGCGCCCCGGAAGCCTCGTAAGCGCCCTGTCCCTTTTTTCTGCCGTTTGCAGGATTTTTGTCAATCCCGGCGAATACTTATTGGAATCCAACAAACAGAGGTGTATTTTTCATGGCTGAATGCAATCACGATTGTGCCAATTGCGCGAGCAAGTGCTCCAGCGCTCAGACCAGCCCCGCTTCCCTGCTGGCACCCGCCAACCCCGGCAGCGAGGTCAAGAAGATCATCGGCGTCGTCAGCGGCAAGGGCGGCGTGGGCAAGTCCCTGGTGACCGGCCTGCTGGCCAGCGCCACCGTCCGTGCAGGCAAGAAGGCCGGCATCCTGGACGCTGACATCACCGGTCCCTCCGTCCCCCGCATGTTCGGCGTGGACGAGCCCATCATGGGCAATGACCTGGGCATGCTGCCCGCCGCCTCCAAGACCGGCGTGGAAATCATGTCCATCAACCTGCTGCTGGAAAACAACACCGACCCCGTCATCTGGCGCGGCGCGCTGATCGCCGGCACGGTCAAGCAGTTCTGGACCGACGTGTGCTGGGGCGAGGTCGATTGTCTCTATGTCGATATGCCTCCCGGAACCGGCGACGTACCGCTGACCGTTTTCCAGTCCCTGCCCGTGGACGGCATCATCATCGTCGCCAGCCCCCAGGAGCTGGTGGGCATGATCGTCGAAAAGGCGGTCAACATGGCCAGGATGATGAACATCCCCGTCATCGGCATCGTGGAAAACATGGCCTACATGGCCTGCCCGGACTGCGGGAAGAAGCTCTATCCCTTCGGCGAGGGCAAGACGGCAGAGGTTGCCGCCAAGCACAGCATCCCGCTGCTGGCCCAGCTGCCCATTGATCCCGCCATCGCCGCCGCCTGCGACGCGGGTAAGGTTGAGGACGTGATGGTCTACGAGCTGACCAACGCCGTCACCGCCGCCCTGAACTGCCCCAAGCGGGAGATCGAGGAGTAAACCGGCAGACGCTGCTGCACGGCACGCCCTCCGAACACCCCGGAAAAAGCGGATACCAGCCATCAAGCGCACTTGCTGACTGCCTTCAGGCAGGGCAAGCGCGCTTTTTCGTTTACCCGGTTCATTGGCATCCGGCGGATCAATCCTCCTGGGGGAACTGTCACCGCTGCGGAAGCGAGAGTCCCGGTTTCCCGCCATTCCCCCCGGCCTCCCTGCATTTTGAGCAGCTGCCCTGTGCGAGGCGTTCTCCGGCACACAAAAACCCCGTCCGGCAATGTCTGTCGGACGGGGTTTTGATGGATCAGCTTATTCTGCGCTGGCGGGGGCAGCCTCTGCGGGCTCCTGCACAGCGTCGGGGATCACATCGGCATCATCCAGCACGATGTCATCCACGTTCTTGTCCGTCACCACGCCGGTGATGGCGTCACGCTTGGCACAGTAGGCGCACAGGCGGGTGCGGTTGGCGGCGATGGCCTGCTCAACGGTGCCGTAGGTCAGCTCCTCGGAGACGTTCAGGGCATGGCAGTCCTGGGTGGTGTGGTACACCTTGCCGAAGGTGCTCCAGTACACGTCGTCGGTGATGGCGGAGGTGGCGGCAGCCAGGTCCTCCTGGGAAACGGGATCAAAGTCGTAGCTGGCAACGCCGGCGATCAGCAGGGCGATCACGGCAGCCACCACGGCAATGGCCTTGGTCTTCTTGTCAGCCTTCTTGTCCGTCAGGGCGAGGATCACGAAGGGGATGAAGGCAAAGGCAGCCACGATGACGCCCATGTTGTTCCACAGCCAGAAGGTCAGCTTGTTCTTCTCGCTGGCGGGCTTGATGCGGTTGGCCTTCTTCCACAGGAGGGAGCCGATCACCACACAGATCAGATCCAGCACCAGGGCAATGATGAGCTGGGCGGTGGCGGACATGAAGGTCCAGTTGATGGTGCCCACGAGGATCAGGATGGCGACGACCTCAAAGGCGATGGCCGCGACCCACAGGGCCACAGCGCCAATGCGTAGGCCGGTAGCATTGCCCACGGGGGCAGCCTGCTTGGCGGCGCGCTTGCGGGAACCTGCCTTGACCTCAGAACCGTCATCGGCAGAGATGATGCGCTTGGTCTTCTTCTCAGACATATCAATTTCTCCTTTTGTGGATTGATTTGCTTCCATTATATCAAATTATTCCGTTCAGGCAAGGGCTTTCTTGCACAAAGTGTGCATTTCAGCGCAAAGGGCGGTCAGAGCTTCACGGTTTCACCGGCATGGATGCAGATCCGCTTGCCGTCCGCGTCCGCCCACACGTCGATGGCGGTGGGGTTGTACAGCGTCTTGCCGTCCGCGCTGGACAGCATGGCGCGGCAGGCGTTGACGTAATCGACGATCTGGATGTTGGTGGCATACCAGATATCCTCATGGCCGCCCATCTTCTCGCAGAAGTGCTCGATCACCTGCCAGTTGTCGTTTGCCTCAAACTCATAGGAGTGGCCCCAGAGATAGAACAGGCGGCTGAAGAAGGGCACCTTGTCCGCCAGGAAGCGGTCACAGAGCTGCTCGAGGTTCGGGGCGTCGTGATGGCAGGTGGGATGGAGGCGCAGCCAGTCGGTGGGGATGGTAAAGTCATTGGTGCTGACCACGGTGCGGGCATAGGCGGCGCCGGTGGCCTTCAGGGCCTGCACCACCTCGTCGGAATAGGTGCCGAAGGGATAGGCCAGGCCGCGGACCAGGCCGCCGAACATGGCCTCCAGGTTCTCCCGGTCCGCCAGCACCTCGTGGGCGATCTGCGCCGGATTCAGCTCCGTCAGGGAGGCGTGGGTCAGGCAGTGGGCCGCCACCTCATGGTTGGGATTCTTGTAGAGCTTCTCCACCTGGGATTTGCTCATCCGGCGATGGATGGTGCCGGCGGGGTAAACGGTGCCCTCCTGGGCCCAGCAGCCGCTGTTGAGGTTGAAGGTGCAGCGGATGCCATGCTCGTCCAGCACCTCCATCAGCCGGACGTCCTGCTCCACGCCGTCGTCGTAGGAAAGGGTCAGCGCTTTGCGCAGACCACCGGGGAAACGATAGAAGATCGACATATGGTTTTCTCCTTTCAAAGATAGATCGGGTGGAATACGCCGGCAGAAAAGGAGCGGCACGTCATGCCTGGGGCTCCTTTTTCCGGGCCAGCCAGGCGTCCTGCGCTTGATTCAGGCGGGCAAAGCCCTTCTTCAGCGCCCAGGCGCCGGGCTTTTCGATCAGGAAGGTGATGGCGATGGCCGTCAGCACCGACAGTCCGAAGCAAAGCGCCGTATACTGGTAGACCCAGGGCTTTTCCGGGCCTCCGGGCGCCATGTTGGGCATGTCGCTCACCGAGGGCGGGAAGCCGATGCGCTTGAGGTGCACGGCGATGTTCTGGTGCATGAGGTAGTAGTTCATGCTGATCATGGCCAGGAAGCCCATCAGCCTGTTGCCGGCAAGGAAGCGGACGGGCCGCACGGCAAAGGGCAGCCCCAGGGTCAAAAGCGCCAGCAGGAAGGCGAAGGCCGGGCGGCGCACCATCTGTCCGGCCTGGATGGCGGATTGTCCGCTGGAGCCGGCCTGATCCTGCATCAGCTCCTTCAAGCCCCAGAAGGCCAGCGCCACAGCCAGCGTTGCCGCTGCCTGCCACAGGAACCGCCGCCGGTCCTCCGGGTACAGGGTGGTCAGCTTCACATACAGCAGGGAGGCCGCCATGCCCATGGCATATACGTCCAGGAAATTGATCAGCTGATTGACCACCATATTGTAGTCCTGCATCCCCCAGACGACCCAGCTGCGGAACAGCAGCGCGGCCGCCGCCATGGAGGAGAAGGTGGCCAGCGGATTCTTCCGGGCCCATTTGGCCAGCAGCGGGAAGATCAGATACGCCTGCATCTCAATGGCGACTGTCCAGGAGGCCACACCGATGGGCGTTGCGATATAGGTGGAGAAATCGAAGGTCTGGGTGAAGGTGAGGTGCATGAGCACATCCTTCCACAGATTGGCGGTGTTGCCGTAGTACAGGCCGTAGGGAATCGCCACGGCAAAGAGCATCAGCAGCGTCACGAAGAAATAGCTGGGCACGATGCGCATCAGCCGCTTCTGATAGAAGGCCCGCGTGTCCGGCACGCCTTCCCCCAGCAGCATGGCACGGGCATGGGGCAGGAACAGCAGAAAGCCGGACAGCAGGATCGTGCCGTCCACCGGCACATAGCCTGCGCGCACCAGGAAGTCCAGCGAGTACTTCCCCACATAGGGCGTCCACCAGGACTGCTGCCAGATATGATACCAGCTGACGATGAAAACCAGCAGCACCCGGAGGCCGTTCAGCTCCGGAATATGCCGGGCAGATGGTCGATAGGGCTTCATCCGCGCCCTCCTTTGATTTGTTTGCCTATAGTATAGCATCCTTTGGCGGCGTTGTCACGGAGAATTATCAGGAAAGCCGCAAAAGTGTTTCTGCCGGGCAAGCAGTCCTCGGCAGACGTACCTGCGCAAAGGGACATGCGCTGCCGTGGGCGCGGCAAGGGGGCGAAGGTAGCTGCGGCTGGAACTCACGGTCCGTCATCTGTCGCTGATCGTTTCCCCTGAGCGCGCCTTGGGGGGCAACCTTCAGCGTCTTTCATTCTTTCCCCATGCTTTCAGCATGAGAAAAGGCAGCAAGCCATCCCGCCGGACAGCTTGCCGCCAACATATTGCATTTTCATCCATCAAGACGCCGGCAGCTGCCCTGCCGCGCTCAGCCATGTCCCAGCGGCCAGGTGTACACAAAGCCCCACCACATCCTGCCCTCATGCTCGACGCGGACATAGCTGAAATCCTCGCCCAGCTGCGCCAGGTATTCTATATCCGCCGAGAGGGGCAGCGTAACCAGCGGCGTCCGGCTGTTGAGCGGATCATCCGTCAGGGGCAATCCCCTGTCGCCGGACACGATATCCCCGAAGACGAAGGGCAGCTGTTCCACCCTTTCGCCGGGCGCCAGCGCATCAGCGGCAATCCATCCGAAGCGGTATTGCTCCGCGCTGATGGCGTAATGAACCAGCAGCCAGCCCTCATATTCGCCAAAGACCTGCACCCAGCTGTTCGTGCTGACGGAGGCCCTGCCGTTCGCCGCACGGCCATAGCGCTTGCCCGGGCCGATGTAGACGGGCCAGGTCTTTCCCTCGCGCAGCCTGACATCCTGCTGGGTGAGGAAGCTCTGCCTGCTCATGATCTTCGTGTCCGGCTCGACGCAAGCGGGCAGACGGGGCTCATCCTCGCCCATGGCACGGCCCTCGGTGAGGCTGCGGGGCAGGGCGGAAAAATCCACACGCCCCATACGCCGGTCAAAATGCAGATACCGAACGCCTTCATAGCCGTTGCCGATGTTATAGAAGACCAGTTCATCGCCGAACACATCGACCTGCCGCCCCGGACTGTCACCATAATGAACAAGAAGGAAATCTCCGTGTTCATGCAAGGTGCCAATGCCGTCAAACCAGGCATATTCGACCCGTTCCCCGTGGGTCTCGCCATCGCTTGTCCATACGCCGACCCGGGGGCCGCTGGGAAAAACATAATCATGCGCCCGCTGGTCGTACCAGATGGGCGGCTCCTTTTCACCGCCCTTGCTGACGGTCAGGGTGATGTCGGCGTAGTCTCCCTGGGGGACATTGTGCGTGTAGTACCAGATGTCCCAGTCTCCGTTCGGCGTGAGCTGGTGAGCGGCCAGGGTGCGGCCCTCTGCATGCCGGAAGAGGATGAATACCATCGGCCCGCCGGGAATGTTGGGCAGCTCGCGGTAGCTTTCGATTTTCTCATCGGCATACCATTCGCCGATGGTGGTCATGATCTTTTCCGGAATGATCTGCTCACAGGGGATGCCCATGCGCTCCCAGGCGGCGGGGAGGTACACGCTTTGGCCAATCTGTATGCCGTCGGGATATGCCCAGTCCTGAGCCGTTTTCGCTTCCACCGGGAAGGCGAGGGATTCCTTGCCCACAGAAATCACCAGATCATCGCCCTGCAGCCACCAGAGGCCCTCCTCCCGCAGCTTCATGCCGGTGATGATGTCTGTGTGGTACGGGTCGTAAGCGGTCGCATCATACAGGCCGCACCGGCCGTCCACATGGAGATATACACCGTCTCCCAGCGCTGCCGCAGGGGACGCGGGGGCCCAGCGCCATAGCCCGCACAGCTCGGTATACAGCAGGTTTTCTGCCCATGCAGCAGGCGCCAGCATCAGAAAAAAGAAAAGCGCCGCCAGCCACTTTTTCACGCAAACACCTCCCGTTTGATTTGCCTATACAACGTGCCTGGGGCGCGATTTTATCCAATTTTCAGGGAAATTCTCAGATCTCTCCCCTGCTCAGCGCAGCCAGCACCGCGTTGCGCACCTTGCGCACCACAGTGGTGGTGCCGGCGTTGGTGGTGTTCTGCATGGAGAGGATGGTCATGCCCTCATTGGGGAAATTGGCGTAGTAGGTGCCCAGCCAGCCGTCCCAGCCGAACTCATCCTTGCGGGCCAGGCAGGCGGCCTGCCCGGGATCGTCGCAGATGCGGCAGAGCTTGCCGTAGGTATGGCCGCCCAGGCTGTCCCACAGATCGCGGCGCACGGCGTCGGAGAGCTGGCCGCTGCGCAGGAAGGCGACGCTGGCGGGGCTGAGGATGCGCTTGCCGTTCCAGACACCGTCGCCCAGCATCATGTCGGCAAAGTGGCTGTAGTCCTCCAGGGTGGAGACCAGGCCTGCGCCGCCGGATTCAAAGGCGGGCTCGCGGCTGTACTCGCCCACCGCCAGATGCAGCCCGCGCCAGGGCGCAAGGCCCTTTTCCGTATGCTCGTAGCAGGTGACGAAGCGCTCCTGCTTCTCCTGCGGGACCCAGAAGGCGGTGTCCTTCATCTCCAGCGGGAGGAAGAATTCATCCCGGAGGAACTCGCCGTAGCGCTTGCCGGAGACGACCTCCACCACCGCACCCAGCACGTCCGCACAGGTGGAATAGCGCCAATGGGTGCCGGGCTGGAAGGCCAGGGGCTGTTCACCCAGGCGGTTCATGAATGCCACCGTGGGGATGCCGCCGCCCTCGCGGATCCGGGCATGGGCGTCCTCAAAGACACGGGCAGCGTACTGGCCCGCCGGATCGCCGTCGGGGTAGCAGAGCCCGGCGGTCATGCCCAGCAGCTCTATGATCCAGGGCGCGCGGTAGGCCTTGGTGATGCAGCCGCGGTCGTCCACCACCTTCGGGTCGCGGAAGCCGGACAGGAATTTGTCCACACCGTCCATCAGGTCGATCAGGCCGCGCTCGACCAGCAGCATCACCGCTGCCGCCGTGATGGGCTTGGACTGGCTGTAGAGGCGGAAGATGGAATCCCGCTGGATCAGCCGGCCCGCCTCCCGGTCGGCCATACCGGCCTGGGTGTAGAGAATTTCCTCGCCATAGCGGCGCACAAGGACGTTCACACCGGCGCACTCGCCGTTCTCCACAGCGGCGGCAAGGATATCGGTGATCTGATCATGAAGGGTCATGGCTTTGTTCCTCCTGCTTTCGTTGATTCGCGGCCCGCCGTTTGACCTTGCGCCAGACGGCAGAGCTTTCTGCTTCGTTCTCCGGGGGCGCCTGCACCATCTCCACGCCCTGCAGCCGGCAGAATCCCCGCAATTCCTTCTTCACGCAGCGCAGCGCATCCCCGCGCTTCCAGGCGATCATCATGGGAAACTGATTTGTCGCCTCTGCCAGCGCGGTCAGCTCCGGGAGCCGCTCCTCCCTGCGCAGCCGGGCCGCCGTCAGCAGGATCGACCGGAGCAGCGCGCTTTCCTGCTCCGTCACGCAGATGCTCAGGGATGTACAGTAATCATTCTCCACCGTCAGCCAATGGGGATATTCCGTCTTCGGCGGCAGCTGCAGCGGCCAGGCTTGCATCGCGCGGCGGTAGAAATTCTCCACACCGGCGGTTCGGGCAGCGGTCAGCGCTGCCAGCGCTTCAAAGGCCTGCGGCGCAAAGGCTTCGGGATAAGCAGCTGCAAGGCACAGGATGCCGTGCAGATCGATCATTTCCCAGCCGGTCATGGCAATGCCTCCTGTGAATATGTCTTGTGCACCCATTATAGCACCATAACAGCTGTTTCTGCAACAGGCTGAGAACATCTGCCGCCCCCGGAAGCGCTGTTTTTCCCAGCACTGTTACACTTGTAAAATCTGCGCAGCCGGCTGTGACCGGCAGGAAAATCATGGTATACTATATGCAGATGCTTGGAAGAAAGGGTGAAGAACATGAAAAGAAGCTTCGTGCTGCTGATTGTGCTGCTGCTTTGTATGCTGATAGGTATGCCCGCCTTGGCGGAAGGAGCGCCGCAGCGGCTGGAAATGGCGTTCGGCCTGTTTTCGGTAGAAGCGCCGGCCCAGGCGGAAATCGTTCCGTCCCCGGGCAATCTGTTTTCCGACCTGCGCTGTGAGCTTGGCGGCGGACGGCTGGTATATGCCAATTTTGCGCCTGCAGACGCCTACGAAGGCACGGCAAAGCACAAGCTCAACAGCTGTGTCTCCATGATGTTTGCCCTCAGCGGCGGTGCATACAGCGAAACGGAAATTGCCGGGGAGCGTTTGCCCAACGGCGTACAGCTTCGCTGGCAGATCATGCGAGGCAGCGCGGCGCATACGCTGTGGTTTGAAGCCTTTACGGAGCGGTTCGGCTACAACATGATCATCACCGGCCCGGCGACGGAGGCGCAGGATCAGGCCGCCCTGGCAATGATGCGCTCCTTTTGCGCCGATGCGGACCGGGAGCAGGTACTGCTGGAGAGTCGTCAAATCCCGCTGCCCGGCGGCGCTTTTATCAGCGTGGAGCACGGGCTGCAGCTTCAGCTGGATGAAAGCTGGCAGCCTGTGACGATGGAAGAGCTGCTTCGCCCCGACTCCGCCTTCATCTTAGAGAAGGACGGCGGCCGCTGGCTGATTCAGCTGATGTATACGCTGCCTGTTGATCCGGAGGACGCCCGCAGCCTGCTGGACTGGTACGCCAATCTTCGCAGCACCTATTATGGCGCCGCAGTGGGAGCGCCTTACGCCGTGACACTGGAGCACCTGGGCGGGGCAGAGGCGTGGATCGCCGAGGAACGCGGCGGGGTCTGCGCGCTCGATATTGCCTTTGTGCATCAGGGCTACGGTTACTACGGCTCGCTGATGTGGATTCCGCAGGACGAGGCGGAGGCCCGTCCCTTCATGGAAGCCGCGATCCAGTCGCTGACAACCCCTGAAACATAAAAGACAGTCGCCTGCATGCCCGTGACGGGGTGCAGGCGACTGTCTGTTTTATTCGTCCTCTTCGATCTCCGGGAAGATGGGCTTATGGCACTGGGGGCAGAGGTAATCCTCGTCGAAGTCCACGTCGGAGGCGCTGAACTCGATCTCGTGATTGCAGTGGGGGCAGGCGTAGACGATCAGGTCGTCCTCTTCGCCATCCTCCTCGTCCTCCTCATCGTCCTCCTCGCCTGCGCACTCCTCGCAGTCGCAGTCCGGGGCGTGCTCCTCCTCGCCGAAGAGGGTCTCCTCCAGATCGGCCAGGTCGTCGTCGATGGATTCGACGTATTCGTTCAGGTCATTGTGGGCCTCGGTCATGGCGGCCATTTCCTCCGCCATCTCGCCCATCACAGTCAGCATTTCCAGCATCAGCTTGTTGGCGTCCTTATCCATGTTCAGCTTCATGCCGGCGGCCATGCCCTTGAGGAAGCTGATACGGTCGGTGAGCTTGCTCATTGCGGTTTTCCTCCTTATTGGGGACGGGATTTCGCCTCTGCGGAGGCGAGGAGAGGGCTTTCCGTCATGCAACATTTACTTCCCACTTTCGCCTTCGGCGAAGTTCCCACTGGGAACACGTTCTCAGTAAATGCCCTCTCCACTCCTTCGGCCCCTATTGATTGTGAGTCGATGATCGTGTTTATAGCTATTCTACGCAGCTAAACTGCGAAAATATGCAAGAACTGCCCGACAGACACACGTCCGTCGGGCAGGAGATCGCTTATTTGTCTATCTTATCCGCCGTCGGCAGACTCAATTCGTATCCGCCGGGCTTCCCGGCGGGCGGGGTGTTTTTTGCTCTGCAAAAAACATTCCTTACACGAAGGAGCGGCCGGGAGCGAAGCGACCAGCGACGGAGTGCAAACCCTTCGTGAAAATCCCAAAAGGATTCTCACGAAACGCGCAAGCGTCTTACTTCGCGCGCTCCATGTACTCGCCGGTGCGGGTGTCGATACGGATCATATCGCCGGTGTTGATGAACAGCGGCACCTGCAGGGAGAAGCCGGTCTCCAGGGTGGCGGGCTTGTAGGTGTTGGAAGCGGTGTCGCCCTTGAAGCCGGGCTCGGTGTCGGTAACCTCCAGGGTCACGAAGTTGGGCGCTTCAACGGAGAAGGGAGAGCCCTTGTAGAAACGCATGGTGACGTTGGTGCCTTCCTTGACGAAAGCGATGGCGTCCTCCACCTGATCCAGCGCCAGGGGGATCTGGTCGTAGGTCTCCACGTCCATGAAGTAGTACATCTCGCCGTCATTGTAGACGTACTGCATTTCCTTGGTCTCGATGATGGCGCGGGGCATCTTGTCGGTAGGGTTGAAGGAGCGCTCAACCACAGCGCCGGTCATGACGTTCTTGATCTTGGTGCGCACGAAGGCAGCGCCCTTGCCGGGCTTGACGTGCTGGAAGTCGACGATATTCCACACGCCGCCGTCCCACTCGATCTGAATACCCTTACGGAAATCGCCAGCAGTAATCATGAATCAATTCCTCCATTGATATAAAAATCAAAAGCTTAACAGTGCCCGGCGCAGAGCGCGCGTGCATCCATCCAACATTGTATCACAAAAAATCCGGTATGGGAAGCCCTTTTTGCGGGAAGAAGGGGCGAAAACATGACTTTTTCATCCGGGAAGCCGGGAAATTTCTCTGATTCGCTCCGGGAAAGCAACGGCGGCAGCCGCTTCGGACTGCTGCGCCGGCCTTGCTTTTTTCTCCGGAGCATGGTAAGATGGTGTTACAGTAACTGTCACGGGAGGCTGCTTGCATGTATATTCATGAATCTGCCGAGGATTATCTGGAGGCCATTCTCCGCCTGCGGGAAACCAAGGGCTACGTCCGCTCGGTGGACATTTCCCTGCTGCTGGGGGTCACCAAGCCCTCGGTGTCCTTTGCGATGAAGAAGCTGCGGGAGAATGAGTACATCGTCATGGATGCGGAAAACCTGATCACCCTGACGGAAAAGGGCGAGGAGATCGCCATGCGCGTATACGACCGCCACAAGACCATCAGCTCCTTCCTGATGCGCATCGGCGTGGAGGAAGCCGTCGCCCGCGAGGACGCCTGCAGGATCGAGCATGATATTTCCGACGAAACCTTCAACGCCCTGCGCAGGCACCTGCTGAAGCTTGAATCCTGACGCGCTTTTGTCCGCGCGCATCACAGGCCAAATTGTCCTGCCAAGAAAACAGACGGGCATCCGGTGAAAGAAGCCGGATGCTCGTTTTCTGTCTGACCCGGCAGGACTATGGGGCGGACGGCGTATGGCTGCCGGTTTGCATCGTCGTGGGATGCTTGACAAATTGGGATTTGTCGAGATGTGCGATCGTTAGATATTTGTATCTTTGTGGCAGGTTACTTGTGAGAGATCTTCTTTCTCGGTCCCGAGAAAGAAGCATACCGGCCCACAACAGGCACAAAGCCTGCTGTGGGCTTCGCGTTATCAACGCAAGCGCTGACAACGCTCGTCGCGCAGAGCGCGACCTCACAAGGGCCAGAGGGGGTGGCAAACTTCCCACCATT
>JAFQIB010000131.1 GCA_017397765.1 Clostridia bacterium | reverse complement strand
CGCGCAGAGGTCGCTGATGATCGTCACGCGCTCCTTGGGGTAGTCGCCGAAGTGCCTCACCAGACAGCCGCCTCCGCCGACGATGTACAGCCGCATGAGATCGTGATTGTACTCATACCGGCGGAGCGTGGCGAACAGGTCAGCCACATACTGCCGGGCGACAGCGGTGATGCAGTCCAGATAGGGCTTGCCGATGTCCGCTGTGCTGGTGCGGAGTACCTGCTCGATAATCGAATCGTCGATCTTCACGCCGAAGCTGTCCATGACGGCGTTCCGCGCGGTGATGACGCACTGGTTTACACCCTGCTTCTCCGTCCAGCTGCGCGATTCGGAGGGCTGCCCGTTGACGAGGTAGAGGATGTTCATCGTGCCGTTGCCGATGTCGGCCAGCATGGTTGTGCCCTTCATTTCGCCGAGGCGGCTGTACAGCGCTGGGTAGCCTTGCGGGTACACGGTGCAGCCGACGAAGTGGACGCGATAGGTCTTGCTGCCGTAGCTGTACTGTACGTCTGTCTTGCGCATGAGGTAAGTGCGGAAGCTCTCGCGCTGGGTGCGCACCCAGGTCATGGGCAGACCGACGACAAGGTGCACGTCGGCTCGGGTGAGCCCTGCGAGGCTCAGCTCGCGCGCAACGGCCATGAGGGTCAGGATGTAGTAATCCTCGTCCATGGACTTGTCTGCGATGAACTCCTTGTGGCCCTCGCCGATCAGGTAGTAGGTGCCGGCATATTCAAGGATGTCCCCACCGAAAATGGGCTTGGTGGGGTAGGATTTGATGCCGGTTGGGGTGATTCCATTCGCGGTCTTCACGTTGCCGTAGCCATGATCCACCGCGATGATGCGGATGTTGTGCAGGGTTCTCATTTGGGCTGCACCTCCCATTTGGTATTGGACATGTATCGTCCTCCTTTTGATGATTTGCCCGGCTGCAGCGAGTGGTGCTGCTTTCGGGGCGATTTCATTCTAATTCCGAGGACAGGAAATTGCATTGAGCCCGAATTGAGGGCAAATTGAGAAAATTACTCAAACAGGATGATGGTACAAGAAAAGGATGCAGCCGTGGCGGACTGCATCCTGTATTGGATATGGTGGATTATGCAATTCGTGTTGCGGAGGAAGTCATGATAGCACCGATTTGCTCGTACAGCAAGCGGAGATCAGCTTTCTTCGCCGACAGTATATCTGGCTGGTCAGGGAATAGTGCGGAGTAAATTGCAAGGCACTTCCGATGCTGAATCGCAGCCTGCTCCACATTGCCTGTCATAAGGTAGGTGTTGCCCATAGCCTCGTAAATGGAGGCGTTATCCATGCACACGGCAGAATTGTGCTCTTGTACAACCTTCTCTACCTGCTCCAATACAGCGATAGCCTTGTCTGGCTGGCTCATTTCAGACAGCAGTGTGGCGTAGTTCACCACCTGCGGAATGCCGTCGTGGTAGGCAAGCAGATCATAGCGGCGCAGCAGGGAAATGGCTGCCTCCATGTGCTCCTTTGCTTTGATGTAGTTTCCGGATTCTCGGTACATTCCGCCGAGGTTGGCATGGATGTTGGAAGCCAGCAGGGCGTTGTCAGGGCTAATATCCGCAAGCAGAGTGAGGGCTTGCTCCTGCAAGTGAATGGCTGTAACAGGACTGTTGGCACACAGCGCCTGGTAACTGAGCAACAATGCGCGGTCATTCAGTGCGCCCAAGGAGCTGTCTGCCAGCAGGGCTTCCATCTCATGCACCATCGCAACGATGCCGCGTTGGCAGCGATATTTCTCCGCAAAGGGGATGGCATCCTCAACAAAGCGGAGGTAGTAAGCGGGAGCGTCTTTGATTGCGTGAGTGACGATACTTTCAATGGTTTGCATGACCAGTTGTGCGTGAGGTGATTCTTCTCCGTGGCGCAGACAGATTTCATGTAAGCTGTCCAGCAGAGTACTGCAGTTTTGAATGGAAGGCTTCAGCTCTTCCAATGCGATCTCCTGTACAAGCGGATGCAGAGCGACGATGCGTCCCGGTTGAGATTGGATGAAGCCCATCTCAACAAGGCTGTTGATGGTGTTGAGGCTGTCCTGCTGGAGCCACTTTGCCAGCAGCCGGGCTGATATGCCGGTCGGAGGCGTGAGGCAAAGACTGCGCATGACATCTTGCTCGGATGTGGTCAGATGATACAGGGAGAACAGCGTATGAATATGCCGGTAGTATGTTGCCTTGGTGCTGTGCCCGTCCTTGTGAATGTTGACGGTGTCGGCAGCATTGAAGGCAGCCTTTTCTGCTTGCAGCTTTGCTAATAGTGCATGGGGCTCCATCATACCAGTTTCAAGCAGGCGCGCGGCCAGCTCTACGGCCAGTGTGTGACCGTGCGCAGTTTCGATGATGCACAGGAGAGTTTCACAGTGTTGCTCTGCCTCAGAATAGAAGCAGCCCATGAGGTGCAGAAGGATTTGCTTGTCGATGATTTCTCTTAACTCCAGCATAGGATACTCATCAAACCGGCAACGGCTCGTGAACAGCACTTTGCAGCGATATGCCATGATCTCGGCCAGCAGATCATCTTCCGCAGCGGTGGCATTGAAGTTGTCCACGATCAGCAGCGTATCCTCTTTCAGCGTCCGCAGGAAGCGGGCATGACGTTGATAACGCATATCTGTGTCATCATCGGCCAGATCGTCCACGAAGTCCATGCGGGTGATGTCATCACGCAAACTGCCGGTGTAGTACAGGTGCACAATGCTGGTGTAGTCAGCCTTGTGCTGCTTGGCATATGCCTTGGCAAGCTCGCTCTTACCGATGCCGGGAATGCCACTAATGAACACCTTGCCATGCTCGTTCAGCAGGTCATGCAGGATG
>JAFQIB010000130.1 GCA_017397765.1 Clostridia bacterium | reverse complement strand
CAAATCGCAGCTCAACACAGCCGCTGTCCATGTTGAATTCGCAGGTGATCAGTTTCATGTGCTTGTTCTCCTTGTTTATGTTGTGAACAAGCTGTGTAAGCGTGAGTTGTCAGGGGCGTATCATTAACTATGGGATTCTCCGTTCTCCCATTTGCTTACCGCCTGAAAGCTGACGCCCACCGCGCCAGCCAACTCCCGCTGCGACAAGCCGAGATTCCTACGCAGCATGGCGATATATGCACCAATCGTATTCAGATCCATCTTCATTCCTCCTTCCTCCTCCATCGTACCATAGCGCTGCATTTGCTGACAATAACGCCGTGCGGGAGACACTTCCACCTGTTCTTGAAGCAGGGCAGAGAAACAAAAAAGAGAGGCCCGAAAGCCTCTCTCTGTGAATCATCAGATGTCAGCGGAAATGTCGATGTTCTCGCCTTCCAGGCCGACCCAGGCGCCCTGCGCGGCTTCGCCGGTCTCGGGATGGGCGATCAGCCACTTGTTGCGGGCCCAGAGCATCTTGTCCATCACGTTCGCGCCGCCGCCGGGACGGTAGTCGGTGTTGGTGTTCAGGGGCAGACCGATCAGCACGCGGAAGCCCTGGCCCAGCTTGGCGGAGCAGGGGGCGTAGTGCAGCGTGGTGGCATAGCACTCCACCAGCACGCCGGCGGGCGCCTTGAAGGCCTTCACCTTGGCGGTATCCAGCTTGCCGTCCACGATCTCTTCCTGCTTGGCGATGAGGAGAATGAAGTCCTCGGTGCCCAGGTTGAACTCGGAATCACGGTGCCACTCCAGGCAGTTGAGCTTGGTGTTCACGCCGTTGCAGAAGCCGAACTGGAAGGGCATGCCGCCAAAGAGGGCGGTGCCGATCTCCTCGGCGTTCTCGGCCTGATGCAGGGCCTCGATGCGGGGCTCATACACCACAGCGTCGGTGCAGGGGGTTTCTGCCAGCGCCTTGAGGATACCCTCCACCGGGTAGCCCTCCACCACGCGGCCGTAGGGACGGAATGCTTCGTCAAAAACGGAAAGGATCTGCATGCGTTTGTACCTCCTTCAATGGATAGGGTTTTTCTTACATATTTCATTCGACGGCGGCAGGCCCATTCCTGCTGTCCGGCGAAAGATTTGCCTGCTTCAGCGGATGATGCCCTCCTCCGGGGCTGCCTGGTCATACCAGGCCCGGAGCATCATGTCCTTATAGGCGATCTGCACCGCATATTCATACCAGTGATAGCTGCCGCCGCCGTCCCGGGGTGCGGAATGGGTGGAGAAATAATACTTGGCCGGATCTGCCAGCACCGGCACATCCAGGGCGATCGCCTGCGCCAGCGCCCGCAGCGCCGCCGGACGGTCCACCGGGTCCAGCCCATGCTCCTCAAAGGCAAAGCGGTATTCCCGGTTCATCGGCTTGTACAGCACGATGCGGATCTCCTCCGGACGGATGATGATCCGCTCCACGCAGCACTGTCCGCACTTGACCAGCACGGGATAAAGCCGCCCATACATCGCCGAGGAGCGCATGCGGGCCATCAGCGTCGCCTCCCGGTGCTGTCGGGCCGTCAGCCGCCTGCGCACCAGGTACAGCACCGCCAGCAGCGCCACGGCCCCTGCGATGATCCATCCTGCCATCATACAACACCTCTGCTCCAACATTTCAGCTAATTCAGATGATAGCAGGGGCGAAGAAAAAAGTCAATAGGCGCTGCATCCCAGTCCTGCCGCGCACGGGCGATTTCCTGCGCTGCAGCGCAAATGCCTCTTGTCACGCAGGGAAAAACAGGGTATACTGAAGCAGATCCAACTGATGAGGGAGGCTTTCCCATGTACCGTTACGAGACGCACATGCACACCTGCCAGGGCAGCGCCTGCGGCACCTCCACCGGCGCAGAGCATGCCCGGTTTTACAAGGAGCAGGGCTATCAGGGCATCTTTATCACCGACCATTTCTTCAGCGGCAACACCGCCGCCCCCCGCACCGGCAACTGGAAGGATCGGGTGGACTGGTACTGCTCCGGCTTTGAGGACGCCTGGAACGAAGGCCAGAAGGCCGGGCTGGACGTCTTCTTCGGTATTGAGCAGAACTTCAACGGCGATGAATACCTCATCTACGGTCTGGACAAGCAGTATCTGCTGGATCACCCGGAGATCGAGCACTGGTCCCGCCAGGAGCTGTACAGGGAGGTGCATGCGGCAGGCGGCTGCATGCTTCAGGCCCATCCCTTCCGCATGCGCGGGTATCTGGACGCCATCCGTGTGTGCGATATCGTCGCCGACGGCATCGAGGTCGCCAACGCCGGCAACACCGCCGCTCAGGACGCCTATGCCGCCCGCTACTGCAAGGCCCGCGGCATCTACACCATCGCCGGCTCGGACAATCACAAGTCCCACGAGGGCAGCACGCTCTTCGGCGTCGGACTGGACTACCGGCTGGATTCCTCCGCGGATTTCGTGCGCCACATCCTTACCCGGCAGCCCCATACGCTGCTGTGCCCGGCGGAGCGTCTGACCGTCGATCCCCTGCAGGAACCGCTGCTCCCCGCCTATCAGCTCAATGCCCAGGGCGAGTTTGAATCGCTGCCCATGGACTGGCTGGCCTGAGGCCGTCAGACCGAACACAGAGTTCTCCCGCCGGAAGGCTGCCTGGCTGCTTTCCGGCGTTTTTTCGCCCTCAGGCAAGAAAAACAAACAGAAAACTTTCCTTCCCCGCCCGGATGTGCTATGATAATGAAATCACCGGGAGGAGGCATTCCCATGAACAACACGATCATCCCTGCCGGCTACGAGCCGAAGCTTTCCCTTTATGAAACCCAGGCGGCCATCAGCCTGATCAAGCGTACCTTCCAGGATCACCTGGCCCAGGCGCTGAACCTCAAGCGCATGTCCGCCCCCCTGTTCGTCGATCCGACCAGCGGTCTGAACGACGATCTGAACGGCGTGGAGCGCCCCGTTTCCTTCGATATCCCCGCTGCCGGAACAAACGCGGTGGTGGTGCACTCCCTGGCCAAGTGGAAGCGCATGGCGCTTTACCGCTACGATATCTGGCCGGGCAAGGGCATTTACACCGACATGAACGCCATCCGCCGGGACGAGGAGCTGGATAACCTCCACTCCATCTACGTCGATCAGTGGGACTGGGAGCGGGTCATCACCCGGGACATGCGGAATCTGCGCACCCTGAAGGATACCGTCACGGATATCGTCCGCTGCATTGCGGACGCCTCCCTGATTGTCAACGGCCGCTACCCCAAGCTGCGCACCCAGCTGGACGATCACGTCACCTTCATCACCACGGAAGAGCTGCTGCAGCTGTATCCCGACAAGACCTCCAAGGAGCGGGAAAACCTCTTCGTCAAGGAGCATCCCGTCACCTTCCTGATGCAGATCGGCCACAAGCTCTCCAACGGCGAGCGCCATGACGGCCGCGCCCCCGACTATGACGACTGGACGCTCAACGGCGATCTGCTGTACTGGTGCGACACCCTCAACTGCGCCATCGAGCTTTCCTCCATGGGCATCCGTGTGGATGCGGAGACTCTGGACAAGCAGCTGACCCTTGCCGGCTGCGATGACCGCCGCGCCCTGGAATACCACCGGATGCTGCTGGAGGGCGAGCTGCCCCTGACCATCGGCGGCGGTATCGGCCAGAGCCGCCTGTGCATGCTGCTGCTGGGCAAGGCCCACATCGGCGAGGTGCAGTCCTCTATCTGGGATGCGGACACCCGCCGGAAGTGCCGCGAGGCAGGCGTGACGCTGCTCTGATCCCGGGGCAAACAAAACAGCAAATCAGACAAAAGCAGCAGGCCGCACGGATCGTGCGGCCTGCTGTTTGTTGTGGGGCAGCAAGCATGTAAACTGGAATTTGTGGGGGTGAGATTGCGTTTCTCTATGTAGCTTAGTGAATATAGCAACTTACGCGTTCTCCCTCAGTCTTCATTCGAGGCTTTACAAGCCTCTCATGAATCCAGGCTCCCTCCCGGAGGGAGCCTGACAGGTTATCATGTGAAGTGCAACAATGAAAAAAGAGTAGAACGACATAGCACCCTCGTGATAGAATGTAGCTACCACACAAACACACTACAGGAGGGTATCATGTCGTCCTACACTCAT
>JAFQIB010000006.1 GCA_017397765.1 Clostridia bacterium | reverse complement strand
CAGCTCGTGCAAGCGCTGCACGTCGTTTTCGTGGAACAGGCCCTCGTTGGTCGGGGGGATGTTCAGCAGGAAGGTCGCATTGCCTCCCACGGACTTCTCGTAGATGTCGATGAGCTTCTCCAACGGACGCACCTTGTCGTTTTCATTCTCGTGCCAGAACCAGCCAGGCCGGATGGAGGTATTGACCTCCGCTGGATACCAGATCAGATCGTTCTCACCCTCCAGGATGGCGCGGCTGCCCAGGTCGCGATCCTGGGCGCGGATGGCGCGCTGGCGGAACTCCTCGTCGTCAGCCTGCTGGCTGGCGGAGGCGACCTTCTCAGTGTCGGCTGTGCGGCGGGGCACAACACTCCACTCAGCCTCGCGGGTATCGCCGGCTTCGTTGCCGCACCAGCGGATATCCGGGCCGCAAACATGGATGCAGGCATCGGGCTGTAGTTCACGGATGGTCTCGTAGTAGCGGTTCCAGTCGTAATACTGCTTCTTGCCGTTGGGGCCTTCGCCGCAGGCTCCGTCGAACCACACAGAGCACACATCACCGTAGCCGGTCAGCAGCTCGGTCAGCTGGGCGATGAAGTAATCATCGTAGGGCTTGCCGGCACCGTACAGGGGATGGTTGCGATCCCAGGGAGAGAGATACACGCCGAAACGGATGCCGCTTTCCCGACAGGCCTGTGCCACTTCGCCTACGATGTCGGCTTTTCCATCCTTAAAGGGGCTGGCCGCAATGGTATGCGACGTATGTTTGCTGGGCCACAGGCAGAAGCCGTCGTGATGCTTGCAGGTGAGGATCAATCCCCGCATGCCAGCGGCCTTGATGGCGTCTACCCACTGATGGGCGTCGAACTTCACGGGGTTGAAGATGGCGGGGCTTTCAGTACCGTCGCCCCATTCCTTGTCGGTGAAGGTATTCACGGTGAAGTGCACAAAGGCATAGAACTCCATCTGCTGCAGCATCAGCTGCCGCTGGGAGGGAACGACCTGTATCAGCCGCTGATCCAGTTGATTCATATTCACACCTCTTTCAGATGGGCAGGTTCCAGGCAGAACTGCACATGCCATTCCTTATCGCTGACCTGCCAGGCAGGGTCCAGCGTGGGGCCACAGCTGTTGGAGCCGATACCCGCGTGCTTGGCGTCAACGCACAGCACCGCATGCCCGGAGGGCTGCAGCTCATAGTGGTGGCGCTTGCGGGTCAGTTCTTCCTGGGTATAGCGGGAGAAATTGAAGCTGAAGGGTGCATTCATGCCAATCTTCACGGCCGCGCGGCCATTGTTTACTTTAAGAGTGGTGCAGCCGGTATGGGAGCCGCTTTCCTGGGGCTTGATGTGGTTCTCGCGGGCCTGATCAATTTGCTCGGTGAAGGAACCCCACCAGGCGGCATGATGCTTATCCGCATAGCTGTCGCCGGGGCCATAGCCCATGTAAGCCGCCGTATCGAAGGATTCGGGCATCATCAGCCGTAATCCGAAGCGGGGCAGGCTGGGCCGCTGGTCGTTCACCTTGCCATCAATGTCGATGGTCAGCGCGCCGTCGGCATACACCTTCACGGTGGTGGTCAAACGCACAAGGGGATGGTGGATCTGCCATGCCAGAGAGGCCTGGGAGGTCATGGTGACGCAACGTTCATTCTGCTCTATTGTAGTATTATACACCCGGGGCGCAATCTCCTGCAAGTGGAAGCGTTCCCAGTCGCGGCGGATGGCAGCGTCGTTATCCGTGGGCGCACGCCAGACGTTGTATTTCATGCCCTTGTCCAGCAGCTGCTGATCGCCGTACTGCATGCCGGCAGGAAGACCTGTGTAGGGATCAATCGTGTAGGTGAAGCCTTCGCCGGTGATGGTGATGGCCTTGCGGGACTCCTGCACGCTCAGTTGACCGGGCTTGTGCTCCGCCGCGCAGGGCAGGGTCAGGCAGTCGGACAGCGGAAGCTGGTCGAAGCAGATCATATCCCCCGCTTTGCACCAGGCAGTTTCCTGTTTTGCAGTGAAGATAAAGCGGATGAAGCGATTTTCGCCTGTCACCACAGCCAGCTCGGGCAGCGTGACCATCTGCTCGCCCATCGCGGGCAGGTTCAGTTCGATTTCGCCCTGTTGCACAGTCAGGCCGTTGGCGGTCACTTCATACCGGCAACACAGATCCTCCTGGGCGGCGGTGAAAGCCCGCATGTTGCGCAGCACGAATGCCTCCGCCCGCTTTTCCACGCGCACGGGGCGGTAGACCTGCTTGGCCTCCTTCAATCCGCCATGAGGTGTACGGTCCGGGAAGACCAGGCCGTCCACGCAGAAATTGCCGTCGTGATCCACTTCTTCAAAGTCGCCGCCGTAACCATACATGGGCTGGCCGTTCTCCTGCACGCCCACCTGGATGCCGTGGTCGCACCATTCCCAGATGCAGCCGCCGATCAGCCGGGGCTCGGAGTAAATCAGCTGCCAGTAAGCCTCCAGGTCGCCGGGGCCGTTGCCCATGGCGTGGCAGTATTCACACAGGAAGAAGGGGCGGGTCTCACAGGGGCGCTGCAGATAAGCGCGGATCTCCGGAAGGCCGGGATACATGCGGGACACCATGTCCAGGGTATCCACGCTGTCATTGGGCACAGGGGCGCCCTTCAAAAGGTGGATGCTTTCATAATGGATCAGGCGGGTGGGATCCTTTGCTCGCAGCTTGCGGATGGAGCGCTCAAAGGCCACGCTGTAGCCGCTCTCGTTGCCCATGGACCAGAAGATGACGCAGGGGCGGTTGATGTCACGGTCCACCATGCCATGGATGCGGTCGTCAATGGCTGCCTCATAATCCGGACGGTTGCACAGAAGAGAAATGCCGGAATAGTCAAAATTGTTGTCCGTGGTGAGGGATGCCTCCACACTGCCGTGGGACTCATTGTCTGCCTCGTCGATGACGTAGAAGCCCATCTCATCGCACAGGCGCAGGAATTCCGGCGTGGGCGGATAGTGGGAGGTGCGGATGGCGTTGACATTGTGCTGCTTCATCAGGATCAGGTCCTTCATGGCCTGCTCACGGGAGATGCACGCGCCGGTCACAGGATCGCTCTCGTGGCGGTTCACGCCGCGGATCTTCACCGGCACATCGTTCACCAGCAGCACACCGTCCTTGATGCAGACGGTACGCAGGCCCACCTTCTCGCCGATCACCTCATCCTCCGTTTCCAGGGTGAGGCGGTACAGATGGGGCTTTTCGGCGCTCCACAGAAGGGGATTTTCCACACGGAAGAAGCTCACGCCCTGCGCATCCGTCTGCACAGGCGCTTCGCTGCCGTCCGGAGCGAAGAGACGCAACTTCACCGGCGCGGTTGCCTCCAGGCGGACATACACATCCATGCCGCCGTCACGGGGCGTGGTGGTCACGGTGTAACGTTCGATGCGCTTCTCAGGCCGCAGGTGGAAAAACACATCGCGGATAATACCAGACATGCGCCACTTGTCCTGATCCTCCAGGTAGGTGCCGTCGCACCACTTTAGCACCAGCAGCATGATCTCGTTCTCACCCTGGCGCAGCAGGGGGGTGGCGTCGAACTCGCTGGAGTTGTGGGTCACCTGGCTGTAGCCCAGGAACTGGCCGTTGATGTACACATAGAAGCAGCTGTCCACGCCCTCGAAGTTGAGCATCCAGCGCATACCGGAGGAGAGGTCTGCCTCAAAGGTGCGGCGGTATACGCCGGCCGGATTGGCCACGGGGACGTAGGGCGGGTCATAGGGAATGGGATAGCGGATGTTGACATAGACTGGCTTGCCGAAGCCGTTGAGTTCCCAGTTGCCGGGCACGGGCATCGTCCCCGCGGGCTGGATGGCAAGCCAGTTTTCCGGCAGATCCTCCAGGCTGGCATAGCCGTCGAACGCCCACACACCGTTCAGCAGAATGCGGCGGGCGGAAGTGTATTTCGACGCAAAGGGATCCTGTTCGGGCGCAAAGGGGGTATACTCATTTCTCCGCGGCTGCGTGCCCACATGGAGCATCACCGGATTTTCATGATACCATGTCTGCATGCCATAACTCCTTATTCTGAAATGTCTCCCGCCACGCAGGGTGACGGGAGACAAAGTATGGGTTCTTGAAAAGGATTACTTGCTCAGTTCCTCGTTCATGATCTTACGGGCACGGAACATACGCTCGCACTCCTGGATGCCGAAGGCGACGATCTCGTCGTAGCCCAGGCCCTTGGCCTTCTCGACCATTTCGGTCTTCAGAGCGTTGAACTCAGCCTCGTCAGCGGCCAGAACCATCTTCCAGTTGTACTCAGTCAGGATGGAGCCAACCTGGCTGGACTTCTGCTGCAGGATGGCGTTCATCTGCAGGGCGGGCTCGGTAGAGAACACGGCCTGGTTGATGGTCTTGACGATGTTGCCCTTGTTGATCAGGGCCTGGATGCTGGTCAGGGCGCCGCCATGGTGCTCGCTCCAGTCCTTCAGAACCTCAGGCATCTCGCGGCTCAGGACGCAGGGCCAGAGGTCGCGGTTGGCGGGATAGCCATTGGCCAGGTTGTTGTTGAGGCTGGGGTACACGTAGAAGCCCTTGTTCATGCCCTCGTAGAAGGTGCCGCCGCCGAACTCAGCGGGGATCTCCGTCATCTGATCATTATAGCAGGCCCAGCCCAGCTCGGTCAAGGTGGGCACGCCATTCTCATCGTAGTCCCAGGTCACGCCCTTGGGGCCATTGTTGACTTCCATCAGACCCTCGTCGGAGAAGATCCAGTCGATGATCTTCAGCAGACGCTCGGGCTGCTCGCAGTTGGCGCCGATGGACACGGTGCGGCCGTAGCCGTAGGGCTTGCCGGTGTAGCCGTAGTTGCACTGGGTGCTCATGGGCAGCAGGGTCATAGCCTTGCCCTCAGCCAGACGCTCAGCGGTGTTGAAGTTAGCCTTGATGGGGTTGAACCAGTTGAACAGAACGCGGCCGGTCTGCTCCTTGGTGGTCACTTCGCCGTAGGTCTGGGTGATGGAGTCGGGATCCAGCAGACCCAGCTGGTTCAGGTCGAAGTAGAACTTCAGGGTACGGAAGTAGATGCCGTCCTCATCCAGCAGCGTGATGTAGGAATCCTCGGTAGCATGGGGGAAGACGTAATTCCACTGATCGCCGTAGCCGAAGATGGCGTAGAACTGGGTCGCAGCCATCATGGTGCCGCCGTCCCAATCCTTGAACAGGGACATGGCGTAGGTGGGCTCGCCGTCAGCGTTGACAGGCTCCAGGTCATGCATGGCCTTCAGCACGGGAACCAGATCTTCGATGGTCTTGATCTCCGGATAGCCCAGCTTGGCGTACAGATCCCAGCGGCCGTAGGGGCCCCACCAGGAGTCGGTGCCGCCTTCGATCTGCAGATCGCTGGTGGTAGGAACAGCTTCAGAGCCGATAGCATACACGGCGGTGCCGTTGCCAAACTGGATCTTGGCCTTTTCCAGCAGCAGAGGGTAGTTCTTCAGGATGTTGGGGGCATACTGCTCCATCATGCCGGAGATGTCCAGCAGCAGGCCAGCTTCAACAGCCTCGCTCAGATGCTGCTGGCCATTGTTGTCGCCCAGCATGACCAGGTCGCCCAGATCGCGGGAGATCATCTGGGTCGCCCAGCGATCGCTGCCGCCTTCAGAGGCGCTGATCACGTTGACGCCAACGTTGAACTTATCCTTCAGGAGCTTTGCAAACCAGCCAGTCTGCACTCCGGCGTAGTTAGCCAGCTCGGAGTAGATCTGGATCTCCCAGTAGGGTTCGGTGCTCTCTGCCATTGCGGTCAGAGGCAGCATGCCCATCAGCATCATCAGAGCCAGGGCCAGAGACAGGATTTTCTTCATGGGATCCTTCCTTTCTTGAGATGAGTTCTATAGTGAGACGGTTGTCAAACCGTCGCATTACCCCTTGACTGCGCCGATCATGATGCCGCCCACAAAGTAACGCTGGAAGAAGG
>JAFQIB010000056.1 GCA_017397765.1 Clostridia bacterium | reverse complement strand
TTCAGCGGTATAATAGGCTTGCTGGATAATTTAGCTGTTCTTGCTGTTGTGGTTCTGATTATAGGACTATGTGTTGGAGTAGGTTGCATTGTTGCTGTGCAAAAGAAGTACAATAAAGGAGTTTTCTAAATTCCAATTTGTTGAGCAAACGGAAACATATTCCCGTCCTATCAGGAGGGCGCAATTATACGCACGGTTCCTGTGCATTGCGTTTGAGGACTACATAAACAAATGAGCATCCAACCAGTATGTATGATGTAAAGGAAGGTTTTATCCTTCACATTACATCATGACTGCGGCTCGTTTGTGGTGAATGAGAGTGGTTCTGAGGAAAGGAGTAAAAATTTCCCCTTTTCCCCTTCCACGAACTACGAAAGGAGCTGCAATATGAATAACGAGCGTGAATCTAACCTGACCATCCCGTATGTAAAAGTTGGTGACTACTACTTCCCCAACTTTACTCTACCGCCGGAGGCTGGTGACATCGGCTTCTGGGGCCGTCGGCGCAGAGAGTTCCTGCGGGAGTATCGTCCTGTTGCTTTCAACCAGCTGGTGCTGTCTGGCGAGCTGTTCAAGTAACTTGCTCTGTTCAATCAGGAAGCTACTGAACGACTGGAAAGCCTTATCCAAGCCATGAAGGTCGCTCAAGGTATCACGGAGGAAATCAAAGGCCGCAATCAGATGGCATGGGTGGGTGCCATGAATCCTTCGGCCATCCCCCGGCACAAGACCGGACGCTGGCTTCGCGCCGCTATTGCAAGCAATAGCAACGCTCGTCAGGCTGTGCCTGACCTCCAAATCCGCGCCTGCGCCGAAGAGATTGTCTATGCAGAGCTGGTGTATGTGTGATGAACGATCAAATCAAAGCACTCAACACCTACTTCTGGAATGTTGGAAACGACATTGCCGACATCCGCTTACTGGCCGAAGGTGCACTCGCCCTCTATGAAGGTGATGCCGAACTGCTTCACCGGCTGGGCATGAAGAACAACGAGGAAGTCGCTGCCTCTGCTTTTGATACCATCGGCACCGCACTCTATGATCTGCGAGAGAAGATCGCATAAATGCAGAAGAGTCATCTGAATGAGACCATCCATCAAACTGTCAGCAACGCCGTAGAATGAACCTCAAATCCAAATAGCATAAAAAGCGTCCGCTGCCTGTTCAGTCAGGCAGCGGACGCTTTTCTTGTATTCAGATCATTTTGTAGTTTTGACCCACTTCTTCAGCACGACCAGCCCGGCGATCAGCAGCATCGGAAAGATGGTAGCAACAAGGAGACCTGTCTTGAGATCGCCATTCGCCATGCTGGACACGCTGCCCACCAGAGACGGACCGATGGAGCCGCCCAGATCACCAGCCAGCGCCAGCAGGGCGAACATTACCGTGCCGCCCTTGGGGCATTTCTGGGCAGAGATGCTGAGCGTACCCGGCCACATGATGCCCACCGAGATGCCGCACAGCGCACAGCCCAGCAGACCCAGCACAGGCGACGAGGACAGGGACGCCAGCAGGTAGCACACGATACACAGCGCGCCGCAGCCCAGCATGGTCTTGGTCAAATCCAGCTTTTCGCTCATCTTGCCGTAGAACACGCGTGAGATGCCCATCAGCACAGCAAACAGGCAGGGGCCAGCCAGATCGCCGATGGTCTTGGAAACGCCCATGGCGGACTCTGTGAAGGCCGAGGCCCACTGCGCCATGGAGATCTCCGATGCGCCGGAGCAAACCATCAGCAGCGCCATCAGCCAGAACAGGGGCATACGGAACAGCTGACCCATCTTCATCCCCTCGCCGTCCTCGGTGAGCCGTTCGATGGGGCATTTGAGGAAGTTGAAGGTGTTCACAAAGGGCAGCACCGCCCACAGGATCGCCAGAATCCGCCAGTTCTCCACGCCGAATACGGCGAAGAAAACAGTGGAACCAAGGATCACGCCCACGCTGCCCCAACAGTAGAAGGAATGCAGCAGGCTCATGACACCGGTCTTGTTTTCAAAGGGGCAGGCTTCCACAATGGGGCTGATGAGCACCTCGATCAGCCCTGCGCCCATGGCATAGAGCACCACGGCGATCAGGATGCCGATGAAGGGATCGGGCAGCAACTCCGGCAGCACAGCCAGCAGCGCCAGACCCACGGCGGACAGCACCTGCGAGCAGACCACGCAGGTACGGTAGCCGATTTTGTCTACGAACTTGGTGGCGGCAAAGTCGATCAGCAGCTGCGTCATGAAGAACGCCATGGGGATCAGAGCGATCTTCTCCAGCGGGATGCCGTAGGTATCCTTGAAGGTCAGGAACAGAAGGGGCGCAAAGTTGGCAGAGATTGCCTGCGTGATAAAACCAAGGTAGCAGGCCAACAGGGTTTTGCGATAATTCGGCTGTGCGATCATGGGACTTTCCTTTCGGTCGTATCAATTCGTTTTCCTGATTCCCGGGCAAGGCTGGGCGCGTATCCGTAATGCTTGCGGAACTGGCGGCTGAAATAGTTCACCGAGCTGAAGCCGCAGGCATGGCTAATCTCCTGCAGGGTGTGGGTGGTATCATGCAGTAGGCTATGCGCCTTCTGCAGACGGTGCCGGATCAGCGTATCCACCGGCGAGCAGCCCATGTAGGCCTGAAAGCATCTTCCAGCCTCGCTCCGGCTGATGCTGGCAGCCCCGGCGATGTCACCCAGGGTGACCTTTTCTGCATAATGGTCGTTGATGAAAGCCAGCATCTGTTGGACGCGCACCTGCGTGTTCAACTGCACACGGGTGGCTTCTGTGCGGGGCAGATCATCAAAGTGCAGCATCAAGTACTCAAAGATGCTGCTGAGATGGCGCTGCACCGCCATTTCGTAGCAGCGCGGCTGTTCTCGAAGAAGGCGGTATATGTCTCGGATCAGTGTATTGACCGGCGCGTGCTCGCTGCTGTCATGCCGGAACACCACATAGGGCAGCGCATGGTCATCGATGATGGGCTGGATATACTGGGCATAGATGGTGCTGGTCTCCGGTGCAATCAGCGAGCCGAAGAACACGATGTTGGGCATCGGGTCGGGGGTATCGCCGGACAGCTGCCGAATGCTGTGGAGCATGTTGCCGCCCACAAGGATGCTGTCTCCGGGTTGCAGCATGATGCGCTCCTGACCCACCTGATACTCCAGCACACCGGACACCGTCGTGGCAATTTCAAACTCCGGATGCCAGTGCAGCGGCCCCACCTGATTCGGCAGCAGGGCCAGCTCAGCCTGGAAATAGCTGATCGGAAACGCAGACGCATCGTGGGCCATCTTCTCCCGCAGCTGATGATCCAATATGATGGACATGTTGCCTCCTGTGTGCTGTGCTGAACGGCTTACTTACCGGCCCGGATGTTCTTCACGGTAACAGGTTGGATGGACAGATGCTCATACACGCGGACGCCGCCATTGCCCACAGGGGCCTGAGCCAGCAGACCGACCTTCACCACCCGCTCCATGGGCAGATGGAAGTAGCGCATCATGAAGAAGTTTTCGCCGTCCACAGAGTAATGGAACGCGAAGTTGTTCCCCACGCGGCACACCTGGAGCCATGCGGTGTTGCCCTCCAGATTGCAGCCGTTGGCGTCATCGGAATCGCCCTTGGTGACCACACTCACCGCCGCATGGGTGCCGAAGTCGGTCAGCTCGTAGCAGCACTTGGCCCAGCAGGTCTCGTCCTTCATCACCATGACGGAGGCGGAATCGTAGGTATCCTTGAAGTCGTGGGACACCTTGACCCGCAGCACAAAATCGCCTTCCACCTCGGTGTAGTAGTAGGGCGCATTGCAGAGGGACTCCGGCAGGATGCCTTCTTCGCATTCATCGATGCTGCCGCGGAAGAAGTCGGTCTGACCGGGGGCCATGATCTCGATGCGGTCATCGGTCAGTTTGATTTCACTTTCGTTCAGCCACTGAAATTTCATGTTGTGTACCTCCAGAATGGTATTCATAGATATTATATCGCCATTTTTCTTTCACAACAAGCCATTATGGCACCGAACGGAAGCACAATTTACCCAATCTGCAAATCAAAGTAATGCTTTGGGTAATTTTGCTACAAGTTGCCTTTTATTGTCGATGCTGGCGTCAAGGCTGTGCAGAGTGAAGTCACCGCCATGGAGGCCAGCTTGCACAAGCTGGACGAGCAGAAGGAAAAGTATTCGACTGAGTTGGATGAAACCCTGCAGCAGAACAAGCAGCTGCAGAGTCAGGCAGAAGCAGAAGACCAGCAAAAGATACGCAACGATGCCGCTGCGGCAGCCTCTGCAAGATTGCAGCAGACATACGGGAAGCACTACAATGCGCAGTTGGCACGGGAAGCCAGCAGGATGTTGCTGCATGGCTCGGCGAATCGACACAACCTGCATCCATTCGGGAGTTACTCCAGCGTGCTGAAAAGAAAACGCATTCTGCCCCCACACATCAGAAAGATACACCCGAACGATAATGGGAAATTGTTCGTCCCTTTATGAAATCTTTATGCCGTTCATCATGCCCTAACACTACCTTAAAGCAAAAACGAATATAATGGACATGATAAGATGGCAAGGAGAATCATCATGAGCAAAACTATTCCTATGAGTCGGCGACTCACGCCTTTTCAGCTGATCATTATGGGCTTTGCCGGGGTGATCCTGCTGGGTGCGCTGGTGCTGATGCTGCCCCTGTCCGCCCGCAGCGGAACGGTCACACCCTTTGGCGATGCGCTGTTCACCGCCACATCATCCGTATGCGTCACCGGCCTGGTGGTACAGGATACAGCCAGTTACTGGTCGGGGTTTGGACAGGCGGTGATCCTTCTGCTCATCCAGATCGGCGGCTTGGGCGTGATCACGGTGGCAGCGTCCTTTGCGCTGTTGTCCGGCCGGAAAATCTCGCTCATGCAGCGCAGCGCCATGCAGGAGGCCATCGCGGCTCCGCAGATGGGCGGCATTGTCCGGCTGACAGGGTTCATCCTGCGGATGACGCTGACCATCGAGGTCGTCGGCGTGCTGGTGATGCTGCCCGTCTTCTGCCATGACTATGGTGTCAGGGGCGCGTGGATGGCGGTGTTTCATTCCATCTCCGCCTTCTGCAACGCAGGCTTTGACCTGATGGGAACGAAGGAAGCTCCCTATGTATCCCTGATGGGCTATACCAGTCATCCGCTCATCAATGTGACCATCATGCTGCTGATCGTCATCGGCGGCATCGGCTTCCTGACCTGGGATGACGTGCGGACCAACGGGATCCACCTGCGGCGCTACCGGATGCAAAGCAAGGTCATCCTGGTGACGACGGCGCTGCTGATCCTGTTCCCGGCGCTGTATTTCTTCTTTGGCGAATTTTCTGCACTGCCCCTGGGCGGCAGGCTGGCAGCGTCGCTGTTCCAGGCCGTCACGCCGCGGACGGCGGGCTTCAACACCATTGATCTCACCCAGATGACCGGCGCAGGCCAGTTGATAATTATCGTGCTGATGCTCATCGGCGGCTCGCCCGGCTCCACGGCAGGCGGCATGAAGACCACGACCATTGCCGTGCTCTTTGCCAATGCCATGGCGGTATTCGGTCGCCGGGAAGCGCCGCACTTCTTCGGCAGACGGCTGGAGGACAGCGCCATCCGCAGCGCCGCCACCATCCTGATGATGTACCTGTGCCTCTTCCTTGCAGGCGGGTGGATCATCAGCATTTCCGAAGGCCTGCCCATGGGCGTATGCCTGTTTGAGGCCGCCTCCGCCATTGGTACCGTAGGCCTGTCCCTGGGCCTCACGCCGGGGCTGGGGACAGTATCGCGCATTGTGCTGATCCTGCTGATGTTCCTGGGTCGTGTCGGCGGGCTGACGCTGATCTATGCTGCGCTTTCCACCACCCAAAAGCGGCCTTCCAAGCTGCCGCAGGACAAAATCACCGTTGGATAAAGGAGAAATGAAAGATGAAAAGCATTCTGCTCATCGGGATCGGTCGCTTCGGCAAGCACATCGCCATGGATCTGCACAGACTGAACCATCAGGTCATGGTGGTGGATGACAACGAAGATCGCATCAACGAGCTGCTCCCCTATGTCACCAACGCACAGATCGGCGACAGCACCAACCGGGATTTTCTGGAGTCCCTGGGGGTGAATAACTTCGACGTCTGCTTCGTTGCCATCGGCAAGGACTTCCAAAGCTCGCTGGAGACTACCTGCACCCTGAAGGAGCTGGGTGCGAAGCTGGTCGTTTCCCGTGCAGCCAGTGATGTGCACGCGAAGTTCCTCCTCCGCAACGGCGCAGATGAGGTCATCTACCCGGAAAAGCAGATCGCCAAATGGGCCTCCATCCGTTACAGCTCCGATCACATCCTGGACTATATCGAGCTGGATGAATCCCATGCCATTTTTGAGGTGTCCGTGCCCAAAGCATGGGTGGGCAGGAGTATCCTTCAGCTGGATGTGCGCAGAAAATACGACATCAACATCATGGGCATCAAGCAGGGCGGGCGGATGAACGTATCCGTGTCGCCGGACACCCTGCTGACGGAAGATATCACCCTGTTGGTGCTGGGAGAGTACAAGGCTCTGCAGAAGTGCTTCCACATTTGATAAGAGGCAGGCGCATCATGTGGGAGGTGAGACGGATGAATGCCTTTCTTATCATACTGATCATGTTGGCGATCTTTGCCGGTGGATACTGCATCATGGATAAGATCGACCACGTCCTTTCCAGCAGCTTCCACGGCGAACCGTCGAAATATCAGCAGCGTCCGTCCTGCATGATGCTCCCGGACAGCCTGAGTGATGAGGAGCTGATCCGTACCATCCGCCATTTTTCTGCACAGCATGGGCATTCCATCATGATCCTGCGGGAGTCGCTGCCTGATGATGGTGGAAATGATGCCTGATATATGTTATAATCAGTTTACGGAAGGAGGGATGCAGATGACATACGAAAACAGGACTGCCG